>JBDKSR010000263.1:0-11113 GCA_039680545.1 Bryobacteraceae bacterium | reverse complement strand
ACAGGTGACGCCCGAAGCGTTCGTGATCGACAAGATCGGGATCATCCGGTACCACGGAGCGATCGACAATTCCCGCAACGAGGGTGACGTCAAAATCAAGGCTCTCGACGCTGCTATTAGTGAGGTTTTGTCCGGCAAGACGGTGGAGCGGGCCGAAATGAAGGCATTCGGCTGCACCATAAAGCGCTCGAAGAAGTCGTAGCCATGCGCACCGTAATCCTGGCTGCGATCGCCTCGGCGATTGCGCTCTTCCCCGCTGCCGGGCCGCAACTCAAACCGCTGGACGAGGCCGGATACAGACGCGTGATTGATGCGCACAAGGGGACGGTGCTTTTGGTCGATTTTTGGGCGACTTGGTGCTCTCCCTGCCTTGAGGAATTGCCGTTGCTTGTCCGGCTCGGGGAAAAGTATCGCGGCAAGGGCCTCCGGCTCGTGACGATCTCCTGCGACGAAACCTCGGACGAACCGAGAGCCCGGCAGTTGATCGAGAAGCACAAGGCCCAGCCGGGGTACCTCAAGCAGGCCCCCGATGACGAGAAGTTCATCAATTCGGTTGACCCGAAATGGAGCGGCGCTCTGCCCGGCCTGTTTCTCTATGACCGGAGAGGACGGCTCGTGCGATCGTTCATCGGCGAAGCGGACATGACGGCGCTCGAAAGCGCGATCAGGCAACTGCTTTAGCGGCGCGCGCTATTCACCCCGGATGAGGTCCTCGTGCGTTTCACGCGTGCGAATGGTTCGCCAGGAAGAACCCTCCACGAGAACTTCCGGCGGGCGCACTCGCGAGTTGTAGTTCGATGACAGCGTGAAACCGTAAGCGCCGGCCGTGCAGACGCCGAGCAGGTCCCCGGAAAGCGCGTTTTCCATGTCCCGGTCGAGAGCAAGAAAGTCGCCGGACTCACAGACAGGTCCGACAACATCGGCCCGAATCCGGCCCCGCGAGATTTCCCGTAGCGGAACGATCTCGTGATGCGACCGGTAAAGTGACGGGCGCATCAAGTCGTTCATTGCCGCGTCCACGACGACGAACTCCCGGGTCGCCGTCCGCTTCCGGTAAAGCACGCGCGTCAAAAGCATGCCCGATTCGCCGACAATCGAGCGTCCCGGCTCAACCATGAGGAACAGGTTGTGCCCTCGGACCTCTTCCTTGACCCGCGCGACAAAGGCACGGATCTCCGGAGCCTCTTCGAGCGGCTTGTATTGCACGCCAAGGCCGCCACCGAGGTCGAACTGACTGATCGGGTGGCCGCTCGCCCGCAAGCGATCGACCAGCCCCAGCATGGAGCGCACCGCCTCGACGATCCGGCCGGTGTCCATGATCTGCGAGCCGATGTGGCAACTGACGCCCTCCAGCAGAAGGCTGGGAAGCACGCGGGCGCGGTCGTAAACGCCTTCCACTTCGGAGATGTCGATTCCGAACTTGTGTTCGCGCATCCCGGTCGAAATGTACGGGTGCCCTCCAGCCGAGACGTTCGGATTTACACGAAGCGCAACCCGCGCTTTAACGCCGCGCCGCGACGCCAAGGCATCGATGAGCACCAATTCCGCCTCGGACTCGCAATTGAAGCTGTGTATCCCCTGCTGCAGCGCGAACTCGATCTCATCGGCGGTCTTCCCGACCCCGGAGAAGACGACCTTGGACGGGTCGCCGCCCGCCTTGATCACGCGAAACAACTCGCCGCCGGAGACGATGTCGAAACCGGCGCCGGCTTTTGCCAGAAGCGAAAGCAGGCTGATGTTGGAATTCGCTTTCACCGCATAGCAGACCCGGTGAGGCATGTCGTCAAGCGACTCGTCGTACGCCTTAAACCGGTCCAAAATTCCCTGGGCGGAATAGACATAACACGGCGTACCGGCTTGGTCGGCGATATCAGCCAGGGCAACGTCCTCACAGCACAATGCACCATCCCGATACGCAAAAACATCTGAACTCAAATTCATTCGGTTACCTTTAACACGACAACGGTCTCATCATCCGTCGTTTCAGCTCCAGCGGCGAAGTGATCCACCCCAATCAGAATTGCGTCGACGATGGATTGCGCCGGTTCTTTCCAGTGCTTCTTCAGCAGCGAGGAGAGACGCCGCCTTCCGTAATCCTCGCCGGACGGGTTCGTCTGGTCGACTACTCCGTCTGAGTACAGCACGATCACGTCTCCAGGCCGAGTCTGGAAAGACACCTCGTCATACTCGCGGGCATCGAGCAAACCAAGCGGCACGCCCTCGACACGATGCTGTATGATCTCGCCGGCGCGGCAGATGAGCGGCGGGAAGCCGCCGGCATTCGCCATTCGCAGCTTCCGCGTCAGCGGATCCCATACCATCACCAGCAGCGTGACGAAGCGCGCATCGACCTTCCGCCCGATCAGGGCCTCGTTCAGCGACTTCAGCAGCAGCCCGGGCTCGCAACTCTGCGGCGCCATTGTGCGGAGCAGCCCACTGACGAGCGCACCGTAAAGCGCCGCGGCAGCTCCCTTACCGCTGACATCACCGAGGGCGATGATCGTATTCTTGCCATCCCCGGTAAAGAAATCGTAGAGGTCTCCACTGATCGACCGCGCGGGCAGCAGTCCTGCACCGGATTCCAAACCTTCGACAGCGGGCGGACGCCTCGGCAGCAGGACCGCCTGCACGTCTCGCGCGGCGTGCAGGTCCGCTTCCATCCGCCGCTCGCGTTCCGCGCTCTCCTGGTAAAGGCGCGCGTTCTCAATGGAGCTTGCAATCTGTGGAGCAAGCAGGGAAAGCGTCCGTACGTGGTCCTCCGTAAAGAATCCGACACGTTCGCTTTCTAAGTCCATGACTCCGATCACGCGGCCGCGTAGGGCCAGGGGCATCGCCACTTCCGACCGGATGTCGGCGTGGAATGGAAGATAGCGCGGATCGGCCAGCGTGTCGTGTACGCGGATGGGCTGCCTCGACGCCGCCGCATTACCAGTAATTCCCGTGCCAAGCGGAATATTATCGAGCTGCCCCCGTTCATCGACCCGCAAGCTGAAACGGTGGCGCAGAACCTTGTTTCGCTCGTCGAGCAGCAAAATATTGAACGAATCCGACGGTATCAATGCACGCACACTGTCGCCGATCCGGCGCAGCAGTTCATCAAGGTCGAGTATCGAGGAGAACTCCTGCGAGACACGGGCGAGCGTGCGCAACGTGCGATTCTGGCGTTCTACGCGCCGGTGTAGCCGGGCATTGTCGATAGCAGCAGCGACTCGGGACGCGATAAGGCGGAGCATCGCGCGCTCATAGTGGCCATACGTGTTAAGTCGCGTTGACTGAAGATCGATCACGCCGACGAGACGGCCGCGGGCAATCATGGGCACGGCAAGTTCGCTTCGTACCGCATCGAGAGCGTTCAGGTAGCGAGGATCATTGCGCACGTCCCCGACGACAACCGGCTCCCGTTGCGAGGCGGCCGCACCCGTGATTCCCTCCCCCAGCGGAACCACCAGCTTCTTGACGATCTCCTCACGGTGGCCGATAGAGTAACGGATACGCAGGGCCTTGAGCTTCTCGCTGTACAGAAGAATCGCGAGAAGGTCGTAAGGCACAACCTCCTTAACAACGCCCGCCACATTCTCCAGAAGCCGGTCGAGATCCAGCGTTTCTGACGTGGCCGCGGACACTTCAAGCAGGAAATCGAGCAGTTCGGCACGTTCGCGAAAACGCAAGGCGGTCTTGGGAGTAGCGCTCATCGGGACTCGCTTAGGCGGCTTCAACGATTTTCACGCTGGCGCTTGCGCCGATTCGCGTGGCGCCGGCCGCGACCATCTTCCGCAGATCTTCCATCGTGCGAATTCCACCTGCCGCCTTTACGCCCATGCCGGGGCCAACCGCGAGGCGCATGAGCGCAACGTCGTGCGCCGTCGCGCCGCCGGGTCCGAAGCCTGTGGAAGTCTTGACGAAATCGGCGCCCGCCATCTTCGCGATCGTGCAGGCGATGGCCTTCTGCCTGTCATCAAGCAGCGCGGTCTCGAGAATCGTCTTCACGATTGCGCCGCCCTTGTGACTCGCTTCGACCACCGCGTGGATGTCGGACCGGACCGTTTCGTAATCGCCGGAACGGAGCGCGCCCACGTTGACCACCATGTCGATCTCGGTTGCGCCTTGCCGGATCGCAACCTCGGCTTCGGCCCGCTTGATCTCGGTCGCATTCGCGCCGAGCGGGAAACCAACCACGGTGCAGACTGCGATGCCGGATCCCGCTAACTCCGCCGATGCCACCGGAACCCAATAGGGATTCACGCAGACGCTGGCGAAACGATACTGCCGCGCCTCAGCGCAAAGACGAAGGATATCCTCCTTTGTCGCCTCCGGCTTAAGGAGAGTGTGATCAATAAGATGGGCGATGGATACGCGCGTATCCAAACCTTCTTCCACGCATTCGGAAACCGTCTTACCGGCTGCTTGTGACGATTGTGTACCCTGGGGAGGTTGCCCTTCCCGCACCGGCTTAGGCGAAAGATGGGGATCGAGCAGTTTGGCGAGGACCTCATCGCCAATAGCCGTTACCATACGTTGGAAATCGGTGGCTTCCAAGTCCGTGAGTTTCTATGCTCGATCTAAGAGATTTGCGGCCCGCGTAACGGGGACCGTGGCGCCTGCTGACCGTCTTGCCGGCTCGCCGGGAAAGAGCGGCCACCCAGAATCAGCCCCTCAACGCCATCTTACCCCAAACGCTACGGGCAGATGCCCATGATAGCACAGGGCCATTTAGACTCCTGAAATCAAGCAGTTGGCTCTTTGCCTTGGCATGACGGGAATCCCACGGGGCTGAGGGAAAGCAGAGTATGAGTGGGAGGGAAGTGCTCGGGAGGGCGAGGGAAATGCGTGCCCTCCCGCTCATGTAATTGGAGCCTGAAGGCTACTTGGCCTCTTCCTTCTTGGTTTCGTCCTTCTTGGGGGCCTTCTTTACCTTCTTCACCTTCTTGGTCTTGGTCTTGGGCTGTTCCTGCTTCTGCTCAGCCGGAGCGGCCGGCGTGGCCGGAGTGGCCTGAGAAGCGACAACTGCCGGCAAGGTCAACCCGGCCAGTGCTAGGGCAACGATTAACTTCCTCATTTTCCTCTTTTCTCCTTTGTGGTGGCCAGTCTTCCCGGCCTGCACGATTCCATAGTCGATCCCGGCGGGTTGGAATTGAATAGCTTCCGCAGGCTATGCGATGAGCCGAAATTGAGGGATTGCGAGGCCCGGAATCGGGGCAAATCTCCCACCGGAATGGCCTACTGTCAATTCGGCGAGGAGTTTAGCCCGTGAGGGGAATGGGACCACCGGCACGAGTGGCATACACTGGATACCAGTGGACAGGACCAAGTCAGACCGGCACGGTCTCTTGACCGGGGAGATCACGGATCGGGCCATCCTTCGGGTGTTGCTCGTCGGCTTCGCTTTGGTCATTCTTTTGTTACTGTTAGCTGGTTTCGTCGGTGTCCGAAACATCCGTTCGATTCAGGCGAATGCGACGACGTTGGTCGAAGAGCAGCAACAGACGACCGACCTGATCGAAGAGATTCAGCGGGAACAGGGGGCGCTTAGCGCGGTCTTCTACAGCCTGGCACGGGGACCGGAGTCCGAAGACCGTGAGAGGATGTTGTCCAAGCTCGACACGGCAAAACAGAACATCGATGAACTCGTCGCCGAAACCACAGACACCGCCGAGGAAGCATTGGGCAAGGAACTCGGCCAGGCGGCGCTGGCATTTTCAGCGGAAGCACACCGGTTGCTCGAACTGGAAGATGTTCCCACACGCCTGTCTCGCGACCTGGTCCGCCGTCATCAGCAGGTAATGACAATCGTGGCGAAGCTCATCGCCGTGAACCAGCGGAAGGCTCAGGAAGCGCAGCAGATGATTGGGCAGCAATCCAGAAAGTTGGTGCACGAGTCTTTTGCGCTGCTCGGCGCCTGTTTGTTGCTGGCGCTGTTGTCCGCGGTCCTTACCGTTCGGATCACAACTGATCTGTTTCGCCGCATGGAGCGGCAGGCCACCGAACTGAGCCGGGTCTCCTGGCACATGTTGGAGAATCAGGAAACAACCGCGCGGCGATTCTCGCATGAACTGCACGACGAACTGGGCCAGTCGTTGACCGCTCTAAAGGCGAATCTTGTCTCTCTCCGGCGATCGGCTACACCCGACGGCCGCCTGGACGACTGTCTTCAGTTGGTCGACGGGGCTGTCAGCAACGTGCGGGAGATCTCGCAACTGTTGCATCCGACGATCCTCGATGATTTCGGCTTGGACGCCAGTCTGAAATGGCTGGCCGAGAGATTCACGCAGCGCACGGGGATCGCTGTGGACTATTCGTCGAATCTGACAGAAAGGGTACCGCTTGAGGCCGAAACCCATCTGTTCCGGATCGCTCAGGAAGCTCTGACCAATATCGCCCGGCATTCCGGTGCAAGCCGCGCGAATATTCAGCTCGATGGGAACGGCCGTGAAGTCCGGCTGTCCATCGAAGATGATGGACACGGACTTTCGCAACAGACTAAGGACTTCGAGCGTGGGATGGGTATGACCGGCATGCGAGCCCGTGCCCGCAGCGCTGGAGGAGAATTCAAACTTCGGACGTCGCCCGGTCACGGCGTTCGCATTGAGGTCAGGCTCCCGAGAGCCGCGAAAAGTCATGCAAAAGAAGATTCGAGTACTGCTCGCGGATGACCACGCGGTCGTGAGGCAGGGTTTCGCGCATATCCTGTCCGCGGAGCCCGATATGGAAATCGTCGGCGAGGCTGCCAACGGCCATGAAGCGATCGCCCTGACCGAAAAACTTCACCCGGACGTGATCGTCATGGACGTTGCTATGCCCGACCTGAACGGGATCGAAGCGACGCGCCGGCTTTCGGCGTCGGAACCTCACGCACGAGTGCTCGCCCTGAGCATGCACAAGGACTCGGTCTATGTCCGCGAGATACTGCGGGCGGGGGCGCGCGGATATCTGCTCAAAGACGCAATCGATCGCGACTTCGTGGAAGCGGTACGGGCAGTGGCGCGAGGAGACGGCTACCTGAGCCCGGCTATCTCGGACGCGGTTCTGACTGATTACCGCAAGCATGTGACCGATCCGCTCGACCTGCTGACAAGCCGCGAGCGCGAGGTGCTTCAACTGATTGCCGAGGGCAAGACGAACAAGGAGATCGCGACCCTACTCAACCTGAGCGTCTATACGGTGGATGCGCACCGCGGCCGCATCATGGAAAAACTGAACCTGCACGCCACCAGCGAACTCGTGCGGTTCGCCATGCGTAAGGGTCTGGTCGATTAGCGCGCCCGGGCTTCAGTGCGCCATCTTCCGTTTCCGCAGTTCATCCAAAGCCACCGCGAGTATGATGACGGCGCCTATGATCGCCTGCTGGAGATAGGGCGAGATCCCGAGAAGATCGCTCCCGTTTGAGAGCAACCCCATAATGAACGCGCCGATCAGTGTCCCCACCGCGCTCCCCTCGCCACCGCGAAGGCTGCCTCCACCGATCACGACCGCGGCGATGGCTTGCAGTTCATAGCCCTGCCCTGCCGTCGGCTGGCCCGTCATCAGGCGCGAAGCTTCAACCATACCGGCGAGGCCCGTAAGCATCCCGCAGAAGGCGTACACGGCCGTCGTGTGGAACACCACGGGGATTCCCGCGTAGACAGCCGCGTCCGTATTGCTGCCGATCGCAAACGTGTACCGGCCGAACCGCGTGTGCTCCAGCAGGATGTGCGTCACCGCGGCGCATACGACCAGGAGCCAAAGCACGAAGGGCACGCCGAGCAGGTTGCCTTCGCCGAGAAATGAGAACGCCGGCGGGATGCGGTGCACGGGTAAACCGTCGGAGATGATCAGCGCCAGCCCTCTCACAATGCCGAGCGTCCCCAGCGTCACGATGAACGGGGCAATACAGAGTTTCGTGATCAGCAGGCCGTTGACGAGCCCCCAAGCAAGGCCGGTCAAAACACCAATGAGGATGCCCATCTCGATGGAGTGGCCGGCTTCCATCGCCATCGTGCCAAGCAGTCCGCCCATCGCCAGAATCGCGCCGACCGATAGATCGATGCCGCCCGCGATGATGACGAACGTCATGCCCAGGGCCATGATGTTGATCACGGCTGTCTGGCGCACGACACTCGATAGATTCGTGTGTGTCAGAAAGTGCGGCGAGGCGATCGAAAGGCCCACAAACAGGATGATGAGGCTAAGAGCCGGCAACAGCCGTTGGATCATCGGGTTCCTTCCTCGGTATCAAGCGCGGCGAGTCGCATGATCTGCTCCTGCGTGGTCCGTCCGGGCAGTTCACCCGCGATCCCGCCCTGCCGCATGACAAGAATCCGGTCGGCCACCTGAAGCAACTCCGTCATCTCGGAACTGACCATCAGGATCGCGGCGCCGGACCGTGCAAGCTCGTCCATCAACTGAAACACCTCCGTCTTGGCAGCAACGTCGATGCCTCGTGTCGGCTCGTCGAACAGAAACACACGGGCATTGCGAAACAACCATTTTGCGATGACGGCCTTTTGCTGGTTCCCGCCGCTCAAACGCCCCGCCGGTTGCTTTACGGACTCCGCGCGAATGTGCAGGCGCTGCACGTATTTCTCCGCCGACTGCTTTTCCGCTCGAAGATTCAGAAACCCATACGGGCTGATGGAGCGAAGTCCCGCGTGCGTGATGTTGTGCGCGAGCGGCAGCAGCGCGGCCAGACCGTTTCGCTGCCGGTCCTCCGGGATCAGCGCGAGCCCCGCATTCACGGCATCGCGAGGCGAGCGTATCCGCACCTCCCGCCCCTGCACGTTGACCTTGCCGGAATCGGCCGTGTCAATTCCGAACAAGCCCCGGCAAACCTCGGTCCTACCCGCGCCCACCAGGCCCGCCAGCCCCACAATTTCGCCCGCGCGAAGGTTGAAGCTGACCCCGTCGTAAAGCGGCTTCCTGCTGAGTCCCTCGACACGAAGCAATTCTTCGCCGGGAGTCACCGGTTCGCGCTCGTAGATGGTGGTCACCTCGCGCCCCACCATGTGATGGATGATGTCCGCCGTTGAGAGGTCCTGCAAGGCGGTGGTATGCACCGTCTCTCCGTCGCGCAGGATCGTCACGCGGTCGCCCACGGCGCGCAGTTCCTCCAGCCGGTGCGTGATGTAGATCACGCCCATTTTCCGGTCGCGCAACGCACGCACGATTCGGAAGACCTCCTGCGTCTCGGCTTCGGAAAGCGATGACGTCGGCTCATCGAAGATCAGCAAACTCGATCCGTGCTGGATCGCGCGGCAAATCTCGACGAGTTGCCGCCCCGCCGGGCTCAGGCGCTCCACTCGCCACTCCGGCCGCAACGGAAAACTGTGCTGCTCGATCAGACTCGCGGCCTGCGCCGTCATCTTCCGGCGGTTCACCCACCCGAGAGGAAGACGCGATTCGCGCCCGAGAAAGATGTTCTCCGCAACGGTAAGATGCGGGGCGAGCAGCGACTCCTGGTGCACCATCGCAATCCCGGCCCCGGCCGCGTCGGCAGGGCAACGCAGATCGACGTCTCTGCCCTTCCAGCACATCTCGCCGCCGTCGCGCCGCAACATCCCGGCGACAATCTTCATCAGCGTGGATTTGCCGGCGCCGTTCTCGCCGAGCAAAAGATGGACTTCGCCGGCATCCACACAAAGGTCGCCACGGCGCAACGCGGCAACACCGCCGAACTTCTTCTCGATATTGCGGAGTTCAAGAAGCACGAAATGGACAGTTTACAATGAACGTCCCGGCGAGCTACTCTTCCGGCTGGTTCTCCTCTCCAAGATCGGCCATGCGGTTCTCGAACTTGGTGAGGTGATGCAAAAACACGAGCGGAATCTTACCCGTCGGGCCATTGCGCTGTTTGGCTAGAATCAGTTCGGCCACGCCGTGCAGGTCCTCGCGATCCGGACGGTAAACCTCTTCGCGGAAAATGAAGCCCACGACATCCGCGTCCTGCTCAATCGATCCCGATTCGCGCAAGTCGCTCAACTGTGGACGATGGTCGCCCTCGCGTGTATCCGGAGCGCGGCTCAACTGGGAGAGCACAACCATGGGCACGTCCAGTTCCTTCGAAAGAAGTTTCAGACCGCGCGATAACGAGCTGATCTCCTGCACGCGATTCTCGTAACGGCCCCTGCCGCTCATCAGTTGGAGGTAATCGACCACCACCATTCCGAGGGGGCGCTCCGCCTTCAACCGCCGCAACTTCGCGTGCATGTCGATCAGGTTGCTGCCCGACGTGTCGTCGATATACAACGGCGCCTCAACCAGCTCCGTTGCGGCGACCTGAAGCTGACGCCGCTCATCGGAATCGAGATAGCCGAGGCGGAAACGCTGGCTGTCCACGCGGGCCGCGGAACAGAGCAAACGCGTGAGCAGGGACTCCTTCGACATTTCGAGCGAAAAGACTGCCACCGTCTTCCCCAGCTTTACCGCGGCGTGCTGCGCGATGTTCAACGCCAGCGCCGTCTTGCCCATCGCGGGCCTTCCGGCGATGATGATCAGTTCTCCCGGATGGAATCCGCCGGTCATCTCATCGAGCCGCTTGAACCCCGTGGAGATGCCGTGTATCCGCTTGCCGGGATCGAGAAACGCGTTCAGGCCGCCCTGATAGGAGTCGATCACCTCGGCGGGCGTCGACAATCCTATGTTTGTGTTTCTCTCACCGAGCTTGAGAAGCGTTTCCTCGGCGTTGGCGAGGATTTCGGTGGATTCCTCCTCGCCCATCATGCATCGGTCAATCAGCTTCTGCGAGGTGAAGATCAGCCGCCGTAAAAGCGACTTGTCACGGACGATGCGAACGTAGCTGTCGAGGTTGTAGATCTGCGGCAGCCCATCATCCAGCGAGACAAGGTACGCAAGCCCGTCGCAGGACTCGAGCTGATTGTGACGGATTAGCTCGTTCGCGAGAGTGACCCGATCGATCTTTTCGCCGTGCTCATGCAAATCTCCCATGCGCAGGAAGATCCGGCGATGTTTTTCGAGGCTGAAATCGTCCGCGTTCAGAGCGGCCGCCACTTGAATGAAGGCGGAGTCGTCGAGAAGGATGGAGCCCAGCACGAAACGCTCGGCGTCCAGGTTGGCGGGCAGTCCTCGCTGCAATGAAAGATCGATGGTGGCCATGCCGCAATTACACTAGGGTAGCGCCACA
>JBDKSR010000262.1:0-12159 GCA_039680545.1 Bryobacteraceae bacterium | reverse complement strand
CGAGCGGCCGCACGCTTCGGCGACTTGGAGGAATTCGGCGTCATCCGTCGCTCGCCAAAGCGACAGCAAGCCTCTGACAATAATGCCGCAGTCGAAAAAATACGCCAGTTGTTTGTCCGCGCCTGCCGGTGCGTCCCACTCAAATGGGAAAAGTCCAATCTCCGGGTCCCAGACCGTCCGGGTCAGAAATCGGCCTGCGCTGAGGGCCGCATCGAGGCAGCCGGGATGGGCATTCAGCTTGTAGAGGTACAGCATTCCAGCCGCGGAATATCCCGTTATCTCCGTGGAAATAGAGCGGTTACGCTTTACATCGGCCCTGTAGTAACGGGCCACTCCGCCATTTTCATGCTGGATTCCAGATTTGAGAAACCACCGCGCCACCCCATCCATCAAACTAACGTTGGTCGCCCCGTCCCGGCCGGCTGAATGCTTTGGTTCGTGAGAAGACATCTTGAAGTCCAATATCTTAGCATTGGGGTGCTGGCCGCCGGGTATTTGCTGGTCTGCTCCCTGCTATACTAAAAAATCTGAAAATTGTATTCTTACCATGCGGAGTATTGTTCTTTTCCTCTTGTTAGCGGGGAGCTTGGCTCACGCCGCTGAGTTTGTGACAGGCCAGGCCGCTCGGGGAGCGGTGGGCCAGATCTATTTCACTTACCAGGAGTCGCCCGAAGAGTGGGACGAGAACAGCGGGAGCGCTGCGTACGCCGGCGGCGTTAGCGGCATTGCTTACGCGAACGACACTCTATTTGTCGTCGATTCGAATCGTGTCGGTGCCGTACCCGACGACAACCGGGTGCTGGTCTACAAGAACTTCTCGTCGTCACTGCCGGGCCCGACGGATAAGGTAGAGTACACGCGGCGATGCCCGCTCTGCGTCAACCAGGCTGACATCGTGTTGGGGCAGCCCAACTTTGTGCGCACGGACTACGGCACAACGAGAGTCCGGATGCGCCAGCCGACCGCTGTCGCTACCGATGGCCAGTACTTGGTGGTGGCTGATACCAACAACAACCGGGTCATGGTTTGGGAATCGATTCCGACGACCATCGGACAGGGCTGCGACTTTGTCCTTGGCCAGGAGGATACCCGGTCAGCCGAGTCCGTCGTTCCCCCCACTGCAACCACTTTGCGTGGTCCGCAAGGCGTCTGGATTCAGAATGGGATGCTCTTTGTCGCCGATACGATGAACCACCGCGTCCTGATCTGGAAAGAGATGCCGAAGAAGAACGGTGAAAAGGCGGACATCGTCATCGGCCAGCCGGACTTCACGACGACTTCGGAAGTGAATAACCTCCTCGCTGAAGATCCGAATACCAGCAAGTACAATCTCTTGAACCCCGTTTCGGTGACCTCCGATGGAACGCGGATGTTTGTGTCGGATCTGGGTCATCACCGTGTCCTGATTTGGAACGAGATTCCGCACAAGAGCTATCAGAAGGCTGACGTCGTCATCGGACAGGAGGACATGGAGAGCGGCATCGAGAACAACTCCTCGGAAGTTTGCACGATGTTGGGCCGCAGCGATAGCGATGAGCGGTTGTATCCGGGCCTCTGCGCCGCGACGCTGAGCTTTCCGCGTTACGCCCTGTCGGACGGCACGCGTTTGTTCATCGCGGATAGCGGCAACGACCGCGTTCTAGTCTTCAACACGATCCCCACGGCAGACGGGCAATCCGCGGACGTCGTGCTTGGCCAGAAGGAGTTTGACGAGAACATAAACTCCGACGGAGCGGACGATCAGCGCCGGTCGAGCTCCGACTCCTTGCGAACTCCGACATCACTCGCCTGGGATGGCTCCAACCTGTATGTTTCGGATCCCTTCAACCGGCGGGTTTTGGTGTTCACTCCCAGTGACGGGAAAATTCAGTTTGGCCGCGCACGCAACGCGGCTGGTCTTGACAGCTACGCGACAGGTTTCATCAACATCGCCGGCGACATTCAGGCAGAGGATGACGTCACAGTCACGATCAAGGACCTCGGCGACGACACGGACAACGATTACGACGACATCGAGCACGAATACGAGTACGAGGTCACGGACAGCGATACGATTCAGACTGTCGTTCAGAAGCTGGCGGATCGAATTAACACGCGCTTGGACGGCGGAGATCCGCTCGTGATTGCCTCGACGAATCTGGAGACGGACCAGGTGATGCTGAGAGCGCGCGAGGAGGGCGAGGGCGGCAACGACGTTCAGATTTCGGTTGAAGTCTCCCGCGACTCTGACCTCACGGCGAGCGTGAGCGGTGAAAAGCTCACGGGCGGCCGGGATATGACTTTCAACGCTGCCGGGAGTCTCGTCACCATCTTGGGCGAGAATCTGACCGATCAGACATCCGGTGCGCCGGATTCGACCCGGTTGCCGTATTCGCTGTCTGGTGTGCAGGTGTACGCTGACGGCGTCCTGGTGCCGCTGCTTTACGTTTCACCTACGCAGGTAAACTTCCAGCTTCCCTGGGAGTTGCTCGATAGGACCAGCGTCAGCATTTACATCCGCGCCGAACGCACCGATGGGACCGTCACGATTTCCAATGCTGTAGCCGTCCCGATCGTTACGGGAGCTCCGGGGATATTCACTTACTCCACGGGCGTGGAACCGCGGCCCGCGGTTGCCCTGCATTACAGCAGTAACGCGACCGGCACGATCTCGGTTGATGGCAAGCTGAAGCGGAAAGATATCGCCACGGTCATTATTCAGGACCGTAAGTACGAATATACGGTTACGAAGACTTCCGACGATGAGGACGACATCACCGATGAAGAAGATCTTCACGAGGTTCGTGACGGGCTGGTTGCCCTGATCAACCAGGATCCTTTGGTCGAAGCTTACGCGGCGGGTGTCTTTAACCGCATCCGTCTTAAGGCAAGGGTTCCGGGTCCGGCCGGGGAAGGCATCCGGTATTCAGCGGAAACCAGTAAAGACTCGCAGGTGATCCTCACCGCAATCGGGGAAGCGACTTGTTGCTCCAACGAAGAAGGCGCTTTGGTGACCGAGGAAAATCCCGCTGTGCCGGGAGAGACGGTTGTCATTTATGCCACCGGCCTTGGGGTGCTTGATCCCGAATCGGCGCTTGAAGGCGTGGAGAATGGGATCGCCTATACGGGCACGACAGCGCATACGGTCCAGGACGATGTCTCATCGATGGTCGGCGGCAAGACCGCTAACGTCCTGTTTGCGGGACTCGCTACCGGCATGGTCGGCGTGTACGAGATTCACCTCGGACTGAACTCGGACATCCCCACGAACATGTACACGCAGATGTACATTGCGCAGGACGTCTACGTCAGTAATTGGGCGACGCTTCCTGTTTACAACGCCACGGAGCGTGACGCGGAACCCGATGTCGAGTAGCCGGTTCCAGGGGACTGGCTCGAAATGAATTAGGCTGGCGGCTCGAACGCGCGGTACCCGTGTTGTGCCAGAATCTCTCTGGCGGCAGCTTCACTTTCCGTGCGGACATAGAAGAAAGCGCCGGCCCTCATGGTTCGGAAGAGGAATCCACCAAGGTATTGATCGACCTCGACGACGTAGTCTACGCCGGTAGCGGTCAGCAAGTCCTCGAGGGCTTTGGCCTCCCGCAATTTCTTCGCGATATAGAGGAGCTTCCCGTCCTCATCTCCTAGAAAATCGGGTTCCCGGCGCATTGCGGTTCCTTTCCGTGTTCGCTGCGCGGCAAGGCTGGGCTATGCCGCACCGAATCAGGGTAGCAGATTAAAATAGAACGCTAGCCGTATGCAATCCATCTCCACCAAGCGCGCGCAGGTTGAACTCCACGGTTTTGCGTCCCTCGGCGAGCCCGAGCGGGCCATTGCCACCTATGAGGAGGTGAACCACCGGCGCCGCGGCTTGATGCTCAAGTACCGGGATTTCATCGGCCCGATGTCGCCGTTCCTCGAGATTGGGGCCAACGCCGGGCACACCAGCTACATGGTGGCGAACACGTTCGGTGCGGACGGCTTCGCGCTCGATCTCTCGGCGGACGCACTGCGCTATGGCGCGATGTTGCGCGAGCGGTGGGGAATGACGCGGTCGCCCGTGCGCGTAACCGGCGACGGGGCGAATCTTCCGTTTCGCGATGGCTCGCTGCGCATGGTGATGGCATTCCAAACTATCACGCAATTCCCTGACATTGAGCGCCTGATTCAGGAAGTGCATCGTGTGCTCGCTCCGGGCGGCATGTTTGTGTTCGGCGAGGAGCCGCTGCGCCGGTTGCTATCCCTCCGGCTCTACTACTGCCCGTATCCCGAGACGATGAAGCCCTGGGAACGCAAACTCCACGAGTGGGGCCTGCTCGGTTATTTGATCCGGGACGTCGTAGGATCGCAGCAGGAGGAGATCTGCGGGATCCGCCAGAATTATTCGCTCGATCTGCGGCAGTGGCGCATTCTTCTCAATAAGTATTTCGCGGACTGCAAGCTGGAAGTTTTCGTTCACGAGCGGGGATGGGGGGAGCGGATCGTCAAGCGGCTGGCCGTACGGCTCGATCCCTACCGGTCCCAGTGGAGGGCGGCGCGGCTGCTTGGGGGAACTTTGGCGGCGTTCTGCCGGAAAGCGGGAGAGCCTCCGCAGGAGGAACCGCCATTCAACGACTCGTTCGAGCGGTATCTTCGTTGCCCGGCGTGCCGGGGAACTCTTGAACGGGACGCGGAGACCGCGCTCCGTTGTGCCTGCGGCTGTGAGTCTCGCCCGGATGACGGCGTGTTTATGCTTCTGCCTCCCTGCGACCAGGCGGAGCTTTTCCCGTCGGATGACAGGCCCGACTCCATCGATTTTTGCCGTCCCGGCCACGAAAAACGGCTGATGGAGGGTTGGGGCGGACTGGAGGGCGTTTTCGGCGCCCGCTATCGTTGGATCGGCCGCAACGCCGTGTGCTACCTCACCCGTACCCGGAGCGGCCCCAT
This sequence comes from Bryobacteraceae bacterium, assembly GCA_039680545.1. Taxonomy (GTDB): domain Bacteria; phylum Acidobacteriota; class Terriglobia; order Bryobacterales; family Bryobacteraceae; genus JAEHDI01. The sequence continues at coordinate 7,254 of JBDKSR010000262.1, read as the reverse complement.
GCGGCTGCGCATTCGCGGGTACGCTCCGGAACGGATCTTCGGGCAGCGTGGCGGCGTCCATATCGAAGCCACGGCCCAGTGGAAGCGAATCGGCCAGTGGAAACTGACGCGCCCGGGCCTGTTTGTCCTCGAAGCACAACTGCCGGAGGGTACAGGCTATCGCATTGAGATTAAAGCGTCGCCCGTGTGGCAGGCTCCCGGCGATGTGCGCCCGTTGAGTGTCAACATCAGCCTGGTCCGGATGGTCCCCGCCGGTCCCGGCAGACCTGCCTGACCGGGCTTCTCAGGTGACGTTCCCCGTTCAGGCCGCAAACCCGGCCACCCAATGTGCAAAAGTGGCATTTCGGCGCAGAAATGCTTTGTTATCAAGCGCTTTTTAGTATCATTGGATGTACTAAAATAGTTGGAATAGTCCAGGAGCGGGCCTCATGAGTGTCAATATCGGCTTGGATATTGGAGCGATCAGTCTGAAGCTGGCTGCCATCGGGAAACCCGAGGACCGGCCTGTACTCGCTGCGCTCTGTGCCGATAGACCGTCCTTCCGGCTCATCGATTGGAAAGCGCCAGACGGTCGCGTGTTGCCGCTGGTTCTGTCCGATTACCGCCGGATCGCCGGCAGTCCTATCCAATCCACTTTCGATCTGCTGCAGGAGTTTTACGATGCGGTTTCAGAACGCCGCATCGAAGGAATTCGGGTCACCGGTTCGGGTAGCCGCACAATCGCCAAGATTCTCGGCATTTACTTCGAGAACGAATTCAAGGCAATCGCGCGGATGTTTGGAGTCTTCTACCCCGAAGTTCGCACCATCTTCGAAATCGGTGGGGAAAGCTCGAAATACATCCGTTTGGAGCCGCAATCCGAAGGCGCCGGTACGGGTATTGTCGATTACGACCGCAGCGGAGAGTGTGCCGCCGGCACCGGATCGTTCCTCGACCAGCAGGCGTTGCGGATGAACTATTCGGTCGAAGAGATCGGATCGGTGGTCTGTACGGCGAATTGCGCTGCCCGGATTGCGGGCCGCTGCTCGGTGTTCGCCAAGTCGGACATGATCCACGCCCAGCAGAAGGGCTACACTCCGGCCGAGATTCTGCGCGGGCTCTGCGATGCCGTGGCGCGGAACTTCAAGGCGAGCATCGTGAAAGCCCGGGCGGTCACGGCGCCGGTTGCCTTTATCGGAGCGGTTTCGCAAAACAGTGGTGTCACGCTCGCGCTTCGGGAAGCCTTCAAGCTCGGTGAAAAAGATTTGTTCGTGCCCGAGTTGTACAGTTGGTGCGGCGCGATTGGCACCGCCATCCTGGAGATGGAGGAGCGGAAGAAGCGCTCGCTCCGCGACATACACCGGCTCGACCAGCACGAATCGGAAGTGCACCTGCAGGAGAGCCACGCTCTCTCGACCGAAAACGTCGTTCTTCTCCGGGATCGCGTCGGGCAGTATGTTCCTCCTCCGGGCGACGGGCCGATTCCGGCCTTTCTCGGTATCGACATCGGTTCCGTTTCGACCAACGTGGTCGCGATGGACGAGTTCGGGACGGTCATCCACGATGTGTACCTTCGCACGGCGGGCCGCCCGATCGAGGCGGTTCAGCAGGGGCTTGCCGAGGTCGAACAGAAGTGGGGCTCGCGCCTCGTAATTCAGGGCGTCGGGACTACGGGATCGGGCCGGGAGCTGATTGCGGAGCTGGTCGGCGCGGATGTCGTGAACGACGAGATCACGGCCCACAAGACGGGCGCTGTTCACATCAGCACCACCCTGGGCGGCGAGATGGTCGATACGATCTTCGAGATCGGCGGCCAGGATTCCAAGTTTATCTCCATCGAGCACGGCGTTGTCGTTGACTTCGCGATGAACGAGGCGTGCGCCGCCGGAACCGGATCGTTCCTCGAGGAGCAGGCCGAGAAGCTGGGCATCAGCATTAAGGGCGAGTTTGCCAAACTGGCTCTCTCCGCCGAAGCGCCCACCAAGCTGGGCGAGCGCTGCACGGTCTTCATGGAACGTGATGTGACGGCGTGGCTCCACAAGGGAGAGACTGTACCGAGCCTTGTAGCGGGACTCTCCTACTCGATCGCGCTGAACTATCTGAACCGAGTGGTGCGCGGACGGAAGATCGGCAACGTGATCTACTTCCAGGGCGGAACCGCTTACAACGACGCAGTCACGGCGGCTTTCGCGAGTGTCCTCGGCAAGAAGATCACAGTCCCTCCGTATAACGGCGTGATGGGGGCGATCGGAATGGCGCTCGTGGCGCGGCAGTGGTATCTGGCTACCGGCGCAAAGTCGACCTTCCGTGGATATGACCTGTCGCGGTTGCACATGACCTCTCGCGACTTCGTTTGCAAGGCGTGCTCGAACTATTGCGACATCAAGGAATTCACGATTGAGGGCAACAAGAGCTATTGGGGCGACAAATGCTCCGACAAGTTCCGTAAACCCTCAACGACGGGACGAAAGCCGGTCATCGAAGACCTGTTTGAGTTCCGCGAGAAGCTCATCACCGAGCTGGTGGCAAAGCCGAAGCCGGCGGAATCCCGGGGCGTGAAGATCGGTCTCGCGCGAGCCATGTCGAACTACGACCGGTTCGCGTTCTGGTACACGTACCTCAAAGATCTCGGATTCGATGTAGTCATATCTCCGCAGACAGATCCGAAGATCGCCTCGCTGGGCGTCGAAATGGCGCTCGCTCAGCCGTGCTACCCGGTTCAGGTCGCTCATGGCCACGCGTTGTGGCTGATGAACGCCGGAGTTGACTACGTGATGTCTCCGAACATCATCGACACGGAGGCGCACGAAGAGTCGGCTTGCCCGGCGTACCTCTGCCCTTGGAATCAGACACTTCCGTATGTGTTGCGTACCGCCCCGAAACTTGAGGAGCACGCTGATCGATTCCTGATCCCGACCGTCCACTTTCGCTATGGCCGGGAGTTTGTGAAACGCGCGCTGGCCGAGACCATGTGCAAGCTCGGTGTGAAGCGCCGGGCGAGCGACCGTGCCGTGGACGCGGCTTACGCCGCCGAGCGGGAGTTCCAGGACAAGTTGCTCGAAGCGGGACGGCGGGCCATGGACGTGCTCGAAAAGACGGGCGAACCGGGTCTGGTTCTGCTGGGGCGCGGCTACAATATCTACGACCGCAACATCAACTGCGACATACCGCGCAAGCTGCGCCACCGTTACGGGGCCAACGTCATTCCGATCGACTTCCTGGTTACCGGGCGGGAACTGATCAACGACATCCACCCGAACATGTACTGGACGTCCGGCCAGAAGATCCTGGCTGCGACGCGGCTGGGAGCAGCGGGACAGAATCTGCATCTGGTGTACATCACGAACTTCAAGTGCGGGCCGGATTCGTACATCAAGCACTTCGCGCGTGAAGCGGCAGGCGCTCCGCTGTTGATACTCCAGTTTGACGGCCACGGCAACGACGCCGGCTATATGACGCGCTGCGAAGCGTATCTCGACAGCAAGGGAATTCTGCGATGTTATCAATCGGGACAGGAAGCCAAGCAGGCGGCAATCACCCTTTAAAAGGAAAGAAAGTCTACATCCCGCCGATGGCGTACGGCAGTGGCCGTGCGTTTGCCTCGGTCTTCCGGGCCATCGGCCTCGATGCCGACATCGTGCCTCCCTCCGACGACAGAACCCGGGAACTGGGCGCACGCTACACGTCGGGCGATGAGTGCTATCCGGCGAAGGTCACAGTCGGCGACTTCATGAAGTTGCTCGAAGCGCCGGGTGCGGACCCCTCGAAGATTGCATTGTTCATGCCGACGGCCGAAGGCCCGTGCCGTTTTGGCCAGTATGCCCCTTATTTGAGGCGGGTTTTGCTCGCGAACGGGTACACTTCGACGAAAATCGTTTCGCCGTCGAGCAAGAACTCCTACGAAGGATTGGGCGACCTCTCCCGGCCGTTCCTGCGCACCGGATGGAGAGGCCTGCTTGCCGCGGACCTGCTGCAGAAGATGCTGTTTCAGTATCGTCCGCACGAGCGCAAGAAGGGCGACACGGACGCCGTGTACGAAGCCTGTCTCGACGACCTGTGCGGCACGATCGAGAACTCTTCCATCGAGCCCGGCCCGCAGCTTCGAGCGATGCAGGAGTCTCTTGTGCGCTGCCGTGACCGTTTTCACGCGATCGAAGTGGACCGCGACCGGACGACTCCGCTGATCGGCATCGTCGGCGAGATTTTCTGCCGTTTGCATACGTTCTCGAACGAAAACCTCGTGCGGCGCCTTGAAGAGTACGGCGGCGAAGCGTGGATTTCGGACATTGTCGAGTGGGTCTGGTACACGGACGCCGAGCAGTTCCGGAAACTCCGGCTGGAGCGAAACCTGATATCCCTGAAGGGCGTCATCGCCTGGGCCCGCCACCACTTCCAGCACCGGGACGAGAAGGCCCTGATGGAACCGTTCCAAGGGGATTTCACCGGCTACGAAGAACCGGATGTCAGCGAGATCCTGGAGTACGCCAAGCCCTACCTGCCTCAATACGGCGCGATGGGCGAAATGGTGTTGAACGTCGGCAAAGCTGTCTACCTTGCGAAGAAGGGCGCCGACGGAATCATCGATATCAGTCCCTTCACGTGCATGAACGGCATCGTGTGCGAGGCCGTCTATCCGAAGCTTAGCCGTGATCTCGGCGGCATCCCGATCCGGAATTTCTACTTCGACGGGACCCAATCGGATCTCGACCGCGATCTGGGCGTCTATCTGGAACTCGCCCGAAGCTACCAGCGCAGGAAGAAACAGCAACGTCCTGCCCCCTGCCGCGCGGCGGCATAGGCGGCCCCAAAAAGCGATTTTTTTGTGCGAAAAGTACGCTTTTTAAGACGTTTTTGTCTCATTTTTGACCTGTTTTGACGCAGAAATGTACTGCGGGAAATCCTCAGACTGATTTCCATGCAGTTGCGTAACCCCACCCTCCGGGGCCCTTGCGAACTTCCCCATTAAGGCTCAGACTAAAAGCAAAGTACTGGATTTGGGGCGTATGTGTGTTTGGCAGAACGTTTGCCAGGATTCCTGACAGGGTGCTATCGAGGAGACCAACCGATGGGGAATGAGACACTTACAATAACCGACAATCGCACGGACAAAACCTATACGATCCCGCTGCACAAGGGCACGGTTCGTGCCATGGAACTCCGGCAGATCAAAACGGATCCCGAAGACTTCGGGATGATGTGCTATGACCCGGCGTACATGAATACTGCTTCATGCCAGAGCAGTATCACCTTCATCGACGGGGACAAGGGGATTCTGCGGTATCGCGGCTATCCGATCGAAGTTCTGGCCGAGAAGTGCAGCTATCTGGAGGTTGCGTACCTGATCCTCCATGGGGAACTGCCGGCGGAACACCAGCTCAAGGATTTTACGAGTGCGGTGATCAACCACTCCATGCTGCACGAGAACACGAAAAAGCTCATGGAGGGCTTCAACTACGACGCCCATCCGATGGGGATGCTGGTCAGCACGGTCGCCGCGCTCTCGACGATTTATCCGGAGGCGAAGAATGTCTCTGATCCCGAGGTGCGGCAGCAGCAGATCTACCGGCTGTTGGCGAAGATGCCCACCATTGCGGCGTATTGTCACCGGCATGGGAGGGGTTATCCGTACGTCTATCCGGACAACTCGCTCGGTTACTGTGAGAACTTCATGTCGATGCTCTGGAAGATGGCTGAGCCCAAGTTCGTGGCCAACCCCGTATTGGCGCGCGCACTCGAAGTTCTGTTCATCCTCCACGCCGACCATGAGCAGAACTGCAGCACGAGCGCGATGCGTGCGGTGGGTAGTTCGCAGGCCGATCCGTACGTGACGGCCGCGGCGGCCATCGCGGCGCTATACGGTCCGCTGCACGGAGGGGCGAACGAACAGGTGCTTCGGATGCTCGACTCGATCGGGTCGGTTAAGAACGTTCCGGCCTATATCGAAAAGGTGAAATCGGGAGAGTTCAAACTGATGGGCTTCGGACACCGGATCTACAAGAGCTACGATCCGCGCGCTCGTATCGTCAAACAGACCGCGGATTCCGTGTTCGAGGTCACCGGCAGGAATCCGAAGCTCGCCATTGCCTCGGAACTCGAGCGGATTGCGCTCTCTGACGAGTACTTCGTGAAGCGCAAGCTCTATCCGAATGTGGATTTCTATTCGGGGATCATCTACCAGGCGATGGGATTCGATCCGGGGATGTTCACTGTGCTATTTGCCATCGCGCGGACAGCCGGTTGGCTGGCGCAGTGGCAGGAGATGCTGAACGATCCCGAACAAAAGATCACGCGGCCGCGCCAGGTCTACACCGGCCACGCGCAGCGGGAATTCATCCCGATGAAGAAGCGGGTGGCTGCTGCGGCGGCGGATTAGTTTTTTCCGGAACCGCCCTGGGGACGAGTCAGGCGTCAACCATGACCCTGGGGCGGTTCTTTCTTAATCGGGAATCGGATCAGGCCAGCGGTTCGGAGGTGAGTCCGAACTCGTAACCCTTGTCGAAAGCCTTGAGGTTGAGTTCCCGCGAGGCAGGCGGCACGGAGTCCTCGACAGCCTTGCGCACGGCGTCTACGTCGAGCAGTTTGGTGACCGCCGCGAAGAATCCCACCATCACGACGTTGGATACCATTTTGCGGCCAAGTTCTTCTGCGAGACGGGTCGAAGGCACGCCGTGGACCTTGATACCACGCCCCAGATCGGAAATCTTAACAAGATCCTGTTCGACAAGCAGCGTTCCACCATCCCTGAGTTCCGGCGTGAAGCGATTGTACGACTCCTGTGACATCGCCACCAGGATCTCCGGGCGGGACACATACGGGTACAGAAGAGGCTCACCCGAAAGGACGAGCTGGGCGCTGCAAGCCCCGCCCCGCGACTCGGGGCCGAAGTTCTGCGTCATGGTGGCGTGCGCGCCCTGAAAGATGGAAGCCGCCTTGCCGACGATCATGGCCGACAGGATGACGCCCTGACCTCCAAAACCGGCAATCCGGATTTCGCTCAGTCGCATCGCAGTCCTCTGGCCTCCACAAACTTGTCGCCCAACTGGGCTCGTAACTGGGTATTCATCAATTCAATGTGATCCGGGCGGTCGCGGTCGATGAACTTGCCCACCGTGATCTCGCCACGCTTGGTGAGCGCGACTTCGCTTGTAGGCGCGCCGTGACGGATCTTGCTCGACGCCTTGAAATACTTCATCGTGTCCAACCCGTCGCCGAGCCGGTTACGGCGCTCGTAAAGGGTGGGGCAGGGAGAAAGTATCTCGATGAAACAGAAGCCCT
>JBDKSR010000261.1:0-2253 GCA_039680545.1 Bryobacteraceae bacterium | reverse complement strand
CGGAGAGCCTTGCCGCTCGATTCGTGGATTCCCTTTACGTTGGCCCACCAGAAATACAGCGTGACGACCAAACCGAATACGGCGGCGAAGTGGTTTGGGTTGATTCGAAAATCCTGGTGTAACAGCGCTGAGATCTCGTTCAGCAACCGGCCTAAGTATTGTCCGGCGCTAACTGAACTAATTGGGCCGGTGAGGATATAGTCCACAACGAGGGCTGAGACCGAGATCTTAGCCATCGCCGGGCCCATGCTGTCGCGCACAACGACGTAGACGCCCCCCCGCACGAACATGCTGCAGCTTTCGAGGTAGATGGAGCGTACCGCGAAGCTGAAGAACATCACGCCAAGCACGAACCACGGCGCGGCTTTGCCGATGGCCTGTTCCGCGATGCCGCCGACATAGAACATCGTCGACGCCAAATCGCTCAGTACGATGGCGGCGGCGCGCCAGAACGAGATGAACGACAGGGCAACGGTCGTTGCGATTACGATTTTTGCGGACGAGGCCGGTTGACCGGCCCGAGTGGACATACAGGAAATCTCCAGATCCCCTGGGACCTAATCGCTTATTCTACGATTATGGCGGGGTCCGAAACTAGTGCCGCGATGCTCGCGCGCGGAATCGTGGAAACGCTCCAGAACCGCGGACATCGCGCTTTCCTTGTCGGCGGCTGCGTGCGTGATCTCCTTCTGGGTCGCGAACCGAAAGATTACGACGTCGCTACGAGTGCTCGTCCCGAGGAGATTCTGAGCCTCTTCCCTGATGCGCGGCAGGTGGGGGCGCACTTTGGCGTCATGCTGGTCGTGAAGGACGGCGCCCAGGTTGAGGTGGCTACTTTTCGCAGTGATCACGCCTACTTCGACGGACGCCGGCCCGTTCGGGTCGAGTTTGAGACCGATCCGCATCGCGACGTCTTGCGGCGCGATTTCACCGTCAATGCGCTGCTTCTCGACCCTCGCACCGGGGAAGTTCAGGATTACACAGGGGGGCGTGGGGACCTGGAGGCCCGTCAAATCCGGGCCATTGGTGACCCTGAAGTCCGCTTCGCCGAGGATCATTTGCGAATGCTGCGCGGGGTCCGTTTCGCAGCCACATTAGGCTTCGAAATCGACAATGCGACGATGGACGCGATCCGGCGGCTCCATGCCTCGATCCGAAGGGTCTCTTCCGAGAGAATTCGCGACGAGTTGATCCGCATCCTCATCGAAGGTGACGCGCGGAGGGGTTTCGAACTGCTTGACGAATCGGGGCTGCTGGCCGAGATCCTGCCAGAAGTCGCTGCAATGAAAGGAGTTCCACAGCCGCCAGAGTTCCACCCCGAAGGTGACGTCTGGACTCACACCCTAGGAATGCTGGGCACGATGCGAGCCCCGGCGCCGACGCTCGCCTTGGGTGTGCTGTTGCACGACGTCGGCAAACCTCCGACATTTCGGATCGAGGGACGGATTCGCTTCGACGGGCACGCCAGCGTGGGGGCCGAGATGGCGGAAGCCATTCTGACCCGGCTGCGGTTTTCGACCGAGGAAATCGGGCGAGTGGTGGCGCTCGTGGCCAACCACCTTCATTTCATAGAGGTTCGGCGCATGCGCGAAAGTACCCTCAAGCGCTTCATTCGCCAGCCGCATTTCGAGGAACACCTCGAACTTCACCGCCTGGATTGCCTCGGCAGCCACGGGCAACTCGACGGATACGAGTTCGTGCGGTCCAGGATGGCGGAACTGAGCGAAGAGGCGCTCCGCCCGCCCAAGCTGCTCACGGGCGAGGATCTCATTGGTGCCGGCTACACCCCGGGGCCATCATTTCACCAAATACTTGCGCTGGTTGAGGATGCACAACTCGAGTCCAGAGTTCGAACACGCGAAGACGCTCTCGCTCTGGTGCGCTCCCTGTTCGATCCCCCTGGTGGTACACCTAAGCAGGTCTGTAGGTGAACACCATGTAGAGCACTACGGCAACGATCGAGAAGATGGCAGAGGCGGCAACGAACTCCAGGAGGATCACTTTGCGCTCCTCCGGGTCGGAAGCGTGCCGCTTGCTGACGTCCAGCACCTGGCTACCCTCCACTATTGCCTCTGGTCATAAATTAAGCCTAGTCACTTGGCCTGTCAAGCCGTCCGAGACCCCTCTGTCGTTAGCATGTGGTTTGTCCGGTCCGATTAGCACGTGGTTTGTCCAGTCAACTGCGGAGGCGGGTAGCGTGAGTAGCTGTGACGGACAGCGAATCGTGGTACTCGCAGGCCGCGATGGAGCGGG
>JBDKSR010000260.1:0-9744 GCA_039680545.1 Bryobacteraceae bacterium | reverse complement strand
CATCGAATCTGGTGAAGGCGACCTGCGGGACGCCAAGATCAGCATCGCGCCGGACGGGCGATTGGTCCTGATGGGGGCGGTTGCCTTGCGCCAGCCCGCGCCTCACCGTCACCAATCCCTGGTTTGGTTTTCACGTGACGGGCGCAACTGGGAAGGACCGCACAGAGTAGGCGACCCGGACTTCTGGTTGTGGCGTGTGACCTGGCACAAGGCCACGGCTTACGGTTTCGGCTATAACACCAATCGGGATCGTAACCTTCGCACGTTGCGTTTGTACGAGTCGAAAGATGGCCGCGACTACAAGACGCTCGTCGAAAATCTCGGCGTGCGCAACTCACCGGGAGAATCGGCCATCCGGTTTGATGGAGACCGGGCCATCGCGCTAATCCGGCGGGACGCGTACGGCGGGAAGCCGCCGATTCCGGCCTCCGCCGCCACGGCGCTCATCGGCACCGCCTTGCCGCCTTACACAGATTGGATATGGAAAGACACCGGGGAGCGCGTCGGCGGTCCGAACTTCATCGGCGTGCCTGGCGGACGTTGGGTGGCTGCGGTGAGACTACACCAACCCGAGGCGCGTACTGCATTGTGTTGGCTCGATCCAGAGAAGGGTACGTTGGTCGAATTTCTCGCGCTGCCCTCAAAAGGTGATTCGAGCTATGCAGGTCTGGCGATGCACAAGGGCCTGCTTTGGGTGAGTTACTACTCATCGCACGAAGGCAAGACAAGCATCTATCTGGCTAAGGTGAAACTGCCCTGACTCGCGCGCGCGATGTCGCGCGGCATGAAGAAAAAGTAGCCGGCAAGTAACAGCACCCCGGCTATCACGAACAGACTCGAGATGGCCGCGAACACCGTGGCCAGCCCGACGCGCGACATCATCACAGCAGTCAGGAGCACGCCGGCGCCGCCCGCCGCCGTGGCGCAAGTGTTCATGATGCCGATGGCAGTCGAGCGTAGCTCCGCGGGCACTACCTCGCACAATATGGGGTTCTCATTGGCTTGCCCCATACCCCGGAACAAGCTGAACATCGAAACGGCCACGGCTACGGTGGCGAAGCCCGGCTTTCCCACGAACAGCAGCAAGAAGGGCGCGGCGATGAGGTAGGTCGCGCTTTGATACAACATTCGATTGCGCAGAGCCCGTGTCGCGAAGCGATCCGACAGCCAGCCACCGGCGCCGATCCCGATCACCGTTGAAATCTGTAGCATGAACGTGCCCGCGAATCCCGCCGCAGCAAGGTTCATTCCGAACTCGTCGCGGAAGTAGAGCGGAAGCCAGTTCAGGAAGATCCAGATCCCGACCCCGGCCAGCATGCCTTTGGCCAGCAGAATCAGATACGACGGAATGTGCACCAGGTGTTTCAATCCCACTCTGAGCGGCACTCGCGCGCGTGCCGGAGCCGCGGAATGCGGCGCCTCGTCGCGCAATACGCGAGCAGCCAGTGCCGCGATCACGAGGCCGGTCGCGCCCAGCACCCAAAACCCGGACCGCCAGCCGTAGTGGTACGCCAAATATCCGGCAAACGTGCCGCCGGCAACCACGCCGAAGTTGAGTCCCACGGAGTGGAGACCCATAGCTGTCCCGCGTGTTGATGGTCCGTGATGCGATGCGAGCAACGCCGTGGCCGCGGGCAGGTACATGCTTTCGAATGCGCCCAGCAAAACACGTGTGAGCAGCAGCGTGGCGATGCCTGTGGCGAAACCCGTACCCAGCGTAACCAGGCTCCAGGCGGCCAGACTGATCGCTATAAGACGGCTGCGGGAGTAACGGTCGGCCAAGACCCCGGAGACCGGCGAAGCAATGCTGTAGCTCCACAAGAAAAGAGTGCCGATCGAACCCAATGCTACATCGCCCAGGCCGAGGTCGTGGCGCAACGGCGCAAGTACACTGGAGATGGCGGCGCGGTCGGCGTAGTTGAGCGCGGCCGCTACCGCAAGCATGGCCGCGATAATCCATTTAAGAGGCACGACTCTAGTTATCGTTATCGATAACATGACCTCCTGTCAACTGTTGGTCCGTAAACCTATGAAAAGGCGATAAGAGCCACTTGGCCGACTGGAGAGTCCCTCCTCTTCCGGATGGACTCGGAGTCCAGCTCCGCAGTCCGAGGAAGCTTCAACACCGGCTTAACCTGTCGCGCAGAATCCAGGCGACACGGACGGCGTTGTCTCCCGCCAACGAGCCACCGGGAAGGAACGGGATGTCGACAAGGTCGATCTTGCCCTGCACAACGCCGCCCCAGCCAAACAGAGGGGCATCGAGCCTGCGGCCGGGGAGCCGGATAACGAGTGCGTCCTGAGGCCAACGGCTAGGAGTGTGCGAGAACATCATGCCCCGCTTGGCAGCGCTCGTAATCCGGCCAATGCCGAACCGCGCAGCGGTGAGTTCCCGGCAGGTCCAAACAAAGGCGCCCAGACGGCCGGCGAGGTAACGAACCGCGTCCAGGGCTCTCATTGCCCGCAATACCCGCCAATGGTACGCGAACTTGAAGCGCAGTTGGCGTGCAAGCGCCCCCGCGACCGCAGCAATGCCCTGCTCGCGGCGCCACGCCGGGTTCAGCGTGTCGATCAGCGCGAGGAACTGAACCGCCTCACCCTGCTGCCGAAGCAGGTTTCCCATTTCGAGGGCGACACAACCGCCGAAGCAAACTCCCGCCAGTCGGTATGGACCCTTGGGCTGTCTCCGTCGCAGGTGCGCAACGAGTTCGTTCGCCAGCGTCATTATGTCGCCGTTGCCCTTGAGGCGCGAGAAGTCGAAGGTCCACACGGGACCGGCGCCGTTCAGGTTGGAAGCCATACTGGAGAACCCAACCAAGACCCCGTCGTGCCCGGGCAAACAGACGAGCGGCGGTTCTGAGCCTTCGCTCCTGAGCACTACAATCGGGTCGGCCGGATTCGAGGAGTGAGCTTCTATAGCACGCGCAAGACCTGCGATGGTGCCCTCCTCCACGAAGCTTTGGAATGGAATCTCCGTTCCAGTCAGGGAACTGACGGCAGTAAGCATGCGAACCGCGAGGAGCGAGTCTCCACCGAGTGCCTCAAAGCGGTCCTTGACGCCCGTGCGGGCCCCGGGGAGCAACTCCCGCCAGATGCCGGCGATGCGTTCCTCAAGCGCACTACGGGGTGCAACGAACTCCCCAAGCTGTGTGTCGTCCAGCGTTCCGATGCCCAATTTGGCTGCGAGGCCAATACGCTGCAACTTGCCCGTCGGACCGCGCGGGATCGCATCAACCACCCGAATCAGGCGAGGCACCTTGAACGAGGGCAAGCGTTCGGCCGCCCAGGCACGAATCCCGGCGGCAGTGGCCGTTGCGCCTGGTCTCAGTTCGACCGCAGCGGCAATTTCCTCTCCAAGCTGCGCGTGAGGCACGGCGAAAGCAAGCGCCTGCCGAACGGCGGGATGGGCGAGTAACACCTCGTCTACTTCGCGCGGCGCAATCTTCTCGCCGCCGCGGTTGATGAGTTCCTTCAAACGGCCAGTGAGAATCAGGTAGCCTTCGTCGTCGATCCATCCCTGATCGCCGGTACGAAACCAGCCATTCGTGAAGGCGGTCTCATTTGCTGCAGGATTGCCTTCATAGCCGGCCGTGACGTTGGCCCCACGGATCACCACCTCACCGGTCTGACGCGGCGCGAGAATCCCACCGTGGTCGTCCATGATGGCGACCTCCGGCCCAGCGGCAAGGCCGACCGAACCGGGTTTGCGCGGCCGTGGAGGCAACGGATTGCTTGCCATCTGGTGTGCGGCCTCGGTCATTCCATAGGCCTCGATCACGGGCGCTCCGAAGGTCCGCTCCAGCGCTTCCATCACCGGAGGCGGCAGCGAAGCGGACGAGGACCGGATGAAACGCAGCCGCACGCCCCGGAGAATGTCTCTGTGTTGTGGCGCACGCGCCAGAATCCCCTGGTGCATCGTCGGTACGGCCGTGTACCAGGTTGGATTGAAGTCGTGAAGCCATTCGAAGAACCGGCTGGCGAAAACACCGTCCGTGCAAACGACCGACGCTCCGGCATGAAGCGAGGAAAGCACAGCCGCCACCAAGCCGTGAATGTGAAACAACGGCATGATATTCAGGCAGCGGTCGGAGGGCGTCAGCGCGAGCGTGTCCGCGATGTGCGCGGCGGAGGCAGCGAGATTGGCTGCGCTTAGTGGCACGAGCTTGGGGCGTGACGTAGTGCCGGACGTGTGAAGCAGCAGAGCGGTGTGTTGAGGGCCGGGCCAATCAGGCTCGCCGGCGATGGCGCCGTCCAAGTCGAATTCGCCGGCGCGTGCACGTGGAGTCAGGGTGAGAACCGGGATGCCGGAGGCACGTGCCGCTTCGAGCGCCGGGGCGGGCGCGGAAACGTCCACAAGCAGCGCTTTCGCCTTGAGATCGGCCAGATAGAAGTCAAAATCCTGACGCGTGTAACTGGGGTTGAGCGGCGCACAACCTGCGCACGAGGCGACCGCCAGGAAGGCCGAGGCCATCTCCGGGCCGTTAGGCAGCACAACTGCCACTCGATCCCCCGCTTCAATGCCCGTCGCACGAAGCGCTCCGGCCACGCGCCGCGTTTGTTCAGCAAGTGCTTCATAGCTCAACGGCTCACGGTCTGGAGCAAGAAGAGCACAGGCGTCCCCTCGTAAGGCGGCAGCTCGCTCGATCAGGGACCACACGGTGGACGCAAACTCCGTCTGTAATCGGGACGTCACTGAACCGGCACCAAGTTGACCACCACAGCCGGTGTTGAGTTGGAGATTTTCATTCTGATTCCAGAACTTCGGTCTAGTGTACATCAGGTGACCGGCGTCCGATTTCTCGCAGCGTGATTCGCCAAGACGAGAATGTATGATGATACTTGCCATCAAGTCTGAATTGAGGAGATGAGTGATGGACATCGACACCAGCCGCCGTGTTTTCCTTCGTGGGCTTGCGTTCGGAGGGGCATCAGTTGCAGGTAGTAGGGCACTCTTGGCTCAACCGATTCATACGGGCAGCAAGATCATCAAAGCGCCTGACGTGTACAACGGGGGCCCGGCGATTATTGAGAATGGAAAGGTAATCCAGCCGCGGCACGAGATCCATGTGCTTGCCGATACGGACGTCCTGGTCGTGGGTGGGGGCTGCGCGGGCGTGATGGCGGCGCTTGCCGCAGCGCGCGCGGGGCAGAAGGTGACCCTCGTGGAGCGGTACGGCTGTTTCGGAGGCCTGTGGACAGCGGGAATGGTGCTGATCGTACTCGCGACGCACGTCAAGACCTCACAGGGCCTCACCAAGTGTGTTCGCGGAATCGGTGACGAACTACTGGAACGTCTCCTGAAGATCAAGGGCGGCATCATCGATCAGGCTCCGGGAAGGCGGAATCCCACGAGCGATCCGGAAGCGACCAAGTACATGATGGCGGAGATGCTGCGCGAATCCGGCGTGCAGATTCTGCTGCACAGTTGGGCCACCAATGCCATCATGCAGGGCAAGTCGGTGAAGGGAGTGGTGTTTGAAAGCAAGAGTGGCTGCTATGCGGTCACTTCCAAGGTGGTCGTGGATGCCACGGGCGATGGGGATGTGTACGCGGCGGCCGGGGCTGAGCACGTGCGCCACATACACCGGATTGGCCTGGTTCACCGGATCGGCAACACTGATCGCATCCGTCCGGTGAAGACGGCCGATGGAAAGATGCCGCAGAAACTCGGGAGCGATACTCCGATTCCGAGCGTGCTCTGGGTGAACATGCAGGGCCCGCAGGGCGATTGCTTGGACGTCAAGACGCTGACTCAGACTGAACTGGACGGGCGGCGCGCGATTTGGCGAAAAGTGATGGCCTTGCAGCAGAAGCCGGGCCATGAACAGATTTTTATTCTCGACACGGCTTCGCAGTTGGGCATACGTGCTTCCCGCACCCTGAAGGGGCTCACCGAACCTACTTACCAGGATGCGATGAACAACAAACGTTACCGCGACGTAATCGGCGTGGGCGGAGCCGATTTCATGGGCGAACGGGCGTGCTCGATTCCTTACGGCGCGCTACTCCCTGTGCGAGTGGATAACATCCTCGCTGCGGGAAGGTGCGTCGCAGGCGACAACCTCATGATGAATTATCTGCGCCTGATTGGGCCGTGCCTCATCTCCGGCCAAGCCGCCGGCGCCGCCGCCGCGCTCGCTGTACGGAACAGGTGCCGTCCCCGGGATGTGGACGTGGCACAGTTGCAGTCCCTGTTGAGGAAGCAGGGGGCATACCTGGGCTAATGGAAGAGCACCGGGACGGTTGGGTTCGGTGAATTCCCGTCCTTGTCCGAGCTTCAAGGTCAGAATGGGGCAGCGGAGATTTATCCTAAAACCCGTCTACACGCGGCTCCTGACGGGTATCGCGCTCGGGTTGGTGGTGTGGTTCTGGCCTTCAGCCTGGCGATTTGTCGCGCCCGCGCTTAGCCCTTTTCTCGCGATCTCGTCGGCATTGGCAGTGCGCACGCTGTCGTTGAGTTTCCTGTTGGCGGTCCCGATGTTGGTACTGGCGATTTTCCGGCGCCGCTTCTGGTGCCGAAATCTGTGTCCGGTGGGCCTGATCTCGGAAACGTGCGGGAAGGTACGCGCGAAACGAACTCAATCGAACGCACTCCCATCGGCGTTTCCCGTGGCGCGGTTGCTCGTTTTACTGACGCTCGGTGGTGCACTCGTGGGATACCCGGTGTTCATCTGGATGGACCCCCTGGCATTGTTCAGCGGGTCCTTCAGTCTGGCACGTGTCCTGCGCGCAGGGATTTCTCCGCTCTCTGCGGCCGGACTGCCAATCGTGATCCTGATCAGTTTCCTGTTTCCCGGACTCTGGTGTTCCAGGATCTGCCCGCTCGGCGGTACCCAGGACCTGCTGAACCTCGTAGTGCGCGGATGGAAGCGCAATGGGCGGGAAGGAAATGGCGCTCCGGCCGGAACGATGCTTCCCGCGAGACGTGTTCTGATCGGCCTCGGCGTTGGCGTGATCGCGTCGGCCGTCATCCCGAAGGGCTGGGCGAGGAAGTTGGGCCGTCTTCGTCCGCCGGGGAGCGTAGATGAGTCAACTTTTCAGGGCACCTGCATCCGCTGTGGAAGCTGCGTGAGGGTGTGCCCCACGGGGATCATCGAGCCATCGCACGACGCTGGTGACGCGGCCGGTTACCTCGTCCCAAGGCTTCGGTTTGAAGGCGCGAACTATTGCCGGCAGGACTGTAACAGCTGCGGTCAGGTATGTCCGCCGGGCGTGATCCAGGCTTTGCCACTCGAAGCGAAAAACCGTTACGTGATCGGGACCGCGGTAATCGACCTCGCTGCGTGCCGTCTGACCGAAGAGGTCGAATGCGGCGTCTGCCTGCCACGGTGTCCCCGTGGCGCCATCGAAGAAATCTTCTCGTACGAGACATACACACCCAGCCTCCGGGTACTGTCAGACAAGTGCAACGGCTGCGGCGCATGCGTCGGCATCTGCCCGCCGAAGGTGATCCGGATCGTCCCGGCAGATCGGTTCTAGCCCCTGTCCTCATGAGATCAGCTGTGCCATAGGCGGTGGGAGGTAGTATTCTGTACACGGGAGGAAGGCATGATAGCCGCATCCCAACTTCGCACCGGCATGGCCGTTCGCTTCGAAGGGCAGCCGTACAAAGTGCTGGCAGCCGAGTATCATCCGGGGCAGGGCAAGATGGGCGGAGCCACGCACACCCGCCTGAAGAACCTCTCCACAGGCACCCTCTGGGAGCACAGCTTTCGCCCGGAACTGAAACTCGAAGTCCTGCCAGTTGAAAAGCAACCGCTCCAATTTCTCTACTCGGACGCCGCAGCCTGCTACTTCATGAATCCCGAGACGTTCGAGCAGATATCGGTGCCGGTCTCGATTATTGGGCCGCAGGCCCGGTTTCTACAGTCCGATATGATGCTCCCCGTGGAATTCGTCGATGGCCAACCAACGAGCGTCCTATTCCCGGATATGATTGAAGTGAAGATCGTCGAGACGGCTCCTCCGGTCCACGCGCAACAGGATACTACCTGGAAGTCAGCCATCCTGGAAAACGGGGTGGAAATCATGGTGCCGCAGTTCATCAAGGCTGGGGATGTGGTCCGGCTCGACGTCGAGAACCTGAAATACATGGACCGCGCCAAGGGCGCAGGAAGATAGATCATGACACCGCCAGTTCCGCCCAAGATCGAGTTGTCTCAGACCGAGGATTACCGTGAGAATTACGCCAACAGTGTGCAAGTCAGGGCGAATCTCTGGGATTTTCTCCTGATGTTTGGGACTCTGAATCAGACCAAGCCTGACAGCGTCAACATCCGCAACTTCCAGGGTATCTACCTGAGCCCCCAGCAGGCTAAGGCACTGGCGAATCTGTTACAGCAGAACATACAGCAGTACGAAGCAACGTTCGGCGAAATCCGCCTCGAACCGGATGCTTCAGGACGGGTCATCCAGTAGTCCGGCGCGCGGCGAGTCCCGCGGCAATTATTGTGTAGGAGCCAGATAGTCCGGCGTCTTACGGACGCGATAATTTCGGACTGCGATGGCTGTGGTCGCCCCGGCGCACGTTAAGTTCACCCAGTTCCAATGTGGACTGGGTCGAATCTCTTGGGCCGCCAGCAGGCCCGACAGGATACCCAGTTTGAGGCCGATCCCGCGGCCTACACTAAATCGCCCGTTATTGCCTCTGAGCAACGGGTTCGCCTCCAGTTTTCCGGTTGAACTGTGTACATCGAGCATCTGTGCCGCGGCGAACGCGATGAACGTCAGACGGCGTTTGGTCTTGGCGGACATACTCCAGGTCGGGAGTGCTGCTAGCAGTAAGATCAGAATCAATCGACGCATATGTTACCTCGCTGAGTGAACTTGGCCTGTCTCCAGTGTGAGAGAGTTAACTTCAACTAAACAAGGTACTTACCCGATCTGTGGCGTGGGTTTTGTACTAGTGCGACCCGGTACTTATGCAGTAAGGTAAGGGTTCCCGCCGGAGCCTGTGAGTACTTAATTACTAAGACAAAAGCCCTATGGTTACGAGGTACATATCATTAATAAGAAACACATAGGTGGTGGTGGCACGCGGTAAACCCGGGGTCCAGTACTGCGCGGGGAGGAAACAAACGGGGAGAAGGGGGACAGCTAAGGTTTGGCGCGCCGGGATCATGGCTGACCCCGGCGCGGTAGGTTCAATCGCGGAGGCGTACCGGGGGATTGTCGCCGTATTCGATCACGGCTTCACGGCCGCCGTTCATGATGGACAGCCGTCCTGCTTCGATCACCAACTCGTTATAGCTGCTGTTGGCCGGCGTGGCCATGACTTCGGCAGCGTCGAATTCCTTCACGATTTGCTGCCGCTTGGCCAGAGCCTGATCTGCTGCGAGACCGGAAGACTCCGTCTCAACCCGGATTGCGGCTTTGACGATGTATTCGACCGAGCGGTAGCCGTAACCCACGGGAACTAATCCGGGTCCGCCCAGATCGATGTACTGGAAGTAGTCGGTGCTTGGCTCGGCGTACACCGTGGAGCCGGGTGACTCATCGCGGTTTGTGTAGCAATACTTCAACCCGCGGTACTGGTCGGAGTGATGAATCAGCGTCCCGTTGGACTCCCCTGCGCAGTACAAAGTCATGCCCTGCGTGTTCGTTCCGGGAGCCTCGTCGGGGAATCCGAGCGCATTCTGCACGTTCAGACAGGCGCCATTGTTCCAGATCACCCTGGCGTCGGTCCACAGGAATCCTTCCTTGCCGT
This sequence comes from Bryobacteraceae bacterium, assembly GCA_039680545.1. Classification (GTDB taxonomy): domain Bacteria; phylum Acidobacteriota; class Terriglobia; order Bryobacterales; family Bryobacteraceae; genus JAEHDI01. The sequence goes on along the minus strand of JBDKSR010000260.1, from coordinate 38 downwards.
TCGGATACTTGTCACGGACACCGTAGAGGCTAACCGAT
>JBDKSR010000259.1:0-1961 GCA_039680545.1 Bryobacteraceae bacterium | reverse complement strand
GTCGTCGAAGCCGCGAAGCCTAAGCCAGCGTGTTGATGGAGCCCTGCCGTTTCGCTTCGTACGTGGCGATGGCCGTCTCCTGGCTCAGAATGTAGCCGAGTTCGTCCACCCCCTCGATCATGCAGTGTTTCGCGAATCCGTCCACCGGGAACTCGACCGTGCGGCCTCCCGGGAAGGTCAGCTTCTGCTCCGCCAGATCGATCGCCACTTTCACATCCGGGTCTTTCTCGACCGCCGCCACTAGCTCTGCGTGGACATCCCGCGGGACGATCACCGGCAGCAGGGAGTTCTTCAACGCGTTCTGCCGGAAAATGTCCGCGAACGACGTGCTGATGATGGCGTGAAACCCGAATTGCGTGAGCGCCCATGGGGCATGCTCCCGGGAACTGCCGCAACCGAAGTTGTCGCCGACGAGGAGGACCTCCACGTCCTTCGCCCGGGGCTGATTGAGAATGAAGTCGGGTTTGGGCTTGCCTTCCGCGTCATAGCGCCAGTCGTTGAATAGCTGGTCGCCGAGACCGTCCTTGGAGATCGTCTTCAGGAAGCGTGCCGGGATGATCTGGTCCGTGTCAATGTTGTCCACCAGCAGCGGGACCATGCGGCTCTCGATGCGCGTGAATTTCCTCATAGTAATGTCCTCACGTCGGTGACCACGCCGGTTACAGCGGTGGCTGCCGCGGTCAGCGGGCTTGCCAGGAAAGTACGGCCGCCGGGCCCCTGCCGGCCTTCAAAATTGCGGTTGCTGGTCGATACGCTATACTCGCCCGGCTTCAGTTGGTCGCCATTCATCGCGATGCACATCGAGCAGCCGGATTCGCGCCATTCCGCGCCGGCCGCTTTGAAGATCTGATCGAGCCCCTCGGCCTCGGCCTGTTTCTTTACATCCTGCGATCCGGGAACGATCATGGTCCGCACGCTGGGATTGACCTTCCGTCCCTTCAGGATCGAAGCGGCGTCGCGCAGGTCGGAGATGCGGCCGTTCGTGCAGCTTCCGATGAACACGACGTTCACCGGCTTCCCGATGAGCGGCTGCCCAGGAGTGACGTCCATGTATCGCAGTGCCTTCAAGAGGGATTCCCGCAACGTCGGGTCGCTCACCTTCGCCGGATCGGGCACTGACGCCGTCACGGGGATACCCATGCCCGGACTCGTGCCGAACGTGATCATCGGCTCCAGACTGCCGGCGTCAAGACTCACCGACTTGTCGTAAGTTGCGCCGTCGTCTGTCGGCAGTTGCTGCCAGCGTGCGAGAGCTGCGTCCCAGTCTTTGCCTTTCGGAGCGAAATACCGTCCTTTGACGTACTGGAATGTCGTCTCGTCAGGCGCAATCAAACCCGCGCGCGCACCGGCTTCGATCGTCATATTGCACACGGTCATGCGCTCATCCATCGAAAGCGCCCGTATGGCCGAGCCGGAGTACTCGAACACGCTGCCCGTGCCGCCGCCGGTTCCGATCTTCGCGATCAGCGCCAGGATAATATCCTTGGCTGTTACTCCAGCCTTCAGCGCGCCATTCACGAGTACCTGGTAAGTCTTCGGCTTCCTCTGCAGCAGACACTGCGTGGCGAGTACGTTCTCAACCTCGCTCGTGCCGATGCCGAACGCCAGCGCCCCAAAAGCGCCGTGGGTCGCCGTGTGGCTGTCGCCGCAGACTACCGTCATGCCGGGCTGCGTGAGCCCGAGTTCTGGTCCGATGATGTGGACGACGCCCTGCCGGTCACTGCCCAGGCTGTTGCAGGGGATGCCGAACTCGGCGCAATTGCGCTCAAGCCGCTCCACCTGTTTCGCCGAGATAGGATCCGCGATCGGCAGCGAGCGGTCGTACGTCGGCACGTTGTGGTCGGCCGTCGCCATGGTCAGATCCGGACGGCGTACCTTCAAGCCGCGCCGCCGCAGGCCGTCAAACGCCTGGGGAGACGTGACCTCATGTACGAGGTGCAGGTCGATAAAAAGGAGAGTCG
>JBDKSR010000258.1:0-3905 GCA_039680545.1 Bryobacteraceae bacterium | reverse complement strand
CCAGGCTTGTATACCGGAATAAGCCGCGAAGAACTTCTTATGCATCTCGCGCGCCCGCGCGGATGAAAGCTGGACGCCGTAGCTGGTCTTGGCATAGCGGACGAGGCCCTGCGGGCTCTGGCCGTATAACAGGCCAAAGTTGACCGCCTTTGCCAGTTGCCGGTCGTCCTTCGTGACAGCATCCAACGGTTTGTCCAGGACCAGGGTGGCTGTCTGCCGGTGCAGGTCCTGCCCTTGCCGGTAAGCCTCGATCATTTTCTGCTCCCCGGCTATGGCCGCCGCAACGCGGAGTTCGATCTGGGAATAATCGGCCACCACCAGCCGGCGCCCGGGACCGGCCACGAAGCAGGAGCGAATATCCCCCCGGCCGATGTTCTGCAGGTTGGGCTCCTTGGACGAAAAGCGGCCGGTGGCCGTGCCCGTGGGGTCAAAACGGCCGTGGATCCGGCCGTCCGGGCAAAGCATTTTGATCAGCTTGTCGGCCTGCTCGGCGCGTTTCGTGGCGGCTGTGAGCGCCGGTGAGGAAGCGGCATGAAAGCGCCGGTTTGAAAGCGGGTGGCTGCGGGGAGCCGCGTGGCTTGGATGGAGTTGGGCTGGTTTTCAGGGGTTGACTTGGTCTTTCATGCGGTAGCTTTGTCCTTCGATGACGAGGGTCTGGGCGTGATGGAGAAGGCGGTCGAGGACGGCGGAGGCGAGGGTGTTGTCGTTGTTGAAGATGGCGGCCCACTGCTTGAAGGGGCGATTGGTGGTGAGCAGGATGGAGCCGCGTTCGTAGCGGGCGCTGACGACCTGGAAGAGCAGGTCGGCGCCTTGCTTGTCGATGGGCAGATAGCCGAGCTCGTCGAGGATGAGCAAGTCGGGGGCGAAGTATTTCTTGAGTTCCTGCCGGAGGCGCTGCGCGGCTTGGGCGGCGACGAGGACGTTGACCATTTCGATCGCGGTGGTCCACAGGACGGAGTGGCCTTGCAGGCAGGCCTGGCGCCCGATGGCGGTGGCGACATGGCTTTTGCCGAGGCCGACGCCGCCGAGCAGGATCACGTTGGTCTTGTCCTCCAGGAAGGCGAGCCGCATGAGATCCATGACGTGGGTGCGGTCGATCTTTTTGGGCCAGGACCAGTCGAAGGCGTCGAGGGTCTTTTGGACGGGGAAGCGGGCGGCCTGCAGGCGCCGCCGGGTGCGGTTCTCCCGCCGGCGGTGGCATTCGCCTTCGAGGAGGTGTTCGAGGTAGTCGGGATGGGCCCAGCCTTGTTGGGCGGCCTGTTGGGCCAGTTCTTCATGGTGCTGAAGGCACCAGACGAGTTGGAGTTCCTTGAGGTATTCGGGAAGGGAGGAGCGTGATTTCATGGGGCGTCCTTGGTTCAGTAGAGGTTGAGGTCGGGTTCGGGCAGGTCGAGTTGGAGGAGGTCCTGTCCCCGGGTGAGGTGCAGCGGACCGGGCGGCTCCTGGAAGCGGCGGCGTTGTTCGAGGAGGTTGGCGACATATTCGCTGGAGTGGGCGCCGAGCTCGTGGGTGTCGCGCAAGGCGCGGACGACCTCGTCGGGCCCGTAGATGTCGCAGAGGGCGACGATCTTGCGGACATGGCCGCCGGCATGCACCCGGCGTTGCTGCAAGTGCTGCCAGTAGGGCTCCGCGATGGGATCGAGGCGCAGGAAGCGTTCGAGAATCTGCTGTTCCTGGGCGCGGGGCCGGCGCGCCAGCAGGAGCCGGACGTGTTCGGGATCTTCGACGTCGGCCCCGCGTTCGTAGGAGCGGACGTGTTCGGCCACGAGCCGCCCGTCGTCGTAGACGAGCACCTTTTCGGGGTAGGCGCACAGCGTCAGGCGGGCTCCGGCCTGGGCGGGCGGGACCGAGTAGCGGTTGGCGTCGAAGTGGACGCGGCAGCGGCGGGTGGCATGGACAAGGCGGGGCGCGCCGACGTCGTAGAGCGCGGCCGGCAGGGGCCGCAGCGCGGAGCGCTCTTCCGCCAGCATCTCGGCGGGCTTGCGGCGGGTCTCGCCGTGGACGCGCACGTTGGCGACTTCGTCCAGCCAGCGCCGCGCCAGGGCGTTGAGGCCGGCCAAGCTGCCGGAGAGGTCGCGTCCGGCCAGGAAGTTCTTCTTCACGTAGCCCACGCCGTTCTCGACGCGGCCCTTCTCGTGGGCGGCCCGCACGTTGCAGGCGCGCAGTGCGCAGCCGTAGTGCGCCGCGAAGTCGAGGTACTGCGGGTTGTAGACCGCTGGCTGGCCCCGGGGATGGGAGAGCACCGCGCTCTTGAGGTTATCGATCATCAACTTTTGAGGCGCCCCGCCCCAGGCCCGGAAGGCGTTCTGCTGGATGGCGAGGAACTGTTCGAGGGTCTCGCAGAGGGCGAACTCGACGTACATGGCCCGGCTGTGGCAGAGCACCAGGACCAGGAAGCTCAGCCGCCGCCGGGTCGAGCCCACCGCGAACGGCCCCGCATAGCCCCAGTCGATCTGCGCGCATTCGCCGGGCGCGAAGCGCAGCGTTAGGAACGCCGGCGGCCGGGCGGGGCGCACCTTGCGGACGAATTCCTTCAGGATGGAATACCCGCCCGCGTACCCTTGTTCCCGCAACGGCCCCAGCAACTGCTGCGCGCTGTAGGGATGCCGGTGCAGCCGGCGGACGATCTCATCCTTGTAGGGGTCCAGCAGGCTCGGCCGCCGGGGCGCCGGCCGGGCGGCGTAGGTCGGGCGTGTCGCCCAGGCCAGCACCGTCTTCACGTCAAGCCCCATGATCTGCGCCACGCGGGCCGCCGAGCAATGCTCTTCGTCCAGCAGATGCCTCAACTGCGCGAACTGTTCGTAGCGGATCATGGCCGTTGCTCCCCCAGCGAGAGCACCTGGTAGAGCGGCCGCTCGTAGGCGATCATGTCCGCCGCCACCAGTTGCCGCCGGGCTTCAACGACTTCGCCGCGCTCCAGCGACAGCAGCTCGGCGATCTTCCCGTCGGAGTAGTAGCTCAAGCCCTGCGCGTCGCCCACCGTCACCAACAGCAGGTACAACGCCCACCCCCGGCTGTCGCAGCGGCGCACGTAGTCCCAACGGACCAACCGGTGGTCCACCCAACTGAACTGCGCCGGGGTCCTACGCAAGCGCTCCGGCCGCAACAAGGTCTTTTCGGTCATCTTCGGCTCCTTTCGCGATCCTTTGTGGATGGAGGATCTGTTCGCCACGAAGATGAAGCCGTTGCACGTGTTCCGCGATGTCCGTTTGTAACGCTGTTCCGGTTAAGCTGGATATAATCCCCACCAGCACAGCCGGTTGCGACAACAAGACCGTTTGTAGCGCATCCGGGTTTGAGCCGGACCTATCTGGTTGGGCATCAGCGGGTTGTGGCTTTATGACCGTTTGTAGCGCACGCCGATGCCTGCGCCAATAACCCGGATGGGCCTTGCGCCACGCCCGGACCCGCTCCACTTCCGCCGGGCCCCGGAAGTAGTCCCGGTTCTCCGGCCGCCGCCGCCAACGCGCCTGTCCCGCCCGCTGCCGCGCCTGCTGGCACGCGCGCGCTGAGCAATAGACCTGGTGGTGGCGGTTGCGCGGATCCGGCCAATATAATCGCCCGCAATGCGGGCACTTGCGTCTGCGTCGTCTCTTCATGCCCCCGCATCAAGCCGACGAAGTCCCCGCCTGGCAACCGAAGAAAATCCATCCCGTTCCGATAGGGGAAGAAGACGGAAGAAGAGTTTATAAAGAGGAATTTTTCAGAAGAAAATCCGGGACAAGAAAATCCAATTTCAAACCGGCGCTTTCACACCAGTTTCATTTCGCCGCTGACAGCCGAGCCATCATCCGTTGAAAGCGGGGTTGGGGCGCGGGTACGTGGTCAACCTCTGGAACCGGCGAGGCGACACCCACACCGCCCATCAAGTCTGCGCCTTCTATGATCAAACGATCCGAGGGTTG
>JBDKSR010000257.1:0-1595 GCA_039680545.1 Bryobacteraceae bacterium | reverse complement strand
GTTCAGGGCGAGGGCCGCATATTCGCGCGCCCGGCCCTTGGGTTCGTAAATTAGCGCCATCTCAGGCGGCCTCCCCACCGCCCACACTCGCCACGCGCCCACCGAACACCCGCGCATGGCCTTCGCCCCAATGAGCCCGTGCGTTCGCCGCAGACTCCGCCAGGCGCCGTGAGCGTGGTCCGTATTTCTCGCGCATCCGGGCGGCTACCCGGTCAAGTTCGGCGCGTTTCCGGGTTCGGTCGCAGCACTGGCCGGGCTTGGGGCCGGGGCGCTTCCGCTGCTCGGGAGGCTCGGACGCGATGAGGCGGTCTAACTCCGCCATGCGTGATTCCCAGCTGGATTTGTCGATCATTCGCGCTCCCCTGCGGCCGGGGAGCGGCGGTCTGTCTCCGACTCTGGCTCTATAGATTTCACCTCTCCCGTTTCGATATTGATCTGGCGTAAATCAATTCCCATGAGCGCGCAACAGTTGACGAGTATGGGGCCGTCAAAAATCCCGCCGTGTTCGGGGATGAAGTCTTTCTGGCATGTAGCGCACCAGAGATGCCCCTCATACTCGGACCAATCCGGATCTGTGTTTCCACACGGGCACCCAGCTATTTCGTACTCTCTGGGCCGCTGCGCATATACCCAAGTTCGTTTCTTTAATTCAGCCATCGCTTCGCTCCTCTCCACTCGCCCGCGTCTTCCGGTCCACGGGTGGCTCCTTCGGCGGTTGGTGGTCGCACGGCTCGACGGCGGTGTAGGTGCAGCCGCGGTTGACGTAGCGCCAGCCGGTGCCGTCGCAGTAGGGGCAGTCGGGGCGGTCAGGCATCAGGGGCCTCCCATTCCTGCCACTCGCGAGCCTTACGGCTCACGTAAGCATCGATGAGCGCGGTTAACTCCGGGTCAGTGCACTCTGCCTCCACCTCGAACCCGATGCCACTCACAATGAAATTCACCGCGCAGCACACCGAAGTACTCGGCGGCAATCCGCGGACCCGAGTGGTAACGCGAAACGGATTCGGATTCGGTTCAGCCATGCCGTCCTCCCGCCGCGCGCAACTCAGCCTCGACGCGCAGGATGTCGGTCTCGGTGATCGGGTTCGCGGGCATCGGGGGAAGCACTGGAATTTCCTTCGCCGGCCGCTTGCGGTTCGCCATGTCGAGCAGGATGTCCGGGTAGAATCGCCCGCTCTCGCAGTCGCATCGTTCCCACCGGCCGGAAACCTCGATGGCCCCCAGGTCTCGGCACCGCTGGCAGCCGATAGGGAAGTCTGCCGGGTTGGGAGATTTCCACGTCGGCAGTCCCGGATCGGGCCGCAGCACCCGCCCCTGCTCGTAGAACGCCGCGTCGGGCGGGAAGAACCGCTCCGTCTTACGCAGCTCGTCTACGATCTGCCGGGCGAGTTCCGCATCGTTGCCGGAGGCTTCGATCAGGGTTTTTGCGGCCTCCTTCAGTTCGGTTTCGTCCTCGGGAAACTTCGCTGTGCGCGAAAGCCCGTTCAGAATCTTCGCTGCTTCTGCTATCTTCACCGCGCTCCTCCTGTTCGAGCGATTCTATGAGGCGGTCAATGCCGCGCTTTTTGGGTGTTGGTGGCTCTGGGTCTGTTTCG
>JBDKSR010000256.1:0-9649 GCA_039680545.1 Bryobacteraceae bacterium | reverse complement strand
ACAGCCCAGAAGATGGGCCGCTTATAGAGCGCGAGGTGCTGCTCGGACGGGACCTCCGTCAATCCGTAAACGATTCCCCGCAATTCCTCGGCAGGTTTCGGCTTCGTCACAAGGCTCACCAGCACTGTGACAAGCACGCAGATGATCCACGACCACAGCGCCCGGTACATGTTTTCGGCCATGTCCTTGGCGTGCCGCGAAAGTGCGATGTAACTGAGCGCGCTGGGATCCACTTTCACCCAGGCCCACATGCCGATCGACGACACCGTGCCCGATAGCAGTCCCCAGAAGCCGCCGGCAGGCGTCGCGCGCCGCCACAACATTCCGAGCAGGACCGTGCCGAACAACGGCGCAATGAAGAAGCTGAACAGCGCCTGCACGTAGTCCATGATGCTCTTGAACTCCATCACCAGGTACGCCGTGCCGATGCTGACCAGTACGCCGAGGATCGTGCACCACCGTCCCATCTTCACGTAGTGGCTGTCTTCCGCCTTCTTCCTGATCAGTGCCCTGTAGATGTCGTAGGTCCACACGGTCGCGAACGCGCTCACGTTGCCCGCCATACCGGACATGAATCCCGCGATGAGCGCCGTGATCCCCAGCCCGAGCAGCCCCGGCCCGAGATACCTCGCGAGCATCAACGGCAGCACTTCGTTGTAGCTGTGTCCGCCCGTCGCGATCGCCTCGCCCTCGCCGACCAGGTGCATCGGCAGCAATGCCAATCCGAGCAGCCCGGGCAGGATCACGATGAACGGCACCATCATCTTGAAAGCGGCGCCGATGATTGGGGCGAACTTGGCCGAGCGCAGGTCCTTGGCCGCAAGCACGCGCTGAACCACCAAAAAGTCCGTCGTCCAGTAACCGAACGAGATCACCCAGCCCAACCCCAGGACGATGCCGGTCCAATGTATGCCCATCGGGTTGTCCGTGAACGATCCCATCGTGCTCCAGAGATTCGTGAAGTTCTGGCCGGGGAAGTTTCTCGAGATTCGCTCTACCATCCCGTTCCAACCGCCCGCTTCGATCAGGCCGATGATCGGCACCAGCATGGCGCCCAGCCAGATCAGCACGAACTGGAGCACCTCATTGAAGATGGCGGACAGCAGGCCTCCCATCGACACATACAACGCGACGGTAAGGGAGGACACCCAGATGCTGAAGTGTATGTCCCACCCGAGAACAACCTTCATCACCAGCGCCATCGAGTACATATTGATCCCGCTCATCAGAACGGTCATGAACGCGAAGGAGATGGCGGAAAGCGCCCGGCTGGGCTCTCCGAATCGCAGCATCAGGTATCCCGGAACGGAATGCGTCTTCGAGATGTAATAGAACGGCATCATGACGATGCCCAAGAAGAGCATCGCCGGAATCGCGCCGATCCAATACCAGTGAGTCGCCAGGATGCCGTACTGATACGCGGCCGCGGCCCAACCCATCAGTTCGAGCGATCCAAGGTTCGCGGCGAGAAAGCTTAGCCCGGCGACCCACGCCGTCATCTCGCGCCCCGCGAGGAAGAAATCTTCGCCTGTCTTAGTGTGCCTCTTGAGGTAGAAACCGATCGCCAGAACCGCCGCGAAGTAGACAACGATGATCAGCAGGTCAGCCGAACTGAGCGAGAGCAACCTCACCGGAGCCCCCTGCGCGAGAAGCAGAGAGAATGTGGCCATATCGTTCAAAAGACAGCGATTTTACAGGGCCCTTCGCAGTCTGTGGAGTCCGGAGGACATTCTCCGAAGACGCCTGTACTCCACGGCACGATACACTTGCACGGGTCCGTCTTGAGCCCTAGAATCGTATCATACCGATGGGCTCCTGGGAGTCCGATGGAGGTGGCGAGTGGCTAATGTTGAGAAGCATAAGAGGAACCCTCTCCAGGAATGGATGGAAAGCGAGGAGGGTACCACGCCCTCGCGTTCCCGGAGTTCGCATCTGTTAGGCGAGTACGTCAAGATTCAGAAGCCAGCGGCGAAGAAGGTCAGGACGCCGGCTGCGTTGAATCCTAAAGCCGCAGTTCCCCCCAAACCAGATCTGGCGCTGGCCCGCGAACCGGCGACCCCGGCAAAGACTACCGCGAAACAGTCGCAGGCCGCATCGTGGGACCATCTGAAGAAACTGGAGCGGCTTCCGAATCTGCGCCGCGCTCCGGGCAAGACCAAGGGCCGTTGAGATGATCTAGGAAATAATCTTCTTCCGTACGGCATAGAGCACGATTTCAGCCGTGTTGTGCAGGTTCAGTTTCTGCATGATATGTGCTCTGTGTGTTTCGACCGTATAGAGACTCAGGTCGAGCAGTGTGGCGGCTTCCTTGTTCGACTTACCCTCCGCAAGCAACTGTAGAATCTCTTTCTCACGATCCGTCAGCAGGTCGTAGGAATCCTCAAGATGTTCCTGCCGCAGGCGCCGCATATAATCGTCGAGCAGCGTCTGCGCGATCTTCGGGCTGAAGAAAGGCCGGCCTTGGGAAACAGCCTGCACGGCGCGCAGCAGGTCGTTCTCAGCCGAGTCCTTCAGGAGGTATCCTCTGGCGCCCGCGCTCAAGGCCCGCACGAGGTAACTTTCGTCGGAATGCATGCTGAGAATGATGATTCCGGCGCGTGAGTTTTTCTTGACGATCTGCGCCGTCGCGTCGATGCCGTTCAGCATGGGCATTGCGATATCCATCACAATGACGTCGGGACCCAGTTCTTCCGCCATCGTAACCGCTTCCCGTCCGTCACACGCCTCTCCCACGATGGTCACGTCGGGCGATTTTTGGAGTAGATAACGCAAGCCCTTTCGCACAACGCCATGGTCGTCGGCCAGCAGCACACGAATCTCGCTCATGACACAGCCTCGCTTCCCAAGGGAATTTCTGCTTGCAGCGAAGTGCCCCGGTTCGGCTGCGAAAGAATCGTCAGCGTGCCGTTCAGCTCGCGCACGCGCTCCTGGATGCCGATCAGGCCCAATCCCTGCCCGGCTGTATCCCGCGTCAGACCCACGCCGTCGTCCTGCACGGTCACGAAGACCGCGTCCCTGCGCCCGTGAACCGCGATACGGATATTGTTTGCCTTGGCATGACGGCCACAGTTAGTCAGGGCCTCCTGTACGACGCGGAAGACGCACGTCCGGTGGGTCTCTGGAATCTCGTCCAGCGCGCCGTCAACCTGTACCGTAACAGGAGTCCCGCTGCGGCGGCTGAACTCCCGGCCGAGCCATTCCACCGCCGGCCCGAGTCCCAGGTCATCGAGCATCGAGGGGCGGAGCCCCATCGCGATGTTCCTCACCGATACCACCGTCTGCTCCACGATCCGCTTCACGTCCTCCAACCGGGCGTGAAACTCCTCGTCCGGGACGCTCCGGACGTCGTTGAGTTTCGCGAGTTCCATGCGAAGGCCCATCAGCATCTGCCCGACCTCGTCGTGCAGTTCGCGCGAGATCCATTTTCGTTCTGTCTCCTGCGCCTGCACCAACTGTTGCGAAAGCTGGCGCAATTCCCGCTCGGCCTGTTCCGTTATCTTCTGCTGTGCCTCAGTCTGCTTTTCGAGCTCCGTAACACGGAAGATGCTCACCGCTGCCACGATCACTCCAAGTGACACAACGATGCCGATCATCCACAGCACATACCGGTGGAAGGCTACCTGGCTTTGTCGCAGCCTCTGCCGTTGCCGCTGCACGTGACTCTGATTCAGTTTCTGGATTTCCCGAGCCATCATCAGCGCGGCATCGCGGCGTGGCAGGACCTGCTTCCGCAGGAATAGAGCGCTGAGCGCCAACTTCTGCTGCGGCGTCCATTCGAAGATCGGATCGAACGAGTCCCAGTACGCATCGATCTCGTACCGAAGCTGCGACAACACACCGGTGTCCTCCGGGCCGAGTCGCTTCCCCAACTCATCGAGTTGTTGCCCGGTCGAAGTCCGCAGTTCAAGCAACCTCTGCCGGTGTGCCACTGCCGTCAGATGCGAAGGGTCGAGCAGGAAGTCGCGGACCAGAATCCCGGAGACTTGAAGTTGTGAACTGATCCCGTTCAGGATATCGGCGACCTGTGTTTCCGATTCATGGATCGAGACTATTTCGGCTTGAATCTGCCTGGCGCGCCGTGAGGCTCCGGCCCCTGCCAGCGCAATTAGGAAGACGAGGCTCCCAAAACCCAGAACCAAAATGGGCCATGTTCGCGTCCGCATGCCCGCACCTTCCTCTCTCATATATTTTTCCACGCCGTTTCCCTGGTTGGCCCTATGGATCTTAAGATTTTGCCCAATTTAATCTAAGTAGTGATGTTCGTCGTATTTACCGACCTCGACGGCACGCTGCTCGATACCGTGACGTATTCCTGGGAACCCGCCGGGCCGGCCTTGGATTCCCTCTCCCGGCGAGGCATTCCGCTCGTGCTATGCACGAGCAAGACCCGCGCCGAGATCGAACCGCTCCGGACCGGTCTCAAAAACCGCCATCCCTTCATCGCCGAGAATGGCGGGGCTGCTTTTGTACCTTTGGATTGCTTCCCGTCTCCGGTTACGAATGCCGCCCGGCGTGATTCCTATTACGTGATCGAATTCGGTTCCCGGTATGACGAACTCGCCGATTCTCTGGACGCCGCATCTCGCGTGAGCCGTGTTCCAGTGTTGGGCTTCCACGAAATGACTGCCGAAGAAGTCGCCCGCCGTTCCGGACTTACGATTGAACAGGCCCGGCTGGCCAAGCAGCGGGAATACGACGAGCCTTTCGTCGTCCTCGATCACGCCCACGAGCAGAACCTTCTCCGCGAGATTGAGAGGCTTGGGAAGCGCTGGACCCGTGGCGGCCGTTTCTTGCACATTATGGGACAGAACAATAAGGCCGCGGCCGTCCGATGCCTCGCGGAGTTGTACCGGAAGTCATATCGGTCCGTCCTCACGGTGGGTCTTGGGGATGCTCCAAACGACGCTGAATTTCTTTCCGTTGTTGACACTCCCATCATCATCCGTTCACGGTTCGCTGCTGCTCTGAAGACTCTGGTGCCCACCGGCCGTGTGAGCGAGGCGGCGGGTCCCGCTGGTTGGAACCGCGCCATCCTAGAGGTGATTCCAGAGTGAGCGTTCGCCGCGATCCTCGCCGGCCTCCTGACGTCCCCTGAAATAGCTCGATACTGCGTCGCGTCCCCCGAGCCCGAGCGCCAGGCTGGCAGCCAGCACCGCTCCGCCCATCACGATCACGAACGCCGCCAGGAAGACGTGCCGGGCGAAATCGAGCTGGTCCGCTGCCACGACGACGGCGACAAAGAGGATCGCCACGCGGATCGCGCCCGCCAGCTTGCGCGGCGAAGGTAGGCTCTCATTGACTGCCCAGACCAGCGCGCTTCGGCCCAGGAATTGACTGAGCCAGACGCCGGCTAGCAGGATCAGACCCGCCACCACCAGCTTCGGGATCAGGAAGACGAAGCTCTGCGTCATTTGCGTTGTCAGTTCCGTGTCAAACGCGCTCAAGCCCGTCAGGAACCCGGCAATCAAGATGAACCAGTACGCCCCCTCCGAGACGAGCCGCCTGGCTCGTAACCGGCCAGTCCGGTCGAGCATAAACGCCAGACCGGAACGGTGCAGAAAACGGTCTGCCGCGATGCCCTTGAAGATCCGGTTCAGTGTCCACCGGGCCAGAACGGCAATTGCGTACGCGCCCGCCAGGATAATGAGCCCTACGAGCAATGGAGGCAGATACGTCGTCACCTGAAACCTCAGCCGGCTCAGTACCCCCTCCAGAACCTGTTGCATCGTTTCGATCATCGTTCAACCTCCACGTTCTCTCTGTTTGCAGCCCCCTTGTCCTGCCCATCCCGCTCTTCTGGCCGTGCTGTGTTCTCGTCCCAGCGGGATGCCAGGTAGGGCTTCATCGTTTCGAAACAGAGGCACAATTCCTCGATCTTCTGTTCCACCTGCGCCGACACCAGGCTCTGCGTCTCGATCACGAATGAGGCGACGCGCGCGAGATAAAGCGGCGTGAGCGAGCGCAGTAACTGACCGCCGCTAAGCCCGGATTTTCGGTAAGCGCAGGCGAAGTCCAGCACGACCTTCGTCCAGAGTTCGTCATTGATGTGAAACGAGGACGAGGCGGCCTTCCCGTCGCAGGCCAGCTTTCGGACCTTCTCAAAGGTTTCGGGCCGTAGCGCCATCGACCAGACTTCCCCCAGCTCCTGGCATCCATGGCGAAACGCGGTCAGCATCCGGTCCACGTTTACTTCGATCGGGTCCAGCCCCACATCGAAACGGAAACCGAACAACTCCACCGGCTGGCTCCCTGTCCTTTGACGCCACACCGGTTCGTACTCCCGCATCAGCATGAACACACTGCCTACCACTTGGTGCAGCATGGCGCTAAGGTCCGCCCCAGGGTCCTTCGCGTCGTGCAGTTTTGCCCCCAGAAAGCTTTGGCACACCCGGAAGCCCTCGGCCAGGGCGATCGTCGTCATCCAGATATCGATCCCGTACCTTGCGACATCGGTCTCCCAGTCGTCGCGCTTCAGATAGCGCGATATCAGCCTCGCCGAGATGCCGAACTCGCCCCCGATGGGCTGCCTCACCCGAAGTCCGTAGAGCGCGCGATTCAGCGGGTACACGATGCTGTTCGTGATCGTGCCGTCGTACTTGTGGCGATGGTAGTACGGCGCAACGAAATCGTATCCCGCAAACAGCACGGGCCGCAGCAGCAGATCGAACCACTCCGGCGTGATCGATCGAAGGTCCGAGTCAACGACTGCGCAGCCCCGCGCTCCCAGGCGCTCGGCCATTTCAAAGATCATCCGGAAAGCGCTGCCCTTGCCGGGAATCCCGTGATACGGGAACGACAGCCTGTGTACGCCCGTGAGCGGCGTCGAGAGCAACAGGAGGTTTGCATCCTCCATGCCCGCCTCAATCACCGCTTGCGGCGTTCCGTCCTTCGATCCGCCGTCCGAGTTGACGATCACGCCTGTCAGTTCCGGGAAGTACTTCGCCAGGCCCACGCACGCCGCCCGTGTGACGTGCCCGATTGTCCGGGCGTTGTTGTAACTCGGGATCCCGATGACGATGTCGGCTTTCCGTATCGATTCAGCCGCGCGAAGCGCATCTCCCGGAAGTTGCGATTGGGACATAGTTCAAATGTCAGCCCTTGTGCAGCGGTGTGAGATTCATGTCCTTGTCGACAGCGTCCTGCAATAACTCAAAGAACTCCGGAATCGCGGCCAGCACGCGGTTCCAATTCGGAATCAGGGGTAAACCCAGCGGGTCGTTTACGTAATCAGCCGACGCCTCGCCCAGACTCTTCGCAAACGCCGCCACGGCCATCTCCTCGCCGTGCCTGTCGAATTTCAGGCCGTTCAGCATCGCGTCCGCGTAATACCGCGCGATGGTGTCTTCGGCCAACCGTACATAGCGCACGCCCAGGCTCCGGAAGTGATCCGCCGTGAACACGACCCCCTCGGCCGCCATCGTACGGAACAGGGATTTGGCGATGTCGCAAGCCATCCGGCGCAGCCCTTTCGCTCCCTCGTCCGGTGAGAGGCCCTGGTGCTTGTGCTCGTAATTGTCCGTGAGATCCACCTGGCACACCCGGGACGCCGCGCAATTCCGGAATACCTCGGCAAGCACGCCGACTTCCAGCCCCCAGTCTCCGGGGATACGATTCACGCGCGCCAGATTCGCGTCCATCGCGAATTCCCCGGCGAGCGGATAGCGGAAGCTGTCCAGAAAGCGAAGGAATCCCGTACCCGGCGCCATGCTGTCGAGTGCCCGCACCAGGGGTGTCACGAACAGGCGTGTAACACGCCCATGCATCCGGTCCGTGACCCGCGCATAGTAACCTTTGCAGAACTCGAACCCCAGATTCGGGTTCGCAACCGGATAGCTTAAACGCGCCAGCAATTGGCGGTCGTAATTTACTATGTCGCAGTCGTGCAACGCGATGACATCGCAGTCGCGCATCGCCAGCATGTAGCCGTACGCCATCCAGCAGGAACGGCCTTTGCCGTCCATGCCGGGTGCAAGGCCTCGTTCCTCCAGCAACTTGAACAGCTTCTGTATCCGCTCGCCATCGACCCAGATCACCGTCACCGGTGTGTAGAAATCCTTGAAGTGCAAACGTGCCCGATCAAATTCGTCCCTCGAAGCGCGGCCAAGCGCCACCACAATCCTCTGTAAATACCGGACTTGCCGCACCTCGGGCACAATGCGCTGCATCGCTGCGGTCTCGAACTCCGAGTACAGCGCCGGAAGGACCAGACCGATCGGCCGGCTCCGCGAAAAGCGTTCCAGGTCACCCTCCAGCCGCTCGACGCTGTTCGGTTTGAGCCGGTGGAGAGTTGTGACGACACCGGTCTGGTAGAAATCGGACATCTATGGTGGGACCTCTTTCCCAGCGTAAAAGCCGGTCCCCGTCCGCGGTATCCCCCGAACTTGGTAGTGGAATCAGGAAAACAGAGTAGGTCAGCCGAGGCGGAAAACCGGCTCTTTAGGAGCTTCCTTCGCCCCAATGCCCCGGTATGCCAACTTCAGCAGCGGTGGCGCGACCATCGTGGTCGCTACAGACATAAACACGACGATCCCGTAAACATCATTCGGCAGGACGCCCAGACCGAGGCCGATTTGCGCCACGACCATGCCCACCTCACCCCGCGGAACCATGCCGACGCCAATCCTTATGGCATCTGCCCGTCCCATGCCAATGGCGCCTAAGCCGCAACCAACGAATTTCGAGAGCACCGCCGCCGCCAGGATGACTAAGGCAAGCACGAGCGTGGATGTCTCCGTAAATACAGAGAGGTCAACGAAAAGGCCGATTCCCGCCAAGAAGAACGGCAGTAACAGCTCCGTGACGCCGTGCGTGAGATCCTTCACCCGCTCACCAATACTATCGGCGAGCGCAACCCCCGCCAGAAACGCGCCGATGATCGCCGCTACTCCGGCATAGACGGCCGCTAGCGAGAGCGCAAACAAAAGCACCATCGCCAAGGCAAACTTCGCCTCCCCGAGTCGCATGTTTTCTGCCATACGGGGGACCACCTTCTCCATGGTTTTCGTCCCCCACTTCACAACAACCAGGGTGAACGTGATCGCAATCGCCGCACTGAAACCAAGTTCGACCAGATCCACTCTGCCTTTCGCCATGCTGCTGACGACTGCAAGCACGAGCAACCCCAGAACGTCGTCGATCACCGCCGCCGCCAGAATGATCTTGCTTGCGCGGGCGTTCAGCCAGCCACCCGCCGCCAGCACCTGCGCCGTGATGCCCACGCTAGTCGCCACCATCGCCGAGCCGACGAAAATCGACTCGATCTGCGAGGCTCCCCAGAGCAGCATCAATCCCCATCCGAGCGCAAGCGGCGCAAGCACGCCCAGCACGGCCACGATAGCCGCCGTGCCACCCACACGCATCAGGTCGGATGACTTCACCTCAAGGCCGACTCGGAATAGCAAGAACATCACTCCGAGATCCGCTAACGCCGAAAGCAAGCCGCCCGGCTGAATCCAGTTGAGGACACTCGGGCCGATCAATATGCCTGCAAAGATCTCCCCGACGATGCCCGGCTGTCCCAAGCGTTCGAACAGTTCCGCCATGAGTTTGGCCGAACCAAACACCACGAGCATCGCGAGCGGGATCTTCACCGCTTCGGGCCCGGTCGCCAGCAAAAGGGAAAAAGTGGGGAACAGATCGTTGAGCATGG
>JBDKSR010000255.1:0-6695 GCA_039680545.1 Bryobacteraceae bacterium | reverse complement strand
GGCGGCACGTCCATCGGGCGTCAGGTGCGGCGCATTCTGCTCGACGCCAAGAACGAAGATCTACGCCCCAGAGCCGAGCTTCTGCTCTATTTCGCCTGCCGCGCGCAGAACGTGGAAGAGTGGATCATGCCCGCCCTCGAACGGGGTGAGGTCGTCCTCTCCGACCGCTTCACGGATTCCACGCTGGCCTATCAGGGAGTCGGCCGGGGGCTCGGTAAAGACGTTGTGCGTGACCTGCACCGTATTGCCTGCCGCGGCCTCGACCCCGATCTGACTCTTCTCATCGACATCGATCTCGAAACGAGCCTCGCCCGCGCGCAAGCGCGGAACAAGCAACTCGCCGACTCCGGAGTCGAACCGGAGACGCGCATGGACGATCAGGCCGTGGAGTTTCACCGGCGCGTCCGCGAAGCCTATGCCGATCTTGTCCGGGAAGAGCCGCGGCGATTCATTGTCATCGATGGCCGGGCTGCTATCGATGTGGTAGCCAAGGCGGTTTGGGATGCCGTCGCGCCGCGCGTCGGGGGCCTCCGTGTTTAAGGACTTCCTCGGCAACGAGCGCGTGGTCGCAGCGCTGGAGAACATGGCGGCGCAGGACCGCATTCCCCAGACCCTGCTCTTCGCCGGTCCGCGAGGCGTCGGCAAAGCAACCCTGGCGCGGCGATTCGCTGCGCACCTCCTGGGCGGCGCCGGGAAGATCGAAAACGACGACCTCAGCCTGCCGCACAACGTCGCTCAGATCGAAGAACGCGAGAAGTGGCCTTCCGACAAGCGTGCGGAGGACCCGCTGTTCCTCTCCACCCACCCCGACTTCGTGACGTTGCCGCCGGAGGGACCGCTGCGGCAGATCTCGATTCAGCAGATGCGGTTGCTCAAGGAGCGCGCCCCGTTCAAACCGATGCACGGACTGCGGCGCGTGTTTCTGATCGACCAGATCGACCGCGCCGGTGAGCAGGCGGCTAACTCGCTTCTGAAGACACTCGAAGAGCCTCCCGATCACCTCATCCTCATTCTGACCGCGGAAAACATTTACGACCTGCTGCCGACCATCCGTTCCCGCTCCGTGCCGCTCCACTTCTCCCGCCTGAGCGATCCGGAAATGCAGGCGTTTCTCTCCGCGCGCAAGGTCACGGGCACGGAACGCCGCGTGGCACTCGCGGCCGGCAGTCCGGGCGTCGCGGTTACACTCGACCTCGAACAGTACGACCGCCGCCGGGAAGCCATGCTGGCCCTCCTCGACGCCTCCGCGGGCGTCACGCCGTTTGCGTCGTGGCTGCCCTTTTCTGACAGTGTTGCGCTTTCGCGCTCGATAAAGCTGGAGGACTATCTGGAAGTTCTCTACGTGCTTCTCGCGGACCTGCTGGCCATTCACCAGTCATCGGGCGCCGTCCGCAACAACGACGTGAGGAAACGGCTGGAGCGGCTCGCTGGAAGCGTCACCTTCGATTGGATACGGACCGCCGTCGGGAAAGCAGACGAACTCATGCGGCTGCTGCGGCGCAACATCCAGAAGTCGATCGCGCTCGACGCGCTCGTCATTGGCCTGCGCGAAGCCGCCTGACGGCAGACGCAGCTATCAGCCCAGTTCTGCGTGAGGCGCGTCAATCGCACTCGGGAACGGTGCAGATCATCTTTTACTTGGGCATTCGCAGAACTGAAGATCACCCCCAGCTGTCCATGAGAAGCATAGGAATTCGTCTCGCCTCTTTGAGCCAACCCGGACGTCAAGTTCGACTCGCCAGATCCCCGGAAGTGTGATATCGACCTTTCGAGCACCGTGTGCTGTGATGCCAGTCATTTCCAGGCAGCCACCCGCTCTCCTCAGCATATAGCGTATGCCAGGCTGATCATAATAAAGATCCGCGTGACCTTGGAGGACGAATGGAGCAAACCTGCCATCTCGAGTATGTGCACCCGCCACCGAGTGGAAGTCCCCCAGATCGTCAGACCATTTCTTAACGTTACGGACGGTCACTTCGGCTTGGATGGCGTTGGGCGACATTTTGTTCGTCAACCTGAGATCCAAATGCCACGCGTCCCTTGGCAATGGGTCAATCCGCAGTTCTTCTGAAAGTAAGGTACCGGACTGCGTCGTGCTTGTTGTTTCGGCGTCAGGCTGGCTCCGATTGGGCAGCAGGGGTACGCTATGCCCTTCTGCCTTTCGCGTTACAGACCTATGCACAGCCCAGAGTACTACTAACGCGTAGATGCTGACAAAAAGAAGGAATAGCAGAACAGGGTTAGCAATGGCCCACGTCGCTACACTTCTCAAAAGCGCGAACATGGGACTAGCCCATGAGTCAATCTGCGCATTGGCCCAGCTAAGTAGTCTGTCTTTTCCCAACTCTGCGATGAGCCAAAGTACTCCGATACGCTTCAGCGCCGACTTCGCTCTTCTTCGTGTCTCGTCGGGAGTTGGGAGCTGCACCTCGCCAGCGTATCATATGCCCCACAACGCCAACATACGTTTCAGACACTAATCCATGACAGCATCGAATCTCTCCTTCGCGCACGGTCTGGGATAATGAATGTGAACTCATGAGGTCGCGCGGCCCACTCGAACAAGTTGTGCGGCGGGCGCACGGACGCATCATCCGGCACCGCATCTTCGCCGGATTTGCGTTCGCTCTGGCGGTCGTGCTGGCAGGCGTGATTGCCCTGCTGCTGCTCGGCACCCAACTCCTCGACTGGTACTGGATTGCCGTAGTAGCCGCCGGTGGTCTCGCGTGGGGCGCCTATCGCGCGTTTTCAAGGATTCCGCCCGCGATCGAGGCTGCCCAAGAACTGGATCGCAGTTTGGACCTCAACGATTCGCTCTCAACCGCGTACTATTTCCTCGATGCCGGAGATCACGCCCGCGTATCCCCCGAAATCCGCGACGCGCAGCGTCAAAGGGC
The DNA here is from genome assembly GCA_039680545.1 of Bryobacteraceae bacterium. Taxonomy (GTDB): domain Bacteria; phylum Acidobacteriota; class Terriglobia; order Bryobacterales; family Bryobacteraceae; genus JAEHDI01. The sequence continues at coordinate 3,798 of JBDKSR010000255.1, read as the reverse complement.
CGAGGATCTGGCCCGCACAGCCGACCCCGGCCAAGCTTTTCCCTTTCAGGCTCCGCGCGCACTCTATGCCGCCGGATTGCTGGGTCTCGCCGCATTCGGTCTCGTCGCGCTGCGCTACGGTCTCACCGGTTCGCTCGATCTCCGTCCGCCAGTGACACGCGCCATGTTCGACGTATTTTCCGGCCGGGCGATGCAGAATGCCGCGGCGAAGGAGCGTGCGAGGAAACAGCCTTCCGAAGACTTCCCGGCTGTAGCCATGAACGCCTCCGGACGCGTCGAAGGGTTGGAGAACCTGCAGATTCCCGCCGGTGACGAACTGAGCGAATCGGCGGGCAAGTCGTCCACGTCAAGCGCTAACCGCAATGCCGCGCCGCAGGGCGACGAAGCTTCCGCGAAGGGGTTGGAAGAGGGCGAACAGTCGTCAGACAAAACGGGATCAAACACTTCGCAGGCGGCGGCGTCTGATAACCAGCGTTCGGCGAACAATTCCCAGGCCCAGAAGCAGAACCGCCCGTCCGGAGAAAACTCCAGCCTGCTGAACAAACTCCGGGACGCGATGAACGATCTTCTCTCGCGGCTCAAGATTCCGCCGCCAGGCAGTTCGAACGGCGCAACCGAGGCCAAAGAAAACCAGGGAACAGGAAAGCAGCAGGCCAAGGGCCAACGAGGGGCACCCGAAGCTGGGCGGGAGGACGCGCGCGCCGACGCTCAGGGAGAGCAGGAGATGGCGAAGGAGGGTGAAGGCACCGAATCCCGCCGCGCTGCCTCCGGCCAGCCGGGACAACAATCCAAGGACGCGGCGAGTCGCAAAGAGCGAAGCGGCATCGGCAAGGAGGATGGCGACAAGGGCCTCCGCGAAGCCGAGCAGCTTCAAGCGATGGGCAAGATCCGGGAGATCTTCGGCAAGCGCGCCGAGGACCTGAAGGGAGAGGTGACCGTGGAGGTCACTTCAAGTTCTCAGCGAATCAAGACGCCGTATTCGGCAAGCCAGGCAGCCCACTCCGATACCGGCGGAGAGATCAATCGGGACGAAGTTCCCCTGATCTTCCAGCAATACGTACAGGATTATTACGAGCAGGTACGGAAGCTGCCGCCCCCATCGAAAAGCCGTTAAGATGGCAGCCGCACCCGGCAGAGCCCGTTACTTCTTGCCGCCCATCTGCTCCACAATGCTCTGCGCGTAATAGTTGGACACCTGAGCCTCGCCGCGTGCTACTTCGTAGTACGCAGCCTTCAGCAACTGATCCTTGCGATTCATGATCGTTTCGCGGATCGTCTGCTGCACGCGGGGATCCTGTAGTTCGCGCTGGCCGGCAGGTTCTCTCGATATGAGTTTCAGAATCCGGTAGCCTTCCTGCGTATGGATGACCGGCGAGGTCTGACCCGGCTGGAGCGTCATCACGATCTTCCGCAGTTCGACGTTCGCCTTCTCCAGCGCTGATTCCGGGATGTAGCCGAGATCGCCGCCATTGGGCGCCGTATTCGGGTCCTCGGAATAATTTTGCGCGAGCATGGCGAAGTCTTCACCCTGCTTGAGGCGAGCCTCCAGCATCTGGATCTTCTTGCGGGCCTGCTCTTCGTTCTGCGACACGTCACCCTTCAGGTTGCGCGCGCTCGGATTGGCCGTCGGCGAGACAACCAACTGCGCGATGTGTACCTGCGGCTCGGCCAGATTGAACGCAGCCTTGTTGGCGTTGTAAAAGTCCGTCACGTCCTTGTCGGAGATGTTGATGTGCGACGTGATTTCTTTGTTGAACAGCTTCTGGATGCTAAGGTCGCGGCGAAGTTGGGCCTTCAGTTCCTCAACCGTCATGTTGCGTGCATCGAGCTGCCGCTGGAACTCCTCCTGCGTATACGGCGCCTTCAACTCGTTGAACTTCGCGGTGACGTCGGAATCGACGGCCATTAATCCGAGTTTTTCGGCGCGTTGCAGCATGATCTCGTTGTCAATCATGCTTCGCAGGACTTCGAGCTTCTGTATGGCGAGTAATGACTCGCTGAGCCGCTCGTCCCGCTGCGGGAATTGGAGTTTGTACTGTCTTTCCAGCTCGTCGTACGTGATAGCGCGGTTGTTTATTGACGCGGCAACGTTGGCGGGCGCGGACTTTTTGCATGCGGGAATCAAGATCGTCCCGGCCAGGAGGGTGATAGCTGCAAAACGGCTGAGTGACATAATCGCTACGTTATTGTACCGGAGTGGAGACTATTCCGGTCAAATCAGTCCTCTCCCATCAATTTCTCGAGATCGGCTGCTTCGCCGAACTTAACACCTTTTAACGAGGGATCGATGCCCCTCAGGAGTCCCGTTAGAACGCCGCCTGCGCCGGTTTCGATGAAGCGTCCGGTGCCCTGAGCGGCCAGGTGACGGATCGACTCGACCCAGCGCACCGGGTTCGGCACCTGTTCGTACAGGCCGCGCCGCGCTTCCTCACCGCTCGTAATCTCGCTCGCCGCCCAGTTATTGACAAGCGGGCAAGACAGGGCGTCAAAGGTGGTTGCGTCGAGGTCCGCCGCCAACCGTTCCTGCGCGGGACGCATCAGCGCGCAATGGAAGGGGGCGCTGACCGGAAGCAGGATCGCGCGCTTGGCTCCCGCGGCCTTCGCAAGGTTTGCCGCACGCTGCACTGCTCCCGCGTGCCCCGCGATCACCACCTGGTCCGGTGAGTTCAGGTTGGCCGCACTGACGATCTCACCCTGCGCCGCCTCGGCCAGGATGGCTTCGAGTTTCCCTTCCGGCAATCGAAGTATGGCGGCCATGGCGCCCACGCCGACGGGAACGGCTTCCTGCATATAGCGGCCCCGCTTGCGAACCAGCCGCAAGGCATCGGCGAACTTGAGGCTTCCCGCGGCAACCAGTGCCGAGTACTCGCCCAAGCTGTGGCCGGCGACGTAATCGGGCGTGAAGCCCTTTTCGCGCAGGACGGCAAAAGCCGCCGTCGAAACCGTCACCAGCGCTGGCTGCGTGTTTTCGGTGAGCTTCAGTTGCTCCTCGGGGCCTTCGAAACACAATTTCGAGAGAGCGAAGCCCAAGGTCTCGTCAGCCTCGTCGAACACTCGGCGCGCACACTCGTAAGCATCAGTCAGGCTCCTGCCCATACCGACAGCTTGGGAACCCTGGCCTGGAAACAGAAAAGCAGTCTTGCTCATAGAAATTGAATTGGGTACGGGAACGCTACCTGTTCAGGTTAGCAAGACAACAAAACCCGCCACCACCTTACGTTTTCCACATCTGCCTGCGCGGAAATCAGGAAGCGAACTCTTCCGCCACTTCCATGGCGATGCGTGCCCACTCCCACAAACGTTGCGGCTGATAGCGCACTGTCGAAATGTCCTTCATGATCAGTTCGACGTGACACCCGCGCGCGGCCTCCAGAAACGTTCGCATGTCCTCACGCGCCTGTTCGGGACGCCAGTCATCCCACGCCAGCACCGCGGGATTGGGCTTCCGGCTCAGCACGTAATCGGTCCCCACTTTATTTAAGAGACGGGGAATATTGCACCACGGGCTGGCCGAGATCTTGCGCAGATTGGGGATGCGGCGAAGGATATCTATCTTGACGTCCAGCGGCTCGCAGCAGCCGTAATAAGTCAGCCCCCAGCGGGACAGCCAGCGCAAATCGTGCCGCACGGCGAAATCCCAATGCATTTCCGGAGAGACATCGGAGAAAATTTGCGCGTTCGAGCAGCCCCACATGTTATGCGGCGCGATGCGCTGCGGATCGAACTCCGCTCCCGGCAGATTGCTCACATATCCGTAACCGCCAGAACCGACCCGGCAATTCTGGCAATCGAGCGCCA
>JBDKSR010000254.1:0-32843 GCA_039680545.1 Bryobacteraceae bacterium | reverse complement strand
GAAGCAACTTCGGCACCAGGTCTTCGACAACCTTCGCATTCTCCGCAGTTACGCGGTCGAGCAACTTCTTGGCGTCTTGCCGGGAGAAGAGTTCGAAAGCGTGCCTCCGCGCAATTTCGGCAAGGTGTGTTCCCATCACGCTGACGGCGTCCACCACCGTGTACCCGAGTCCGCGTGCCCGGTCGGCACGTTCCGAAGCAATCCACAACGCGCTCATCCCGAAGGCCGGGTCATGTGTCTGTTGTCCCTCGATCTTCCCGGTGGGCTTCCCCACGGGAATCGCCAGTTCGCAGCCCTGCGGCAACTGATACTTCGCGATCCGCTCACCTTTGAGATCAACGGCATACTCACGCGCGCCCAGCGACAGGTTGTCCGTCACGCGCACAGGTGGAAGTACATAGCCAAGTTCCGCAGCGAGTTGCCTCCGTATACCCGTGATCCTGCGCAGCAGCGGGGAGTTCTGCCCGCCTTCCACGAACTTGACCAGCCCCAACCCGACCTCAATTGAGATCGGCTCTACTCGCAGCAGCGCTTCGATGTTTTCTTTCGCCGGAGCGGGCTTGGCGGCAGTTGCTGCCTTTGCGCCGGTCGCAGCGTTCTTCTTCATTCGCCAAGCCGCGGCGCCTAGCCCGCCACCCATGAGCAGGAAGGGAATCTTCGGCAGACCCGGGATAATCGCCATGGCGACAAGCACTCCGCTCGCCAAAAGCAGTGGCTCCGCAGCGCCAAATACTTGTTTACGAAACTCGGACCCCAACCTGGATTCCGTGCTGGCACGGGTGACGATCAAACCTCCGGACACGGATATCATGAGCGCCGGGATGACGGTGACGAGCCCGTCGCCAATCGTCAGAACCGTGTAGGTCTGTAACGCCTTGCGGAAATCCATGCCGCACTGAAGGATTCCGATCAGGAAGCCCGCGATGATGTTGATGGCCGTAATCAGGATGCTCGCCACCGCATCCCGCTGCGTGAAACGCGAGGCGCCGTCCATCGCGCCGTAGAACTCGGCTTCACTCGTAAGCTGGCGGCGCCGCTCGCGGGCTTGCGTGTCGTCGATGATCCCGGCGTTCAAGTCGGAGTCAATCGACATTTGCTTGCCGGGCAGCGCATCCAACGTGAAACGCGCCGTCACTTCCGATATGCGTACGGAGCCGTGGTTGATGACCACGTACTGAATGGCGATGAGCACCAGGAAAATCACGGCGCCGATGATGTAATTGCCACCCACGACAAAACTGCCAAAGGCTTCGATCACATCGCCGGCGGCCGCCGTTCCCGTGTTGCCATGCAGCAGGATCAGACGCGACGAGGAGATATTCAGAGCCAGCCGGAACAGCGTGAGCAGAAGGAGCGTGGTCGGAAAGACGCTGAACTCAACCGGTCTCTTGATGTACATCGCGACCATCATCACGACGACGGACATCATGATGTCGGAGACGATCAGCACATCCAGCAGCATCGCAGGCATCGGGATGATGAGCGCCATCACGATCCCCAACACCGCAATCGGCACGCTCATCTCGCCGAGCACCGCCAGCCCGGATTCCTGCATCGTCTTCCAGCCGCCCGCTCCCGCGATTGCCTTCGCCTCCGCCATTCAGCCCCCTTACCTCGATATCCGTCCATTCACCAGGCGGTAGATGTACGCCAGCACCTCCGCCACGGCACGATAGAGATGTACGGGAATCTCCTGCCCAACTTCGACGGTCTTGTACAGCGCTTGCGCCAGCGGCGGATTCTCGACGAGTGGAATCTCGTGCTCGATCGCCAGTGCTTTGATCCGCTGTGCCAGGTAGTTCTTGCCCTTCGCGACGACCTTCGGGGCGGCCATGGTCTCCGGCTCGAAACGAATCGCGACCGCGAAATGAGTCGGATTGACCACCACAGCGGTCGCCGTCTTGACCTGCTTCATCATCTGGTGCCGCAGCAGCGAACGTTGCAGTCTCCGAATCCGCATGCGAACCTGCGGGTTCCCCTGCATCTCCTTGGCTTCGTCGCGAATTTCCCGCTTGCTCATCCGGAGATCCTTGAGGTAACGCTGTTTCTGCCGGAACAGGTCGATAGCGCCGAGAACGATGAAGATCCCCGCGCCTTTCCAAAGCAGATCCAGGATCGAATCCGTCACACATCGAATGCCGGTCTCGACGCCTGCCAGCGGCAGCCTGCGGTACACGGGGAGGCTGTCGCGCGTCACCATGTACACGGCTGCGCCGAATGCCGGCAGCATGATCGCTGCCTTGAGGAAGGATGCCAGATTCTGCCGGAACATCTCGCCCAATCGCGATGCGGGATTCAAACGCTGAAAATCCGGCGCCAATTTGCTCAGGCTGAATCCCATCCGTGTCATTGCCAACTGCGCCGCCAGTGCCGCCACCACCACTACCGCGCCGCCAATAAGCAGAGGGCCAAAGGCTCGCACGACAATCTGCATCAGCAGGCGCAACAAACGCACCAGATCCAGATCACTCCGAAACGCCTCGGCAAACAGAAGCCGCATCGTCTCGATCATGTTTGTGAACCAGCCGCCTGCCCATGCGCTTAGAATGGCCACGAACGCCACAAACTGCACTGCGGCGAGCGAATCCTTTGAAGACGCAAAGCGTCCCTCACGGCGAGCCTTTTCGAGGCGTCGTTGTGTCGGTTGTTCTGTTCTTTGTTCGCCTTCTGCCATCGGAACGCGCCGCTCTTCACCCGCCCTGTCAAGCTACCTTGTCAACCCCCTGACAACGGACAATCCTGCCGTTGCGTATTCTGAATAAAGCCTCGGAAACAGGACCACGGTCCACGCCATCACTGCGACAGCCACGAGCATCTTGACGGGAAACGCGATCACCATAAGCTGCAGTTGCGCGTGAATTCTGCCCAGCAGGGCGAGCGCAAGGTCCACGGTCATCAACAGCGCCGCCGCCGGCAGAGCAAGCCTCACTCCCACCGTGAAAATTCCAGAACCCAGCCGGACCAAAGATTCCGCCGCCGACGCTGGAAGCGTCACCGAACCCGGCGGCATCGTTTCCAGGCTCCGTGCAAACACCCGCACCATCTCCCGATCCAGGCCAAGCGAGAAGAACAGCATGCCCGCTGACAGTTGCGCGAAGATCAGCAGCACGCCCGAGTCGGCTTGTGTTTGTGGATCAATCATCGATGCGTAACCGTAACCAGCCGGGAGCCCCACCAATTGCGCCATCATGAGGAGCGAATCGCTGAGAAACGAGACCAGCAATCCGGTCATCAGTCCGAATCCGGCCTCGATAACCAGCCAGCCAGCTAGCCGCCCTCCGTCCGGCATCGCTGCAACCTGAGGCCATTGAGGGAACAAAGCGAAGGTTAGAGCCATCGCTATCATCACGCGGGCCGGAGATGGGACTCTCTCGATACCGGGCATCGGCACGAACGCAATGACGCCAGCGACCCGTGTAAACACGAGCAGGAACCCGAACAGCGCGGGGAGCGGCAGCAACAGACTACCGCGCATACCGTCCGAGGTCCCCGAAGAGCACCGTCGTGTACGCCATCAGTTTTTTGAGCATCCACGGCATCAGCACAATAAGCCCCGCCAGGAAGGCCGTCAGACGTGGGACGGACCCGAAGGAGGAGTCCTGTATCGAAGTCACGATCTGCAAGAGGCTTACAGCAATACCAGCTACGAATCCCACAGCCAGAATCGGGGCCGCCAGACAGAACGTGGTCCACAGCGCGTGTCTGAGCACTTCCACTACGAGTTCGGTAGACATAAAGAAGACTCCAGGATCTGAGACCAGCGCTTAGTAGAACGACTTCATCAGCGATCCCACAACCAAGTTCCAGCCATCAACCAAGACGAACAAAATGATCTTGAATGGAGCTGAGATCATCGACGGGGGTAGCTGAATCATGCCGATCGACAACACGACCGATGCCACTACCAGGTCAATAACCAGGAACGGAAGATAGAGTACGCAGCCGATCTGGAATCCGGCCTTCAGTTCAGACAGGATGTACGCCGGCACCAGGACTTTCAGTTCCAGGTCGGAAGCACTCCGCGGAGCCGGCGAGTGGGACATTTCCAGAAAGAGTTTGATGTCCTTTTCGCGCGCGAACCGCAGCAGAAAGGCTCTCAGCGGCTTGGAGCCTTCCTCAAAGGCTTGCGTGGGCGTCATTTCCTTCTTCTCCAGCGGGGCCCATCCCTTCTCGTACATCTGAGTCGCGACCGGCTGCATGATCACGATGGTCAGGAACAGCGCGAGGCCCAGAAGTGTCTGGTTCGACGGTACGGTCTGCGTGCCGAGGGCCTGCCGAAGAAAATGCAGCACTACCGAAATTCGTAAGAACGGCGTGACTGACATCACTACGGCCGGCAGCAGCGTCAGCAGCGTCAACAGCAGGACGATCTGCAACGGCAGGCTGAGAGCCCCGCCTTTGCCACCGGAATTCAGGTCGACAAGCGGGCTTGCACTCGCGCTCAAACCGAGCGGAGTCAGCCCCGCCAGCCACGCTGCACTGCGAACCGCGCTCACTGGGCGTCCCTCGCCAAAACCGTTTCCCTCCCCGCACCGTGCTCGGTACCCACGCAGTCGCTCCACCCCATGCTCTCGATCACCGTCAGACCAGCCGGCGACCGGCCGATCAACACTCCACGACCTCCGACACGTACGAGGTGCAACGAATGTTGCGGCCCCAAGCTCAGGCGCGCTACCCCTTCAAGCGGGCCGGCCGCAGCTCCTTTTGAACCACCGGTTACAAATCGAGCAATTCCCCTGCGGCGAAGCCACCAGAGCACCGCCGCAAGCAGCGCGAACACCGCCCCGATGGCCACGATCTGCTCAGTGATTTCCATCTCCTCTTTCCGTCTCGCTGCAGTTACTCGTCCGCTTTGAAATCCGTGATCCGTACTGCCGCGGCATTGTCCATCACAACAACTTCGCCGTAGCCGATCAGTGCGCCGCCAACCCGCACGTCGACGTTCTCGCCCGCCGCCCGGGCCAACTCCACCACGCTGCCTGGCTCCAGTTCGAGGATTTCGCGAAGTCTCATCACCGGGCGGCCCAGTTCCACCTCAACGGAGAGCGGCACGTCGGCGAACGAAGCGATCTCTTCGAAAGGCGTCATCGCGTTTCACCTTCCGTTTCATCAGCGCTTCATGCTGATCGTTTCTTCGGTGATTTCGTCGAGGGTGGTTACCACACTGGAATTCGCCTGGTAGCCTCGCTGGTAGATGATCAGATTGGTCAATTCCTCTGCAATGTCTACGTTGGACGCTTCGACCGCCTGCCCAACGATCTCGCCCCGGCCACCGGTTCCAGCCGTTCCAATCGCAGGCTCCGCGCTCTGTTCGCTGAGCGCATAGTTGTTGTCGCCTTTGGCGACGAGCGAATCGGGGTTACGAATGGAGGCTAGGGCAAGCTGGGCGACAATCTTCTGTTCGCCGTTAGAGTATTCGGCCAGTACTTCACCCCCGTCGCCGACCGTCACACTGGTGAGTTCCGAAGCCTGCGAACCGTTTTGTGCAACGGCAGACAGAGACGATTCGGCCGAATACTGCGTCATCAGAGACGCTCCACTGTCGTCGTACAAGGCCCACTCGATGGAGAGATCGCCGGCCCCGCTGGTCAGTCCCGCGATCGAGATGTCTACCGTGGCGGGAGCCGCCGGGTCTGTCAGCAGTCCGTTCTCGTCAAACGTAAAAGTGTCGGTGGTCACAGAGTACGCAGTGCCCGAGGTGCCCGCCGCAACCTCTTCGCCCGGGATCGTCACTTCGTAGTCCCAGGTATTCTCTCCCGTCTTGGTGAAATTCACCGTCAGAGTGTGCGTCACTCCGAGTGAATCCACGATTTCGACAGGGGTGGAGAAAGCCCCGGTGGTTTCGCCGGTGACACCCTCCGCGTTCAAGTTCAGGTTTAGCGAAACCTCCGTCGTGGCAACGGGCTCCGACATCGTACCCACCGGAACAACGATGTCGCTAATCTCCGCATTTGTGTCGACTGTCCCGTTTACAGCAGTCCACCCCTGGACGTTCTCCCCTGTGACGGTCACCAGGTTTCCTTCTGCGTCTACCTCGAAGTTGCCCGCCCGTGTGTATAACTGCGTGTCGTTAGCGTCAGAAACGACGAAAAAGCCGTCTCCCTGGATCGCGCAATCCAAACTCCCGCCCGTTGAGGACAACGAGCCTTGCGTATATTGCCGCACCGTGATCGGCTGCGCAGTTCCTAATCCGACCTGCGTGTCACCCGAACCGAGCGACTGACTTACGAGGTCGCTGAAGACTACCGAACTCGACTTGAATCCGTTCGTGTTCAAGTTCGAGAGGTTATTCGCTACGACGTTGATTGCCGTCGTGTTCGCGCTCAACGCTGAGAGCGCCGTCGAGAATGCGGTGAATGCCATTTGGGTTTCCTTTCACTCCTTCTTGTTTCAGGCGTGATGCCGCCCGGCTTACGATCCAAGGGACGCTTCGATGTCTTCGCGTATCCCTTGTACTTCTTCGAGAATCGATGCCGAATTCTCGACCTCGCTCAATTGAGCGAGTTGCTGCACGTATTCCGTGCCGTCCATCGGGTTCAGCGGATTCTGATACTGGAGTTCCGCGACCAGCAGTTGCAGGAACGCATCCGAGCTGATAAGCGAACTCTCTTCGGAAGTGTTCGATTCGCTCGTTGTGCTCGACGCCGCGGTAGTTTCGGTGCTTCGTGCCGCGGTTGTTGAATCGATTGAGGTTGACATTGTTATTCGCTCCTTACCTGTCCTCGTGCCGTCTCAAAGCCCGACAAAAGGGCTTCCTTCCATCTCTGTTCGTCCTGCTGGTCCCGTCTCCCGCCACCTTGCTCGCCGGCCGACCAGTTCGAACCGCGGTTCTCGCCCGAATCTCTGTCGAAACCGCTATCTCCGGACTGACTCGTATCGGCCGTTGGTCTAACCACCGTCTCCGCTGTACCGGACCACCAGGCCTCAGCGTCGTATCCACGGTTGGTCAGGTTCCGGACGAGATCCGGCAGACTCTCTCTCAGTTCGCTCGCCAGTTCCCCACCTGCCGTACGGACATCGACACGTACTTCGCCCGCTTGTTCAGCAACCCGCAGCGAAACACGCTGGTCGCCACTCTCGTTGACGCGTAACGAGAACTCCCGCACGGTGGATTCCTTAGACAACGGAGTAGCGTCCTCCGCGACTTCTAGAGCCTCCCGCACCACACTTTCCGCACCCGAAGCTACTTGTGAAGTTTCGGTGTGTACCCCGGAAAAGGGCAGGGCGCCTGAATTGTCCGCAACTTTCTGCGTGCCGAAGTCCCCTACGGCCCCGTCCGGCACGCGGGAAACTTCCGGTGCCTCGTCCGCGGTTTCGGCGGCCGTGCGATCCCTCAGCAACTCCGACTCAGAAGCAGCCTGAGAGTCAGATTTCCGCCCTAAGAACTCGCCATAGGTCTCCGCTGTAACATCCGCGTCCTGAACAACCACGGCTTCGACGCTCTCGTCTACCGCGAATGGCTCCGTGGTTGTCGTTTGTTGGGTGGTGTCTGTGGTGACCGGCCGTTCCGCCACCCGAACCGAAAATGCCAACGTGCTATCCCTCTTCGTCACCGGAACTTCCGACTCCAGAGCTGACGCAACTCCCGCCGCCACGGATTGGCTTTCAGAGTTCATGCCGAAATCCGCCCCGGTGGCCTGCTTCAATCCCGAGGTGATAAGTTCAGCCGATGTTGTAACCGAGGAGTTCGCCTGAGTTGACTCGTACGTCGCCACCGATGCCTCGACGACAGTGGGTGGCTGGCTCTCGCTGGCAAGTGCCGTTTTGATAGCCACAATATCGTTACCTCGGCTGTCCTGACCCTCGGACGTTGTCGCCTGCCGCTTCAGTTCACGGCGAGTCGCTTGCCGAGCGCCGGACGTTGAAGAACTGTCGCCGGCTGAGTTGAGTTCGGTGGGCTGTCCTTCATCCGAAGCAGGCGGAGCAATAACATCGGCTGATTCTTCAACAGTGGCTGTCTTCGCCTCGGAGTCTTCCATCGAATCCACCGATGCACTTTGCTCAGTAATGTCCGCCTGCACCGTCTGCTCCAGAGTGGGAACCGGCGAGCTAGCCGGCTCGCCACTCTCAGCAGTGTCAGAGAGAGAAGAAGAACCGATTTCGGACAACGTCTGCAACTGCAATGACTGTTCTGTTTCGAAATCCGCAGCAGTATTGCTTTGGGGCTCAGTGGACAGCAGTGCCGCTCGTTTCTCTGGCGCGTTTCCAGCCTCCACGCCAGCCGTCTCCGGCAACGCGACATACTCGCAAGTCACGGGCTCGGTGTCCGGAAGAGGCTCCACGTCCAGATTCAGGCCGATCCCGGCCGCGGCCGATGGCTCTGGCTGCATGGCCGGGGCCGGAACGGTCAGCCAAAACATCGACGTGATCAAATCCTGGCCGGCAGTATCCGAGCCGTTGCTCGCATCTGCATCGGACTTCGTCTCACCACGCTCGCCATCCCCGGTGACGCTGTCAGTTGAAGACTGCACACCGTTGGTTGAAGGTTGAGAATTCGTGCTGTCGAGGACCGCGTCGAACAGCAGCCTGAATGAACCCGATTCTCCCCGGCCCGCCTCGGTCTCGGGAGAAACCTGCCCTTCGGGTTGTGACGTTACCGCGTCGCAGGGCGCGATCGATGCGCCGGTGGATTGCGCCGTGGGCAGTTCGACAAGAGGTCCCGAAAGGGTCACGCAAAGTTCAATGCAGATCGAGAGCCAGACTCAGGTGCTCAACTTTCAAGGATTTAGACGAGTCAGCGGCGTCAAGAAATTGGCGATCCACAGGAAAAGACAAAAACCTGACACCTCTCGGAGACGCATCCTCTTTGCTTATCGGCTGTTGTTTACGGAATTTGACGATGTTGGGGATATTTCCAGCTTCGGTCCTACGATTGCAATGAATCGGTGGGAGGCTTTCGTGGACGCACTCACGAGTACTGCCGCCAGCGGCTTACGGGCACGAATGGAATCGTTGGAGATGCTTGCCAACAACTTGGCGAACGTGTCGACAGACGGCTTCAAGATTGATCGGGAGTCCTATAGTTTGTATCTCTCGCCAGAGGCGCTGGACCCCGCGGGCGACGGCACGATCTCGACTCCGCCGGTGATCGAACGCCACTGGACGGACTTCACTCAAGGCATGTTGCGGTCAACCGGCAGCCCGCTCGACCTGGCGCTTTCGGGCCGGGGCCTTTTCGTAGTAAGTGGGCCGAACGGGCGCATGTATACGCGCAACGGGCGATTCCGGCTCTCGGCTGAAGGCGTCTTATCGACTGAGGAAGGCTACGCGGTAGGCGCGATAGGGGGCGAGACAATCCAGGCACAGTCGTCGGGCCCGATCGAAGTCGCTCCGGACGGCACGGTGTCGCAAGACGGACAGATGCTGGGCCGTCTTGAGATTGTCGACTTCAACGATGCCGGAGCCTTAACCAAGCACGGCGCTACCTATTTCAAAGCCAGCGACGGCCAAACGCCCATAGCTGCGCCAACCAGTACAGAGGTGCGCCAGGGCAAAGTGGAGGGATCGAACGTCACCAGCGCCGAAGCCGCTGTACGGCTTATCGGAGTCATGCGGCAGTTCGAAATGCTGCAACGGGCGATCACTCTTGGCAGCGAAATGAATCGCAAGGCGATTGAAGAAGTCGCGAAAACGGGCTCTTAGAAAACGAACGCAGGGAGAAACAATTTATGATTCGCGCGTTATACAGCGCAGGCAGCGGCATGACGGCGCAGCAGTTGAACGTCGATAACATCGCCCATAATCTCGCTAATTCGAGCACGGTCGGCTACAAGGCGCGGCGTACCCAGTTTCAGGACTTGATGTACCAGAACGTTGTCACGCCGGGCGCTTCGGCCAGTCAGCAAACCGTCGTACCGACCGGTTTGCAGCTCGGTCTGGGGACACGTGCCGCATCGAACGAGATCATCTTCACGCAGGGCAGTTTCACGAACACCAACAACTCCCTCGACATCGCCATCGAGGGTGTCGGGTTTTTCCAGGTGCGGCTTTCCTCTGGGGAAATCGCATACACACGGGCCGGCACATTTCACCTGGACCGTGACGGAAACTTGGTGACGGCCAACGGAGATCCACTGGAGCCCCAAATTACAATCCCGAACGACGCCCAATCCATCACAATCGCCAAGGACGGAACGGTCAGTTATTCGCAATCAACCCAGTCAACGTCGCAAACGGCAGGCCAGATCCAGCTGGCCAGCTTTCAGAATCCGGCTGGTCTCAACAGCATCGGGGGAAACCTTTACATGCAGACCGACGCCTCGGGTGACCCAAACGTAGGGTATCCAGGAGGGCAAGAGGGCCTTGGAACGCTGCTGCAAGGCTACACCGAGGGGTCCAACGTAAGCATAGTTGAAGAGTTCATCAACTTAATCGTGAGCCAGCGCGCCTATGAGTCCAACTCAAAGGTCGTCAAAGCTGCGGATGAAATGTACCAGCAGGTGAACAACCTCACAACATGATGGTTCCGCTTCTGTCGGTGGCATTGGCGACGGGTTGCATCGCTGTCGAGGGAGACCGCCTTCTGGCGGGAGATCTGGCAAAGGCGGACCCCGCGTTCGGACCGGTCGCACCGGACACAGCCCTTGCGTATGCGCCCGCCCCGGGGGTCAAACGGATCCTGCGCCGCGCCGAACTCGGACGGCTGGCGGCCAGCCACGCACTCACATCATCACCAAGTCACGATATCTGCGTGGAAAGGTCGATGCTGCCGCTCGAACAGGCACGTGTGACAGAGGCCATGAGGCGTTCTCTCAGCCGCCTTGACGCCGTCATCGAAATCGTAGATATGACGCACGCACAGGTGCCGAAGGGGACGATCGAGTTTCCGCTTGGATCTCTCAGCCAGCCACCCGTCACCGATCCAAAGGCGCCGGTCGTCTGGCGCGGTTACGTACGTTATGCCGGCAGGCGTCGTTTCCCCATTTTTGCCAGAGTGAAGATCACGGTCCCGGCAAAGCGCCTCATCGCGATTACCAGTCTTCCTGCCGGCAAGCCGATCCTCGCCGATCAGTTTCGTGTCGAGAGCGATCCGGCAGGTCTCCTGGACTTCGGGCTCGCACAGTCACCGGAACAGGTCATCGGACGGGCTCCCCGGCGCTCCGTCGCGGCCGGCCAGCCGATCTCCTTCAATCTGCTGGAAGCTCCAAAGGACGTTGCTGCGGGTGATGCCGTGCGTGTCGATGTGACTGGCGGTTCAACACACATCCATCTGGAAGCACGCGCGGAGGCGGCGGGCCGGAGAGGTGATTGGATTCTCGTCCGAAATATCGAGACGGGTAAACGCTTTCGGGCTCAGGTAACGGGTCCCGGCGCGGTCGAAATCAACGACGGAAGGAAATCGGACAAATGACTCTGCGCGCTTGTGCCTTCATCCTACTTGCAGCGCTGTCCATCGAAGGAGCGCCTCGAGGAAAAAAAGACCGCCTGCCGGAGTTGTCCGCTCTCGATCGTTATGTCCAGGAAGCGACGGCCCGGGCCACTAACGCCCGCACAGCGAGTGCCCCGGGCTCGATCTGGTCGCCCACCTCACCGCTTCTCGATGGTGTTCGAGATGTACGTGCGGGTGCTGTTGACGATCTGGTTACGATCGAGGTTGTTGAGCAGGCTTCCGCTGTGGTCAAGGGCTCGACCACATCGAACCGTTCCTCGAGTACGGAGCACTCAATCGGCGCACTCGGTGGGATCACTCGCGCCGCCGGTCCACTGGCCAACCTGGCTAGCGCGAAGGGTGACTCAAGCTTGAATGGAGAAGGATCGACCAGCCGTGAGACTGTCCTCAGCACAACGCTGGCGGCCCGCGTCACGCACGTGCTTCCTAACGGTTTGCTTGTCGTCGAGGGCAACAAAAACATTCAGGTCAATTCGGAACAGCAGTACGTCTCGGTACGCGGCGTCGTGCGGCCCGCCGATTTGAATGAAGGCAATGTGGTGCGCTCCGATCGCATCGCCTATCTCGAAGTTCGAGTCAACGGTAAAGGAGTCGTCGGTGACGCCGTCCGGCGCCCGTTTTTCCTCTACCGCCTGCTTCTTGGGTTATTGCCGCTATGACGCGCTCGATACGATCAATATCTTGGTTGCTACTAGCCACACTCAGCTCAGCTCCCGGTGCCTCACGTCTTAAGGACCTCGCCACCATCGAGGGTGTGCGCGATAACCAGCTCGTGGGATACGGGTTGGTGGTCGGGCTTGCCGGAACAGGGGATCGGCGTCAGACCATCTTCTCGGCGCAGAGCTTGACGAACCTGCTCGAACGCATGGGCGTCGCAGTATCGAGTGACTCCATTCGGGTAAACAACGTCGCCTCCGTGATCGTCACGGCGACGTTGCCTCCCTTCGCTGGCACCGGTACCCGGATTGACACTACGGTCGCCGCCATCGGCGATGCGTCTAATCTGCAAGGTGGTCTTCTCGTCCTCACCAGCCTTCGCGGCGTGGATGGCCAAGTCTACGCGGTGGCGCAGGGCGCAGTGGTGACGGGCGGATTTGTAGCCGGACGGCAGAGCACGACTCAGACCGTCAACCACCCCACGACGGGGCGCGTTCCAAACGGCGCCATCGTCGAACGGCCGGCACCTTCTGTCGCTCCCGAAGGAAGATTTCGCCTCCAACTGCGCCAGGCCGACTTCACAACATCAGCACGTCTGGCCGAAGCGGTAAACAAGCGTTTCGCGCCGGAAGGCAAACCAGTTGCCCACGCTGAGAACTCCGCAAGCATTCAGATCGACGTCCCCCCTGGCTACAGCGGGCGCACCATCGAGTTTGTGTCCGAACTCGAGCGGATTACGATCGAAACGGACCGCCCTGCCCGGGTAATCATCAACGAACGTACGGGAACCATCGTGTCCGGCAAAGACGTCCGCATCTCACCGGTCGCGATTATGCACGGCAGACTCACAGTTGAGATCCAGACGAACTATGCAGTCTCCCAGCCGCCTCCCATGTCATCGGGAACAACCGAAGTGGTGCCACAGGTGGGAGTGGGAGTCAAAGAGGAGAAGAGCCGCAACCTGGTATTGAAGCAAGGAGCCACGATTGAAGAACTGGTGCGCGCTCTCTCTTCGATCGGTTCCGCCCCGAGGGACATCATTGCGATCCTGCAAAGCCTCCGTAGCGCCGGAGCACTTGAAGCTGAAGTGGAGGTTATCTGATGACGATTGGAGACCGTTTTTCCATAGTGAACGCGATCGGGACTGATAAAGAAACAACGTCGCGAATACGTGGCGCCGACGAAACGGCCGACCTCTCCACAAATGCATCTGACAATGCAGAACGCAACCGTTTGGTCAACGCTGCAACGGATTTCGAGGCATTGCTCATCTCCCAGATACTGAAATCCGCTCACGAGGAAGGCGGCGGCTGGCTCGGCACCGGCGAAGATAATGCCTCATCGTCAGCCCTGCAGATGGCTGACGAACAACTTGGCAAGGCATTGGCTGAACAGGGCGGGCTCGGACTGGCCAAGTTCGTCGTATCAGAATTCCGAGACAAGTAACCAGTAATTCAGAGTTCTGTCTCGCTCAAGCACTCCATCCGTGTAGTGCGCACTCCCCCTCATACGCAGCCTCCTGTACGATTGGGCAGGTCATCGCCTGTTCGTCTTCTTCTTCGTCCGCCCGGCGTGCCTCAGATCCGATCTTCTGCCACGCTTCAAGCAGATTCGCCAGAAGGCCGGCCACCTCATCGAGCGGCGCCGCTTCACGGCGCAGGTTAGCCCGAAGAAGCCGCCACTCCATATAGGTATACAGGCGTTCCAGGCGGCGACTCAGGGAGCCGCCCGAGTCGTGATTGAGCGCCGATTTCAGTTCGGCAATCACGCGGAGCGCCCGGGAGATCGCCTTACCCCGGCCGGCGACATCGCCGGAAGCCAGACACTCACCAGCCTCCCGCACATAGTCAATCGCCGTGCGGTACAAGATCCTCACCAATTCGATGGGCTCGGCGTTGAGCACCATGCTTTCGAGGTAGGTATTGCGAGTATCGGCTGCCATCGTTTCTCTCCAAGAACCGTATCGGCGGAAAATGCACTTTCTTAAGCCGATCCGGGCCTCGAATCATTCAAGTCCCGCGAGATCTTTCGCCATGCGCAGCAAGTAATCCGGCGGAATTTGACGAATCACGTCCTTCGTTTCGCGGTCCACCACTCGAACCACGATGCGTTGCGTTTCGCGATCGAACGTGTATGTAAGGTCGCTATCCTGCCCAAACAGTTCAGCTTCACTGAGGGCCTTGACGGCCTGAATGACTTCGCGGTTTTCGGCGGCTATTTCCGTAGGAACAGTAATCGCCGACACAGCTTCTTTTGCGCCATACACTGGAGTGATGTCCATAGCATTCTCCTCGAGGACACGCTGGAAGAACGCCGTCTCCGTCCGGTCATACTTCCGCGCATGCCCCTCGTTACGGCTTATCGGACACTTGTGAAAAACTTTGAATTGAGTATCTGAAGCTCAGCCCTGAAATGGGACCAAACCCGGGCCGGGTGGGGGAAGCGCAACGCCGAAGCAGTGGAGGAGGTGGTGGGCTGTTGTGGCAGGTGAATCGGCCGTCAAGACGCACGCAGCTCCGCCGCAGCGTCCTTCGACCTGTACTCGACCACCGGTCTCCTTAACACGGTAAGCCATGCGGGCGCCATGGTAACTCTCAAGCGAGTCCAGCGGCCAGTCCGAGCCGGCTACGAGCCGGATGGTGCCACTCTCTCCAACCAGGATCGCCATATCGGTCGGCGTCTCGCCCGAATCGAGCACTGAACCGGCAGCTTCCAGAATGCTCTCCGCGTTTCGAAGAAACTCACTCACGAAGAACTTATCGGCGAAAATCCGGAGATTTACTTTAAGCTTTGCGGGTCTGCCAGCGGGCGAGATACGACTCGGAAGCTAAGTCTTCAAGTTCGCGGGACAAGCTGGTCTGCCACTCGGCAAACCGCCGTTCCTTGAACTTTTCAATCATGCGGAGCCGGCGCCGCGCTTCGATCATCTTCTTCCGTTGCGCCTCGACTTGCCGCTCAATCTGAGTTCGCCGCGCTACGAGCGCTTCCTCGGTGCGTCCCAGGCGCAGAACGTACGTCGCGTGGGCGGCAAGTTCAGCACCATCGATTGACGCTGCTGTGCGAACCGCATGTTCTGTCGCGCCGCGTTCGGCCTGAAGGCGGGTTCGCTCCCGGTCCACACGGCCCAGCGCAGCAGTAATTTCTTTTAGACGGTGCTCCTCGATCTCGAATTGCGTCTTCCGCCAGTCGAGGACCCGTTCAAGCCGGAACCGAAATGCCTTCATCCAATTTTCCCGAGGTTACGGAAGCTGCGAGGCCAACGTCTCGAGACGCGCCAGCGTCTCGCCAGCGGGAGACTTTATGGATGCGTCCTGCCTCAGAAAGTCCGTCAGGTGCTCCCGCGCTTTGATTACGCCATCGAGCTTCGGATTCGATCCCGATACGTATGCCCCCAGTTGGATGAGATCCTCAGCCTGCTGGTAGGTGGCCATCGCTTCCCGGACTTTTCGAGCCCACGCCGACTGATCGCGGCTGGACACGCTCGATGAGAGCCGGCTTACCGAACTCAGCACGTCGATCGCCGGGTAGTGGCCAGCGGATCCGAGAGCCCGCGACAGCACGATGTGGCCGTCCAGGATTGCTCGTACCGCATCGCAGATGGGCTCGTTGAAATCGTCCCCTTCAACCAACACGGTAAAGAAACCGGTAATGGAGCCCTTCTTGAAGTTGCCAGCCCGCTCGAAAATCCTCGGCAGCAGACTGAATACGGACGGCGTGTAACCCTTCTGGCTGGGGGGTTTCCCTGCCGCCAGCCCAATTTCACGTTGTGCCATCGCAAGCCGCGTCACCGAGTCCATTACCAGAAGCACGCTTGCTCCCTGGTCACGGAAATACTCGGCCACTGCCAGGGCGACAAAGCACGCCCGAACTCTGAGCGGCGCAGGCTGGTCGCTCGTTGCAGCTATCACAACCGAACGCTTCCGCCCCTCTTCGCCCAGTTCGTGATCGAGAAATGCTCGCACCTCGCGGTTACGCTCTCCAATCAGTCCGATCACGCTCACATCGGCGAAATTGTGCCGCGACATCGAGCCGAGCAACGTGCTTTTGCCCACTCCGCTTCCGCCGAAGATCCCGATCCTCTGCCCCATGCCGCACGTCAGGATACTGTCGATCACGCGAATGCCTGTAACCAGCGGCTCGGTAATGTGCTCACGCTCCAGCGGACCGGGTGGCCGCTTGTAGAGGTCATAGAACGCTTCCGGATCCAGGTCCGGTCCGCCATCCATCGGCCGTCCGAAACCGTCAAGGACACGGCCCAGCAACTCGCGGCCAACCGCGATACGCGCTTCACCGCTGCGGACGACTACGGGGTCACCAAGCTGTAGCCCGCCTGTCTCCTCGAGCGGCATCGAGAGGACGCATCCGTCACGGAACCCGATGACCTGCGTCTGGACTGTGTTACCAGCCGCCGTGCGAATCTCACAGAAGTCACCGACCGCCGCTGCCGGGCCACGTGAGATCACCAAGAGCCCTACCAGTTCGACCACCTCGCCACACCAGCGCATTGTCTCAAGGCGCTCGACGTCGTCGACGTATGGGCGAAGGTCCAGGCAATCGGCAGGATTCATCATCTGCGGTGGAGGCGGTCCGCGAGACCGCGTTCGACTTCCTGAAGTTGCGTTTCGATTGAGGCGTCAAGCACACCGCGCGCTGTCTCGAACAATACATCACCTGGCTGCCGCGAGCGATCTGCAACAATCTCGATCCCCGAGGGAGCGCCCAGGCGTTCGAGGGTGTGCTTCAGTGTCGCTTCGTGCTCCGGCCAGACTCGTACCCGGCATATTTCCTGCCCCTGTAACTTCTCAAGAGCTGTTCGAACAATTCCACCCAGCGGTTCTGGATCCACAGTTAATTCACGACGAATCACTCGCCGCGCGATCGCCAGGGCCAGCCGCACCACATCTTCCTCGGCCTGCCGGCGGAGACTCGGGCGCAGCGAAGCCAGTGACTCGATGCTGCGCGCGAGTTGCTCGATAATAGGCGCGATTTGTGCCCGCACCGCCGTTTCACCCTCGCGTTGGCCCGCTTTGTGTGCCTCGCGAACCCGTCGCTCAATATCTTCGACTTGGTTCGCCTGGCCCGTCAGCGTCTTGGATTGCCGGGATTCGAGATTACCGGACGCGAGACACGGCCAGACCACCGGCGAGACTTCGTCTTGGCGGGCCTCCCGCAGGATCCTAGACGACATACTGCTCGCCCGCCGTTTCCTTGAGGCTCAGCACGCCGTCGTTCTCAAGCTGCCGCACGATCGCGATGACCGATTGCTGCGCTGTTTCGACCTCGCGAATCTTGATTGGCCCGAGCGCCTCCATGTCTTCGAGGAGCATCTCCCTTCCGCGCTGTGACATACACGATACGAGATGATTCCGAAGTTGTTCGCTTGTGCCTTTCAGGGCGATCGTCAGCAACTTGCGGTCAACTTTCGCCAAAATCTCCTTGACGCCATTCTGGTCAATCAGGAGAAGGTCCTCGAAGACGAACATGTGATGCCGAATCTTCTCGGCCAGTTCACCGTCCTGCTGATTGATCTCTTCGAGAATCTCCTTGCTGACAACAGAATCGAGCCGGTTCAGTAACTCAGCTACGGCGCGCACGCCTCCGTACGACTGCCTGCTCATCTGCCCGAGCCCTTTGAGGCGCTGATGAACGATGCCGGCGATCTTGTTGATAATTTCCGGCGAAATCTGATCCAGGCTCGCCATCCGGGATGCAACGTCGGACCGGATCTCCCCAGGTAGAGACATGAGCAACGCCGCCGCCTGTGTCGAGTTCAACTGGGAAACAATGAGTGCGATCGTCTGCGGGTGCTCACTCGCGACAAACTTCGCGAGCTGTTGTGGGTCAGCCTTCTGCAACTCAGCAAAGTCCGCCATGTCCGCATGTAGCGTGCGGGTCAGCCGGTAGAGAATCTTCTCCGCTGTCTCAGGGCCGAAAGCATTGACCAGCATGCGCCGCGCATTGTCCAGGCCGCCCTTCACGACAAAGTCCCTGGCCAAGGCCATCTGGTGAAACTCGTCGAGAATCGATTCGCCTTGTTCAGGATTGACAGTGCCCAGCCGTGCTACCTCGCGGCTGACCGCCTGGACCTCATCCTCGCTGAGCTGCCGCATGATTTCGGCGCTCGTCTCTTCGCCAAGCAGCACCAGCAATATTGCCGCTTTGCGCGCCCCGGGAATAATCTCCGCCGCTTTACGCGAATTCAGAATCATGGCTTATCTATTCCCTGTTCGCGCCCGCGCATTCCGGCTTTTGCCAGTCCGCCGCCACTATTCGTCCTCTGCCAGCCAAGTTCGCAGGACTTGTGTCGAGGCAGTGGGATCGGCCTTCACAACCTGCCGCAGGCGGTCGGCAAGGATGTCCGACTTCTTTGTTGGGACAACCGGTTCCGGTAGTGCGGGAGCGGAGGCCTTGATCTGTCTCGTCTCCTGCTCCGCCTCGGCGAGCATCTCCTCTTCTGATCCCTCCGGAGATGGTGCAGGCAAACTGCGCGCGACTTCGACGGCCCGCCTGGCATTTCGCTTGCGGCGCACAACCCATGCGAGCATCGTGATGACAAGGAGGAACAAACCGGCGCCTGCCGCCACAATCCACTGCAGCTTGCGGTCCTTCTGCAACGTCTCCAACCACGCCGGTAGCGGAGAACTGGGTGCCGGCGCGGGAGCACCGAGCCCCTCAGGCGGTGCCGTTTTCAGCGTTGATTCAAACGGCAGGCTTTCTACTATTAGTTGATCTCCCCGCTCCACGTTAAATCCAACGGTCCCCGCGACCAGGTCTCGTACAGATTTCAATCGCTCCGGTGATGGCGGTACGAGCACCTTGCGTACGTTGTTTCCCTTCCCTTCCCAGCGCAAACCCTGATCGACGATTACCGCCACCGACATCCGCCGTATGTTGCCGATTGGCAGCGTCATGCGCCGCACCACCCGGCTTGACTGGTACGTGATGTTCTCAGTGCGGCGCGCGAAACCCGACTGCGAACTTCCGGGACGCGAGCTGGGACGCGGTAAGTTGGATGCCGTACCGGGAACGCCCGAGGCTCCTCCCGACCCACTGACGTCCTCAGTTTTCTGCGACGTCACCATGACTGAACGCGCCGGGTCGAAAGTCTCTTCGCTCTGCTCACCGCTCGAGAAGTCACAATCCACCGACACGCTCGCTCTGTACTTGTCAGGGCCGAGTAACGGTTCCAGCGTGTTGTTGATTTTTGAAAGCAGGTCTTTCTCAATGCTCTGCCGGAACTCGAGCGTCGAGTCGGGCACGGCTCCGTCTTCGCCTGTGGCGTACTTTCGTCCTCGGCTCAAAAGGTTTCCGTCGATATCCACTACAGAGACCGAGTCAGGCGTCAATCCCTCGACCGCGCTTGCGACCAGGTGGCTCACCGCGAGCACATTCTGAGGAGTCAAGGTCACCCCCGGACGAATCTTCAGAACTACACTCGCCTTCGCCGGGCGGCGGTTTTCAAGAAATACGGATTCTTTCGCAAAAGTCAGATGCACCCGGGCACGCTCTACCGCCGCCAGGCACATGATGGATCGTTCCAGTTCTCCCTCAAGGGCCCGGCCATAGTTGATGTGCTCAGTGAACTCCGTGGCGCCGAAATTCGTGCTATCGAAGAGTTCGAAGCCGATACGCCCGGATTTCGGCAGGCCGGCCGAAGCTACCTGCAGCCGCGACTCCGCCACCTTTGCCGAGGGGACCAGGATCTGCCGTCCGTCTTCAGAGAGGCGGTATTCAACACCAGACTCTTTTAGGCGCGCCACAACTGCGCTCGCGTCTTCCGGCGCCAACCCCGAATACAGGGGCCGGAAGTCTGCCTCGCGTCTCCATTTGGACACCGAGACCAGTGCGATCCCTACCATCACGACCGCAGCCGCGATCGCTATGCGTTGCCGGATCGACAACGAGTTCAGTATTTTCTTCCACTGCCGCATGCTATTGGATCGTCACGGGTGCCCGCGCCTACATCTGCATCTTCATGATTTCCTGGTAAGCCTGTACGACTTTGTTGCGGACCTGTATGAAGAGGTCCGTCGCGAGTTCGGCCCGTTCCACCGCCAGTAGCGTCGAGTGCAGGTCATCGCCTTCTCCGGCGAGAAACTTGTCAACCGAACTGGAAGCAGCACTCCGCGCATTCTCCACACCCTCGACCGCGCCCTCAAGCACGGCCCCGAATCCGCCGGATGCGCGTTTGTTGCCGCTCAACTGAATCGACTCAGGTGCAAGCGCAGTGCTAATTGAAGATATCGCGTCCGTCACGAACTTCCCCTCTCTCAGCGAAGCAGGTCAATCGAGCGGCTGATCATCTCTTTCACGGCCGAGATGGCCGCGACATTTGCCTGGTATCCCCGCGAAGCCCCCATCAGATCGACCATGTCCTCGGCGGGATTGCTTTTCGGAAAAGCTACATAACCCTCGGCGTCCGCATCGGGATGCCCGGGCTGATAGCGCCGTTCCGGTTCGCTCGTGTCGACTACGATCTCGTCAACTCTTACGCCCGTCACTCCAGCTTGCGAAACACTCTCAAACACCGACGTGAAGGATGAAGGAGCTGTCTCAGTTGCGAATATCGCGTTCTTTCGCTGATAGGGTCCCCCGTCCGGAGTCCGCGTGGTCTCGGTGTTCGCGATATTCTCGACGAGCAACTCGGCACGTGTCCGCTGTGCTGACATACCTGACCCGCTGACGGAGAGGCAGGAGAAAAGACTCATAGTTAGGACTGCCCTTCTTGGATGGCCGATTTCACCGATTTGACCTCTGCTCGCGCGAGGTTGATGGCGACGGTGAACCGCAACGTGTTTTCCGCCAACAATCGCGCTTCGCGGTCCAGGCTGACGTTGTTGCCGTCGTTTTTGACCTGCAACCCGTCGACCTCGACTGCACGCGGCGCACTGTCTGCGGTCAGACTTTGAAGCTCCGCTTGAAAATCGATGTCCTTGGTCTTGTAGCCGGGTGTGTCGGCGTTGGCGATGTTGGATGCAACCAGTTGCTGGCGGGACGTCACCAGATCCATGTACTGTTCCAAATGTTGAGCGACGTTCTCAACCATGACAGCACATGAGTGGCACGACAATTGCCAATTCTAACTAACGGCAATACAAAGGTTTACAGGACAACGAGGTGTGGCAGAAATTTGTCAGTGGCGAGAATTCGCCAAAATACTACGCGTGGAGTTTCCAGGAGTGCTGCATCACCTGCGAGCCGGCGCCGCGATAGGAATTCACCGCCGCCAACCGCGCCCGTTTCGTTCGAAGATGAGCGCTGTTTACCAAAACCGCCCGTCGTGCCCATCGTACCAACTCGAGAGCAGCATCCCGGAGTGCTGCCCTTTTCTTGCGATCAGGAGCTTCGCGAAAAGCCTGTTCCAGGGTTCGGTGATAGTCCGTCAGCATCTGGCGCGCCTCCGGCCATTCACTTCGCAGGATTGCCTTTCGGAATCGTTCGGTTTCCGCCTCTATCGGTTCCATGCCGCTTGCTCTACTCGTCGTCTTCCGACATAGCTTCGAACAGGCTGAGGATCACGTCATACTCTTGCTCAAGCTGTGCAATCAGTGCGTCCGCCGAGGCCATTTGGTTCTCTAGGCGTAACTCAAGATCCTCAAGGTATTCTTCTTCCTCGGAGATCTTCTCTTCTTGCCTGCTGATGGTAGTCTCCAGCGAATTGATAGCCACCTTCAGCACACCATTATCCGAGTCCTCGATCGATTCGATCCCGGCGCTTGCGCTGTCGACGAAGCCATCTCCGGAGGCGCCGAGAAATGAGAGCACGCTTTCCAGGTCCTCTTCTGCTGCTTCGTTGAACACGCTGCTGTCAAACGTAAGAGTGCCGTCTTTCTCGAACGTAAGGCCCAGCGACATCAGAGAAGAAATTCCGTCCGTACCAGTCGAATAGCCTGCAATGTCGCGCAGCATCTGGGAGAGTGTGTACACGGTACTTTCTCCCGATAGCGCGCCGGAGTTCTCCCCACGGTGCGATTGCAGCTTCTCAGAGGCGGTATTATAAGCATCCGCGAACGAAGACAGGGCACTGCTAATCTCACCGGCGTTGTTTGTGACCGTCAGAGTGGCTGAGCCCGCTTTGAGAAGCTCGGCAGTGAGCCCAGACGAGATTGTGACTTCCCTGGAGTCGCTGGAGATTGTCGACGAACCATTCACCGTGTAGGTCGCCAGCGTGCCGGTTGACATCGTATCGACCAGCTCGTTGGTTCCGTCATTGAGTTGTATTGAGACCGCGCCTAACTTCGTGCTCTGCAAAGACAGCCTATAGTCCGGTGACGAGGTCGTGCCAACATTCACGATGGTGGCGTCGACGCAGGCGTCGGTCGCTGTGTTGATCGCGTCGGCAAGGGCGGACAGCGTGCTGCCGGCCGTCGTGAGGTCATACGCGACTCCGTCTACAGTCAGAGTGTAGGTTGACGACGTGCTGACGTTCTCGGTGGAAGGATCCGTCACCGTCGTGAGGCCGTCCTTGCTCATCGCACTCGTATACGAACCGAGATCGACGACCTCAACTGAATAGACGCCTTCCGACGCATCGCTCGTGATACTCGCAGAGACGACAGAGCCGGACGAGTTCGAAAGGGAGTTTGCCTGCTCTTCGACAGCCGACTTCAGGCTCTCGATCGCGCTTTGCAACGACGTAAACACCGAGTCGAGGCTATCAAGCGCGGTCGCCTCGGACTCCATCTCTGTCAAGTTGTCTTCGAGCTGATCTTTCTGAAGCGAGGCAATCGCAACAGACCTGTCAATGAGGCTTTGAAAATCTTCCGCGTAGCGGCTCGTACCGTTGAAAACCGAAGTCGTATCGCCCATACGCCGTCCTAATAGCCATGGCCCGCAACCCTGAGCGACGTGCGCCCCAGACTGCGGACCATGGATCAACTACATGACTATTGACTCAGAACCCTCAAAAAGCAGGCTCCTAACCTTGCAACAGACTGAGTACCGACTCGTTGGCGGAATTCGCCTGTGCCATGGCCGCGATGGTGGCCTGCTGCAGGATCTGTGCCTGTGTCAGGTTGGCGGCTTCAGCCGCGACATCCGCGTCGCGGATCGTGGATTCAGCAGCCGAAAAGCTGCTGATCTGGGACTGCGCCAGTTCGATTGCGTACCCCAACTGGTTTTCACCGGTTCCGACGCGGCCTTGAACCTGGCCAAGTACCGTAACGGCAGCGCTGATCTTCGCCAGAGCAGCCAGGGCATTAGCCGTGTTACCGGTGGTCGCACTAGGATCGGTCACGGTCTTGGCGCCCAAACCGTCACTGAGAATGTCGCCGGCCGTGGCTTGCTGGGTCTTGTTGACCGTGAACGTATCGGTACTCTGAATTGAGATACCGGTCCCGGCCGAGTCCTTCACCGCGTAAATCCCGAGCGAAGCGGTTTGCGCATTGATAGCCGCGATCGCAGTATCCACACTCGCACCAGTCGTCTCGTCAAACGTGACAGTCGCGGAACCCAGAGCGTTCGTGAACGTCACTGTTTCAGCGGCCGTGTCATCTGTCACCGCCGTGATCGCGCCGGTATCGCAGTGGTAGTTGGCCGTATTGAGTGCCGTGCTGGTGGCAGTGGCCGCCGCGGATCCGGTTCCAGTCACTGCACCCACACTCACCGTGAAGGCAGTGGAGCCGCTAAACTGCAGCTCGCCTTCGTCACTCCCCGAACTGACAGTCGATGCAGTGATCCCGTACTCGCCAAGAGCAGTGTTCAACTGGTCGAGGACGTCAGTCTGTGTGAGACCGTCGGCGTCACCCTGCAGTGTGACGGTGACAGTGGAGGACCCTGAACCACTGTTGATCTGAAACGTGAAGGCCTGGGTGCTGCTGCTGGCCAGGAACGCCACCGCGGTGTTGTCCAGCCGCACCGAGTTTCCAGTGAGCGCTGTTCCGCCGGCGGCAACCGTCGTACCTGAGAGACCAAGTCCGGCCGAGTCCACTTGATTGTCGGAGCCGCCCAGATCGACGGTGACTTGGGCGTTGGCTTGGTCACTGCCGCCTCCGATGTAAACGCCGAGCGCTTTGTTGTTGTCGCCGCCTGCCACGAGACCGATGTTCGCAGCCTGCCGGTCGATTTCCGCAAGCAGCGTTTGGAACTCGTTGTTCAGTGTGTCGCGATCGCCACTGAACGTACCCGAGGCTGACTGCGTCGCCAGAGTCTTTAACCGGTCGAGCAGGTTGGAAATGTTATTCAACCCGCCGTCCATCGTTTCCAGAACGTTGACAGCGTCGTTGGCGTTGCTCACGCCCTGTTCCAACTCCGCGACGTCACTGCGGTACTTGTTCGCGACGGCAAGGCCGGCCGCGTCGTCACCGGAGGAGTTGATCTTGTAGCCCGAAGTCAATCGTTCGATTGTCTGGCTCTGGAACTCGTTGTTTACTCGAAGATTCTCTTGCGCGACAAGAGAATTAACGTTGGTCTGAAGAGAAATTGACATTGATCCACATCCTTGTGTGTTCTAAGATTCCCGGCTTCCTGCCGGACGCGGCCGATTTTCTTTGGCCGTCGAACCTCATATCGGCGAGTCCCGAATAGTTTTGAGTACGGATTGCGTGCGCTAGCAGGTGAAAAAGTGAGCCACAATTCTGCCACGAGTTTACTTTTCGTCACACACGCCTCTGGCGCGCAATCGTTCAATGAGACTTTCAATAACCGGTAAGGCGACTTCCCTCGCGGCCAGTTGATTGGTTTCACCTGTTAGGCGGATCTCGCCGCGGAGGACCGCTATTTCGCGGGGCGCCGTGATGCCGAGCTTCACGCGTCCCGGACCGATTTCCAGTACCTCGATCGCGATGTCTTCCCCGATCAGGATGGATTCCCCCGGACGCCTGCGGATCACGAGCACGGGGCCACCTCCCGTTCGGCGAAAATCGGGTGCGTGTGAGAGTATCCCGATTCCACCTGAATTGCCTGCACGCCCGTGTGATTCCTCCAGTTGATCAACACTGGCGCTAGTAAGTTAGCAGCCGGCCGCTTATCCTCTGACAGCGTAATCAGTGCCAGGCACAGGACATCCTTCCCGGCTGCCGGTTGCCGGTCTTCAGGCAGACCGATCACCGAGAGGTCCTCGGCGCCTATCGATAAATGAAATTCCGGGCAAATCGCGGGCGCCGGCGTCGCGAGAAAGCAGAGGTCAGAACGATTCAAGCTCTGCAGGAAAAGGAGCGGTGCGTTGACCGGTTGCTCAATCAGCAGAAACCGGGTCTCATCCGGGAATCCCGGTAGGCCCTTGGGAAACCGGATTATCGCATCCTCAGCAAAGGTCATGGTCCCGAAATATCTAGTCTTGTGTTCCGGCATAGTTGTATGGCCGCACAGAGCGCAGCCGTATTCATCTGCTTTGCATTTTCGTGGCCGCTCTGGGGAGGCTACTTGCTCTTGGGCGGCTGCTCGCGCGGTTTTGCCGCCGCTGCCGCTACGGGCTCAGTCATTAGCCCGAGCTTGTTCAGAACCACGACGTCTACCCGGCGGTTGCGAGCTCGGCCATTCTCGGACTCATTTGATTCAACCGGTACGTTATCGGCGTAGCCTGCTACGGCCATGCGTTCACGCGAGACTTGAAAGCGGCCGGCCAGTAACTCGAGCATGGCAATGCTGCGAGCCGTCGAGAGTTCCCAGTTGCTTCGGAAGCGCGCATTGTGAATCGGCACGGAGTCCGTGTGGCCCTCGAGGCGCACAGGGTTCGGGATCTTATTGATCACGTTTGCCACTTTCTGAACCATCGGGTAAGTATCCGCCGCAATCGCGTCCTGGCCGGAAGGGAAGAATGTTACCTGCGGAAGACTCACGACCAGCCCTCGAGGCTGCAGACTAATCTGCATTTTTCCGGCTTTGATTTCCGCGGCCAATTCCCGCGCTAAGAACTCCAGGGACGGTAACAGTTCAGCGACGGCAGTTGTTGGAGAGGGGCCTTCTTTGGCGGCAGGATCACTTTCCGAGCCGCCCTTCTTCCCGCCAGCCGGTTCCTTGTTCACCGCGGCGTTCTTGTCCTTTCCGGTGGGCTTCCCCGTCAGTGCCGCAGTGATCTTGGCGACCGCACGGGCCTCCTCCATGGCGGAACGAACTGATTCGGAAACTTGTTGCGCTTTGCCTTTGTCGGCGTTCGACGACGCGAACATGACTACGAAGAACGCGAACAGTAAGGTGACGAAGTCCGCATAGGAGACCATCCAGCGCTCATGGTTTTCGTGTTGCGGGGCTTTCTTCTTCCTGGCCATGAACGGTCCCCCAGCTACGAACTAGCGGTCGCGGGCTCGCCTGCCGGAGCCGATTTTTGCTTCGTCTTGGCAGTCTTCGGTGTCGAACCGGTCCTCGCATACGCGTCCAGTTTGCTTCGGATCAGCTTCGGGTTCAGGCCCTCCACAATCCCGACCACACCTTCCAACATCAACTCCTTGATCTGAAATGCGGAACGCATCCGGGCGCGAATCTTTGCGCCCGCCGGCAGGAGAAGGATGTTCGCGACGCCCACCCCGTAAACTGTGGCCACGAACGCTACCGCAATCCCTTTACCTACTTCCTCGATGTTTTCCAGGTTTTTCATAACCTGAATCAGACCGAGGACCGCTCCGATGATGCCGATCGTCGGCGAGTAACCGCCGGCTGCCTCGAATACTTTCACCTCAGCCTCGGCGTGTTGCTCCTCTAAGGCGATCTCGAGCTCCATCATGTTCCGGAGGTCCTTGAGGTCCATGCCGTCGATGGCCAGGTTAAGCGCCTTCTTCAGAAACGGGTCTTGAATTGCTTCCGCTTCCTGTTCAAGCGAGACAATTCCGTTCTTCCGGGCCTTTGTCGCATATGTGATCAGCTCGTCGATTACGGCATCAGCCGTCTGTTTCTGTTCAAAGAAAACGAGCTTCAACTTCTTCATTGCGCTCAGAATCACAGCCAACGGGGTGGTGACCATGACCGCTCCGAAAGTCCCCCCGAGCACGATCATCGCCGCCGTGATCTGCGAGATGTCCTGGATCGTGCCGCCCTCGAGCAGCATCCCTCCGATGATGCCGCCCAAAGCGACCAGGAGCCCCCCCCAGGTGGCCATATCGGGCTTCGTCCCACCGCCTTTCGGTTTGTTCCCCGATTTAGATGCCATCGCTTGCTTCGGACTCCGAACCTCCCGATTCTGGCGCCGCCGGACGGAGCAGCACCGGACAGTCAAACAGTCCCTGAGCGATTGCCCGGCGGAACTCGATCACTCGCTCGACGACTTCTTCCGCCGTCTCCAGAACCATGATTTTCTGTCCTGTTGTCAATGAGATAACGGTGTCGGGCGTCACCTCGATGTGTTCGATGAGGTCCGAGTTCAACACTAAGGGAAGATGATTGAGTCGTGTCAGACGGATCATATGGAACCGCCACGTATTCTTATCGGCTGCCGCGTGAGTTATTCCAATAGCGTAAATTTCTTCTAAAAACTCACCGCGCTCGCCGATAAGCAGGAAAGGGAGATACGAAAGTGAACCTCGCCATCGCGTCCAGTCCAGCACAGGAAGCCCGGCGAATCCTTGACGCCATGCACTCCGGCGCCCGGTATTCACTGGAATCGGACCTCAGTCGCGTGCGTGCCGCCCGCTGCGGCCTGATTGCGCCTTCGAGCGACGAACAAGAGCGATGGGACCTGCTTGAAGGAATTATTGAACGGCTTCGTTCCGCAGATTCCTCGGCCGATGAGAGCTCCGACACCTGCCGCCGGTTGCTCGAGCACCTGGATCGTGCCGGAGACCCGCCTTTCCCGTCTCCAGCCCCTCACGCGGATGGTGTCTGGCGCTCGCCGATGACAAACGCCTTTTTGTTCCCCACGCTCACGATCTGACCGCTAAACCTTGACTGTCCGTTGACAAACAGGTCGAGTGGCTTATCGACCGGACAATCGAGCGGCACTATGTCCGACTCCTCTAGTCTTAGTAGATCGCGCACCGAAATGGAAGGCCCCTGGAGGCGAACATCAACCGAGAGTTCAGCCGGTTTCACGAGCCGTAACAGTCTCGCCTGATCTTCTTCATTCGTCTGGGCTTTCCGTAGCGAGCCATGGTGATCAAACTTGGTTCGCATCATTTTGATGATTAATGACGGATACGCAAGATTCATCATCCCCGAGGTCTCGCCGATCTTCATCTCCATCGCGACCGCTACGAACGCCTCTCCAGGATCGAGCACCTGGAGAAACTGCGGCTCCGTTTCGAGCGATTCCATCGTAAAGTCAATCTCGGCTACGGACGCCCACGCCGCTTTGAGCTCGCCCAGAATCACGCGGACCACGCCATCGAGCAGGCTCTGCTCGATTTCGGTGATTTCCCGTGCGGGAGCGGCGGATGCTTTACCTTTCCCGCCGAGGATGATCTCAAGGAATTGGAACGTCAGCGCCGGGTTAAGTTCGAGCACCGCCTGGCCGTCATACGGTCGAAGCGCGACGCACACCAGGCAGGTTGGAGAGGCTAAGGACCCCAGAAACTCGGAGTACGAAAGTTGTTCGACGCTCACCAGATTCGCGGTCAGGTACGTTCGCAGATAGGCGGACAACGTCGATGCAAGGCTGCGAACGAAGTTGTCATGCAGCAGCCGGATCGCCTTCAGCTGGGACTTTGGGATGCGGTCCAGTTGGCCAAAGTCGAACGCAGTGGCTTGTGGATGTTTCGATTGGACCCCTGAGCGTTCGCCCAGCGTCTGAAAAACCGCATCGATTTCCTGTTGTGAAAGTTGCCGGCTCACAATGAGACCGCCCGTTCGCAACTTCAATCGACAGAATCTTGTCAATCTTTAGCTAGGCGTCGTGTACAAATCATGCTAAAGATCTCGACGCAACATCTCGATCTTAAGTGTGATGGCATTGGACATACTGATCGTCGACGACTCTGCCGCCATCCGGAAAATCCTGCAACGCGTGCTCCGGCAAGCCGAGGTTCCCATCGACAACGTCTATGAGGCGGGTGACGGAGTCGAAGCGCTGGAGGTACTGAAGAAGTCCTCCGTGAACCTGATCCTTTCCGACATCAACATGCCGAATATGGACGGATTACAACTGCTCGGGGCAATCAAGAACGACGGACCGTGGAAAGACGTACCGGTAGTCATGATCACTACAGAAGGAAGCCAGGCCCGAGTCATGGAGGCAGTACAGCTTGGCGCCGCGGGCTACGTCCGCAAGCCGTTCACGGCTGATCAAATCAAAGAAAAGATCATGAGTTTCTTCTAGAAAACGGTGTAAATATCTCCCTACCTGACAGGACATCGATGGAAACAGCCGACCGTGATTTGATCGTGGGTGCCGTACGCACCTCCACCCTAGAGGTTTTCGCGACGATGCTCGGGCTGGAGGTACAACCGGCCGACGCATATATTGAATCCGCTTCCCCTGGACCTGGAAATGGTGTCGTCGCACTGATTGGACTGGCGGGGCCGTGGGTCGGTACCGGCAGCCTGTCCTGTTCGGCCTCGTTCGCGTGCCAGATTGCGGCCGCGATGCTGATGATTCAGCCGGCCGCTGTCGACGGCGAGGTGCTGGACGCTGTCGCCGAGCTGACCAACATGATCATCGGGAACGTCAAAACAATCCTTGAGGAGCGGCTTGGACCGATGGGCCTCAGTATCCCGACAGTCATTTTTGGCAAGAATTTCACTACGCGCAGCAGCAGCGAGGGAAACTGGATTGTAGTCCCATTCCTTCACGGAGAGGAACTACTCTCTGTCAAGGTATGTCTCACCCCAAACCGGCATCCCGGTCCGGTACGCCACGGCTATTCCGCACAATACTCTGTGCATAGCTAAGTCCGGCGGACAGGCGATTCACTGATCTAGCATTTTCATCAATTCAGAGAATATTGGGTGGCTGCGCACACGGTCCAGGTTGCTGTCGTAGTCGAGCCAACCTCGCTGGCTGAGGCCGTTGCGGATCGCCTTCTCCAGACACTCAATGGATTCATCAACTTGGCCTAGCAGCGAGTAGATACAACCTACGTTATAGAGCGTCATCGGCTCTTCGGGGCGCATCGCCAATGCACGCTCGGCCCACTCACGCCCACGCTCCCGCTCTCCCAGCGCAACCAAGCCGTTGGCTGCCATATAAAGTGCCCTGGAATCGTCAGGGTCCCACTCCAGGTGCTTGGCGGCAATCTCCACACCCCGACGGCGAGCCTCAGTGGCGGAAGCTGGGCGATGGAGATCCTCGTAGACCTGCGCCACCAGCAGGGGGACCTGGTAGTCTTCAGGACGCACACGCATCGCGCGCTCGTATGATTGCAGTGCTTCTTCGAATCGTCCGTGGGCAAAGCAGTGGCGCGCGTAATAGTAATGCGCTTCGAACAGGTTGGGGTCGAGCTGAATGGCCGTCTTAAATGCGGTTTCAGCCTCCTCGTCGCGTTCGCTCAGCGAGAGCGCCGTACCACGTGATGCCTGGGCCTGCGCGGACTCCGGGTCGAGTCCGACCGCCTTACGGCTGGCCTCTTCGGCGCGCTGGCGGTTGGCATCGGTACGCTGCGCGTGCATATACAAGTAAGACCAGCAGTCGGCGAGACCCGCATATGCCTGGGCAAAACGGGAATCCATCTCGATAGCGCGAGAAAACAGGCTGGCCGCGTGCTCCACGTCCTTCGTCCCGTACTGATAAAACGAGTGTCGTCCGCGCAGATAGTAGTCGTACGCGTCCGCGTCGCTTGTGGGAGCCTTCCGGAGTGCCGCCCGTTCCTTCGGGCTCAGTGTCAGTTCCAGGGCATCGACGACATTGGCGGCAATCTCGTCCTGTATGGCGAACACATCACTCAGCTCCCGGTCAAACCGCCCGCTCCAGAGCTGGTACCCATCTTCGGCGTTGGAGAGGTGCACTGTGACGCGAAGCCGGTTCCCCGACCGCCTTACGCCTCCCTCAAGCAAAGTTCCAACCCGCAGGCGGCGTCCGATCTCCCGGCTGTCAAAGTCGGTTGACCGGAACTGAAAGGAGGAAGTCCGGGAGGCAACACGAAGTCCCCTCAGCCTTCCCAGAGCGTTAATGATCTCCTCCGCCACACCTTCGCAGAAGTAGCCCTGATCTTTCTCCTGACTCATGTCCGCGAAAGGCAGCACGGCCACCGAGGCGCCCCCGCCGTCGGTTTCAATAACTTCTTTGTCTATCGTGGCTTGGCGACTTTTCCACCAAGCGTCCAACTCACCCTTGTAGGCATACACCGATCCCAGCCGCCCGTGCTGTAGGCGGTGCACTGGGAGTCCTTCAATACTCTCCCACCGCTGCACGGTACGCGTGCCGCGCTTCAAATAGGCGGCAATTTCCTTCCAGGAATCCAGCCGGTCGCCGGATGTCTCAGCCATTCCCCTCCCTGTCTTCGAACATGAAGCGTCAAACCGAATATATCGTTGGATAATACGTGCCGCAACCACACCTTGTTCGCAAAAGGACGATACGATGTGAGGTTGCCCCCATGCCAGAAGGCGACTTCCGATACTGCGACGTCAGCTTGCCCGTCCCGCTCGACCAGCCATTCACGTATGAACTACCGCTGACCTTGCGCCACCGCGTGCAAACCGGCTGTCGCGTGATTGTTCCGTTCGGCCGCCGGCAACTCAGCGGCGTCATACTCCGGTGTCATGACGACACGCCGGAAGTGGAGGTGCGCCCCGCGCTCCGGTTGCTCGACTCCGAGCCGGTTTTCGATAGCGAGATGCTGGCCCTGGGCCGCTGGATTGCCAGTTACTATTGTGCGCCACTCGGCGAGGTGCTGCGGGTGATGACCCCGCTCTCCACCGAAGTTCGAGGCACGCGCACGTACACCCTTACCGGCTCAGGCCGCGACGCGGTGCGCCAGCTTCTGCTCGAACCTGCACCCGAAGATCCGTCTGTGCAGATCCTGCAGATGCTCCAGGCACGATCTTTGACGGCTTCGTACCTCACGAAGAAGTTCGCCTCGGCCGTGAAGATCCTGCGTTCGCTCGAGCGCAAGGGGTTCATCGAGTCCGAAGAAGTCCGCTACGAGCGCGACCCGCTTCGCGCTCCGTCATCCAAGCTGAGGATCGAACTGCTTCATTTTCCCGAAGACAAGAAACTGCCCAAGGCAGAGCGCGAGTTGTTGGCCTATCTCGAGATCCATCCCGGCGCGCACAATCTTCACGACGTCGAAAGCCCGGTTCCCCATGCGAGTACGGCCGCGAGGTCGCTCGCTCGCAAGGGCTTTGTCTCGCTGACGGCCGAGCCGATGGTATTGGGAGGAATCCCCGGCGGCCTTCCGCACGTCATGAATCCGCATCAGCAGCAGGCCTTCGATGAGATCCGGCAAGCCCTTGAAAACAGTAAGTTCCAGTCATTTCTTCTTCACGGGATCACGGGCTCGGGAAAGACGGAGGTTTATCTAAACGCCATCGAGACTGCGCTCTCCCTGGGTCGCGGAGCCTTGTTGCTCGTCCCTGAGATAGCACTCACGCCCGCGATGGCCGGACAGTTCTTCCAGCGATTCGGCGATCGCGTCGCGATCCTCCACTCAGCATTCAATGATGCGGAGCGCGCCGAGCAATGGCGCCGCATCCGCTCCGGTGCTGCCCCCGTTGTTGTCGGAACCCGCTCCGGAGTCTTTGCTCCGGTCCGCAACCTGGGTCTGATTGTGGTCGACGAGGAGCATGACCAAAGCTACAAGCAGGAGGAAGTGCCCCGATACAATGGCCGTGACGTCGCCATCGTTCGCGCGCGGAACGCCGGAGCATGTGTCGTGCTGGGCTCCGCCACCCCCAGTCTTGAAAGCCGCTACAACGCCGAGCGGGGGAAGTACACCTTGATCGAGCTACCCGAACGCATCGAGAAGCGTCCTCTTCCCGTCGTGGAACTGGTTGA
>JBDKSR010000253.1:0-2765 GCA_039680545.1 Bryobacteraceae bacterium | reverse complement strand
CGTGGCTCCCGAGGGCCACGACCCACGTCAGCGCCAAGGGCGAGCCCACCAGTTATCGCAACAACCTCTCGTTCGTGAAGGGCGGGATGGCGATGCTGAGCTACTTCTCGGCCTTCGGGCCTCAGGTGGAGCGGATGCGGCGCGAATGCGGCACCGTGTCGGCGATTTGCGGGATGCTCAAGGCTCCGCTCGACATTCTTGGCGACAAGCTGCGCGGCTACATCGGGTTGGCCTTCGACCTTATGGAGATGCCGGATAAGGTGCTCAAGGCTTGCGAAGCGCTGATGCCGCACCTCGGCTATCTCGCTCTGACCGGCGCGGACCCTCAAAAGAAGATTCCGATCCCCATCTGGATGCATCGGGGCTGCGTGCCCTTCGTCTCCAGGGACCACTTCGAGAAGATCTATTGGGCGACGTTGCGTCCGATGGTCGAAGCGCTCTGGGCACAGGGGACCCAGGTCCTCTTCTATGCGGAAGGCAAATGGAATGCGCATCTGGAGCGTTTCGCGGAACTGCCGGCGGGAAGCATCATTTACCACATCGATCGCGGCGACCCGGCGGAGGTTCATCGCGTCCTTGGGCGGAAATTCTGCCTGAGCGGCGGCGTGCCAAACGCGCTCTTGGCATTCGGTTCGCCCGAACAAGTGAAGGATCACTGCCGGAAACTGATCGACACGGTGGCGGGCGACGGCGGCTACATCATGGATGCAAGCGCCATCATGCAGAACGACGCCACGCTGGAGAACCTGAAGGCGATGACCGACGTCACGCGCGAATACGGCGTGTACCGGTCGCCTTCCTCGCCGTCCGGCAAGGCGCCGGTCGAGCCACGCTGGGACGGCCCAACTCCCGGACTTCCCGCATGGGCGACGGCGCCACCGGTGCGCCCTGGGGTCTGCGTCCCGTGGGACAAGGTCGCGAAAGAATTCCAGGCAATCACGGGCGATGCCAACCTCGTGCGCCGCGTTTGGGAAGACAACGAGGGACTCGCGTACCTGTACATCTGGCACGTGCTACTCAGCTTCTGAGAGCACGTCAAAGAGCGCCATCGATATGTCCGCTGGACAACTTGCAGGGAGACATCAAATTATGAGGCTAATTGTCTTCGCCATCCTGGCCTGTGGGCTCTCAATGGCTCAACAGCCCACCGGAGTGTACTCGCCAAAAGACTCCGGAAGCATACTTACACCGAAACCCGGCCCGGCTCCGAGCATCAACGGACCCGGCATGTACGGCGTCCGGCCCGGGCATCCGTTCCTCTATCGGATTCCGTGTACTGGAGAGCGCCCCATTCGTTTCTCCGCGAAGAACCTGCCTGGTTCGCTCACGCTCGATGGCGCGACAGGTATCATCACCGGGCGTGCGCCGGAGAAAGCTGGCGAGTACGTCATCACGCTGCAAGCGAAGAATGCCCGGGGCACAGCGAAGCGGACGCTCAAGATCGCTGCCGGCGACACGATCGCGTTGACGCCGCCGATGGGTTGGAACCATTGGTACACACACTACAGCCGCATCACGGACAAACTCGTCCGGCAGGCCGCCGACGCGATGGTTGAGTCGGGCATGGCCGATTACGGTTATCAGTACGTGAGCATCGACGACTGTTGGATGATCAAGCCCGGCTCCACGAATCCCTTGCTCATGGGCGAGCCACGCGACGACGGCGGCGCGGTCCGTCCGAACCAGAACTTTCCCGACATGAAGGCTCTGACGGACTACATCCACAGCAAAGGGCTTAAGGCAGGAACATACACTTCGCCCGGCCCGCTCACGTGCGCCAGTTATGTGGGCGCATACGAGCACGAAGAGGCCGACGCGCGGAAGTTCGCGGAATGGGGTTTCGACCTGCTCAAGTACGACTGGTGTTCGTACGGCAAGATGGCGACGGACAAGTCGCAAGGCGAGTTGCAGAAGCCCTACAAAAAGATGGGCGCAATTCTGAAAGGGCTCGACCGGGACATCGTTCTGAACCTTTGCCAGTACGGCATGGGAGACGTCTGGAAGTGGGGCGCGGAGGTTGGCGGACACTCCTGGCGAACGACCGGCGACCTCGGTCTTGAAAAGGACACGCACCTCCCCGGGTTCTATCTAATCGGCCTCAAGAACGCCGAGCACTACGAGTTTGCCGGACCGGGCGCGTGGAACGATCCGGATTATATCCTCATTGGCCAGATTGGCAACGCATTTCGCATGAGCGACCCGCCGCAACAGACGCGATTGACGCCGGACGAGCAGTACAGCTACATGTCCATGTGGTCGTTGATGGCCTCGCCGTTGTTCTTCTCCGGCGACATGCGCCACCTCGATGCGTTCACGTTGAATGTGCTGTGCAATGCGGAGGTCATCGCCGTGAACCAGGACGCGCTCGGCAAGCAGGCGCGCATTGTAAGGCGGTCCGGGGAAGAGTTCGTGCTCGCGAAGCCCATGGAGGACGGCCCGGTCGCGGTCGGCCTGTTCAATCTGGGGGAATCTTCCAGAACGGTGACGGTTGGCTGGCAGGAATTGGGGCTGAAGGGCCGAGTGAAGGCACGCGATCTCTGGCGTCAACAGGACGCAGGCACATACTCAAATGCCTTTTCCGCGACGGTCCCCCGCCACGGCGTCATTATGGTGCGACTGTCTTCGGGCAGATAACGCGGCGGCCTATTCGTATGGGATGCGAAGGCCGTCCATGATGCCCTTCATGTATCCGATGGCGAGGACTTTGCCGACCATCGCGTAGCCGGGCCGATCGTTGGTCTCACCTTCCATGGTTGGCGCGTGAT
>JBDKSR010000252.1:0-2843 GCA_039680545.1 Bryobacteraceae bacterium | reverse complement strand
GCTCCTTCGGCGACGGCCGCAAACACCTTCTCAAGATCGTCTCGGCGAGCAAGGAGAACGAGCTTGGCGGAACAGAGACGCTGCCGAATCGACCGGGTTATCTCAAGCGAGGATGGTTCGGGAAGGTTCAAGTCGAGCAGGACAAGGTGTGGAGATGCGTGGTCGATGCAGGCCAGTAGGTCGGAGACGGAATGGTCCAACTCGGTGACGTCGTAGTTCTCCATCGCGCCAAGGGCGCCGACCAGACATTCCCGGAAGAGACGATTCCGATGGATGATGCTCACTCGAACCGGTTCTGTCATCGCAGGCCTCAACGCGACCGCAAACTTCCTCGTCGTTGTTGACCGAAGCAGACTGCCCATCCAGACGACTGCCGGTCCATCGTGCGGCCTCTTGATCGGCCTGCGACAATCGTCCGTAACGCGTCTCGAATATGCAAAGTGTCACGCTCGCTGCAAGTTCTCTCCGCATCGTGCTTCAGGATAGCTGGGGACGCTGGATGCTGCAAGCGATCGGCGCGAGATAGCGCAGATCCCAGAGGTGTGAATCTGGCCTGTTGTGCAGGATGCTACGCGCAAGAGCCGGGTTTATGTTGTACATGCATCGTCGCGGCAGTCCAGGTAAAGGAGGGAAACGCCTGGAACCTTTGCGGATGGCGAGATGGCTTGCGCGGAGGCGTACGGTGATGCGCGACGGCGCATTGAGATTCGAAAAGAGTGACCGAATCGTGTGGACAGGCATTTGTAGGGCATTCCCGGATCAATTAGGATATGGGGACATTATGGATCTCACGTTGAGCCAGCAGGCAAGTCAGGAGACGGCTGCCATGTGCACGAAGCGGTACCTAATCGCCGGTGTTGTTCTGAGCACCAGTCTCTTGCTCGCTATGGCGATCCCCGCGCCTGTGGCGAGAGGTGAGCACCTGTATCCACTTCCGGATACGGCCCCGGATATTTTCGTAGCCCGAATCTATGTGGATTACGACGCAGAGACGGGGCACTTCACCGCGAACGGCACGGCCAGGAGCATCGACTTCGATGGTGCCGCTCCTCCGGACCATTTAGTCGAGTCGGGATCGTTCGGGCTCAACGCGTATCTAGACAAGACGACGGGGGCCCTAACAAGCGGCACCTTAAGCATCGTGGGCAAGATACCGAGTCTGGGGATCAATAGCGTCGAGACACTCCTGACGGGCACCCTGAGTGAATTCGGCTTCTCCGAGCCACCAGGCGGTGAACTGTTTGAATTCTTCTTCAAAGCGACCGACGGCAGGCTGCAAGCATACTACAGCGTCAATGGTATCTTGGTCCTAAATGCAGTGAACTCGGGGTTCAAAGGCCGATTCGACACAGACTTTGATTCGTTTCTGGAAGCGCGCGGGGTGAAATACGGCGTGGGAACCGCTGACGTGTTTTTGTCGCCAGAGCCGACCGCCGCGGTGGCGTGGAGCTTTTTGGGACCCGTGGTTCTCGTGGGAGCGATCTACCGTTGGCGGATTGCGCGCAAGAGCGTGACCTCAAAAATGGGCATTAAGAGCCTCTGCGGTGGGTGAGGCGTGTTTTGTGGGGAGCGGGGGCGAAGAGCAGAGAGGACAGATCCTCGGCTGCCGTCGTAATCCCCCTGTTAAGATTGACAACTTTGCATGGGCGACAATACAGGGAGCAGTAGCGATGGGTAGGTATTTGCGGAGAGTTTGGTCCCCCCGTTCTGGCCGGATCGGGCTATCTGGCCTGTACCGTGCACGACGAGTTTCGTTCGAGGCTCTTGAGGATCGCAACTTGCTTGCTCTCTTGGGAGTCGGAGCATCCTTGGGCCTTCCTTTGATTGACTACAACAGCACGGGGGAACTGACCTACACCGCGGAGGATCAGCGGCTGAGCATCAGCGCTAGCCCCCTTTTCTTCTCGTATCTCGATGGGACGTCTGACCCGCCTACTTGGATGGACGCCCCAATTACCCCCAAACCGAATGGCCTTGAACTATCGATTCAAGTTAGCCCCGCCGGCCAGTTGCTAGGCGGCGTTCCCGGCGACGATCTGCGCGTCACGGGCGACATTGATTTCGACTGGGACGGCCAGATCGACTACTCAGGCGTGCTCTTGACGGGCGAAATCCTCGCGTTTGGGTTCGAAGACACGGGACCGACGGCCCCCGCCGACTCATTTGACTTCCGATTTGTGCTGACCGGCGGTGCGCTGGCGAGCTATTGGGGGAACAGGGAAATTGGATTGCTCACGACAAGTGAGGATTCGACGTTTACTGGTGGGTTTGAGCGTGGTTTTACGGGGGAAGCCAAAGGCTCGATTGGTTCGCTGGAAGTTGCGTATCAACCGGGGATCGACCTTGAGAAGTACGTCAACGGCGAGGACGCCGATGCGCCGACCGGCCCGGAGGTTCTGGCGGGAAGTGAAATGACCTGGACGTATCAGGTGACCAATACCGGCAACGTGCCGCTTGCCAACGTAGCGGTCAGCGATAGCGACTCGACGGTGACGCCGGCGTACATCAGTGGCGATGCCGACGGCGACTCGCTGCTGGACGTGGATGAGACCTGGCTGTATCAAGCAACCCGTGTTGCCGTGGCTGGCCAATATGCGAACACGGGGACGGTGAGGGCAAACGATACGCTAGGCCAACAGGTTACGGACACCGACTTAAGCCATTACGTCGGGCGCACGGCCGCCGTGAACATTGAGAAGTACGTTAAGACCACATGTGGCGGGGAGGGGTTGACGCCGGGGTTCTGGAAACAGAAGCAACATTTCTGCTACTGGACGTGGTATCGACCGACGGATCGCTACAACGACGTCTTCCACGTCAGCGATCCCGAGAATCCAACGCTT
>JBDKSR010000251.1:0-2302 GCA_039680545.1 Bryobacteraceae bacterium | reverse complement strand
GCGAAGACCCGAACCGAAAGACAATAAGGAAAAGCGAACTGTAAACCTCGATGGGAACGAAGCGCCAGACAAGCAGCGGGCTACCCGAACAACTCAGTTTCGGCTGGGCAGAGCGGGGGCGCGCTGGCCACGGTGCTGGCAGTGACGCCGTAAGCGGAGCTGCCGGACAGGTGGTGGAGCAACTCCCATCGGCGGAAGAAAGAACACGCGCCTTGAAGCAAGACCTAATGGAGAAGGTGGCCGAGGAGGCCAACCTTCTGGAAGCCCTGCGCAGGGTGTGCGCCAACAAAGGCAGCGCGGGAGTGGACGGCATGGACGTCACCGAGCTGAAAGCGTGGATCAGTAAGCGCACCAACAGGGAAGAGCTAAGGGAACGACTCATCAGCGGAGAATACGGGCCGGCCCCGGTGCGAGGAGTGCAAATTCCAAAGCCCGGCGGAAAAGGGGTGCGACAATTGGGCATCCCGACGGTCGTGGATCGGCTGGTGCAGCAGGCGCTGCTGCAAGTGTTGGAACCCATATACGAGCCGACCTTTTCGGAAGGTAGTTATGGGTTTCGCCCCGGACGCGGGGCACACGACGCCTTGCGGCAGGCCAGCCGGTATGTGGCCGAGGGACGGAGCATGGTGGTGGACCTGGATCTGGAGAAGTTCTTCGACCGAGTTCAACACGATGTCTTGATGGCGCGAGTATCCCGGCGAGTCAAAGACAAACGGATGCTGGCGCTCATCGGACGCTTCCTGCGAGCTGGGATGATGCAGAATGGGGTCTGCGTCCGGCGGGAGGAAGGCACGCCACAAGGCGGGCCG
Organism: Bryobacteraceae bacterium; assembly: GCA_039680545.1. Classification (GTDB taxonomy): domain Bacteria; phylum Acidobacteriota; class Terriglobia; order Bryobacterales; family Bryobacteraceae; genus JAEHDI01. The sequence goes on along the minus strand of JBDKSR010000251.1, from coordinate 1,493 downwards.
CTCAGTCCACTGCTGGCGAACATACTGTTGGACGACTTGGACAAGGAACTGGAAAAGCGCGGTCACCGGTTCTGCCGGTACGCGGATGACTGCAACATCTACGTGAAGTCGGAAGCAGCGGGGCAGCGGGTGATGGCGAGCGTGACCGAGTTCCTCGAACAGCGGCTCAAGCTTAAAGTGAACCGTCAGAAGAGCGCGGTAGGCCACGTTAGCGAACGCAAGTTCCTGGGTCACCGACTTCTCAGTGGCGGAGAGCTTGGAGTGGCTCCCCAGAGTCAGGAACGACTGAAAGACACCTTGCGGGAACTGACCAGCCGCAGCGCTGGCAAAAGCCTGGAGGAGGTCATCAAGCACGTGAACCAAAAGCTCACGGGTTGGATTCAGTATTTCCGGATGGCCCGAATGAAGAGCCTCATGCAGGACATTGGTCAATGGCTACGGCGACGCCTGCGTTGCCTGCGCCTCAAGCAATGCAAACGAGCTCGCGCGATAGCCCAGTTCCTCATGCAACTGGGCGAAAGCAAAGACTCGGCCTATAAGCTGGGCGGTTCGGGCAAGGGATGGTGGCGCCTGGCGGACACGCCGCAAGCCCATCGCGCCATGAGCCTACGCTGGTTCAAAGAAACGGGGCTGACGGACCTTGAAGCTGTCTATCTTGCTGTGCGAACTGCTTGTTGATTGGAACCGCCCGGTGCCGAGCAGGCACGCCGGGTGGTGTGAGAGGGGAGGAGGCGCGAGCCTCCCCCCTATCTCGATTTCACATCGGGAACATTGCGTTCAGCTCCGCCGGGGTGGGCTGAGCGCCATACTCGCAAACCTCAAAAGCTTCGGCGTATTTCACCTCTTTCGCGCGTGCCTCGCCGTAACGCAGCGTCAGCTTGTCCCGATACTGATCGGCGGCGCAAATGTCCCTGGAGATAAGACTGTCACAGATGAACTTCGCGCGGCCTTTATCGTCTTTAGGCACCCCGGGCAGGTAACGTCCGAGCCAGGAATCTTTCTCGGCGAACTGCGAAGGCATCGAGGTGATGCACTTTTTCTTCTTCTTGATCACGTCGTCTATTGCAACAAGGATCGAGGGTTCGAATGGGCACGGCTTCTTGAACGTATCACGGTAGTACAGGATTACAGGATTGCGGGGACACGGCGGGACGTCCGTGGCGAAGAACTGGGCCGCCACCAGCACGGCGGCATCCTGAACCAGAACACCGGTGTAACGATGGTCCGGGTGATAATCATAGGGGCGATGGCACAAGACGATATCCGCCTGCCATTCGCGGATAAGACGGGCGATGGTGCGCCGGTTCTCAATCGTGGGCAGCAACTCGCCATCATGAATGTCCAGCACCTGCGTCTCAATGCCCAGGATCTCCGCACACTGCTTCACTTCGGCCATCCGCCGGAGGGCCAGCGCGCCGCCCCCTTCGCTGAAGTGGCCCACGTCGCCATTTGTGTTGGAAACGAATTTCACTTTGTGACCCGCGGCCGCCCAT
>JBDKSR010000250.1:0-30851 GCA_039680545.1 Bryobacteraceae bacterium | reverse complement strand
GTTCATGCTGCCTGCTCCGCCTTGAATTTCTCGGCCATCACCAGAACCTCGGCCCGCACGTAGTCGAACGCCCGCGCTCGGCGCTCGGACTTATCGGAGCCATCATCTGGAAACTCACTGATGTTGCTCTTGCGAATCCCGATGGAATCCCAATCCTCCAAGCTCTTCCAGAGGCATCCCATGCGGATCCATGGGGCTCCGTCCTCGGAAACGACCGCCTGACATTGGTATTCGTAGAGTCCAGAAAAGACGCGGATCGCAGAGATCTTCAGGCCCTGGAGATTGGCACCCTGGAGATCGGCACCCTGGAGATCGGCACCCTGGAGATCGGCACCCCAGAGATCGGCACCCCGGAGATCGGCACCCCGGAGATCGGCACCCCAGAGATCGGCACCCTGGAGATCGGCACCCTGGAGATCGGCACCCCAGAGATTGGCACCCCAGAGGTTGGCCCTCTCCCCGCCATCCTCGCCCCTTACCCAGAGGGTATGAAGCCGGAGGACTTCTTGCAGTTCTTCAGGTGTATAGCGGTTCATGCGGCTTTCTCCTGTCGCTTGATGGGTGCGGGCGTTATTGGCGGGGGAGGCGGAAGAGGCTGGAACTTGATGACCATGGCGCTACCTCCAGATATGGCTCACGCTGCCGGGTTCCACGGCGGCGCTGCGGGTTATGGTCGGGATATGGTCGTTATGGGCGGGCGACCATAGAAAATCGATAGGTGCCGGATGGAGGCCGCTGCGGCTGATCGGGCCGCTTTTGCTGTGCACTTAGCGCCGCTCCCTTGCGGGATCAGCGGCATCCGGCTCGATTGGGTGACGCGCCCGGAATCGAACCGGACTTGTGGGATAGCTCTCTGGCGTCCCACCGTGCGCTCCAGCACACTGACGCGTGTTTGCCCGTTTCGCTGGGCTGCGCCTCGGCAGGTCCGGTATCGTGCTCCTTACTGCGTTGGGATGGGTTCCTGGGGGCCGGGCTTGATACCGGCTTCCGGAGTTATGCGAATCCGGCAGGTCTCGTCGCACGAGCCTAAGCCTTGCGTGTCCTTCCACGCCGCCCCAGGATGGGTTTTACTTGCTCTTGTAGATTCCGGGAACCAGACGCCCCTCGGCAATCTCGATGGCCAACCAGAGGCCCATACGGGCCGAGAGATCGGTGATTGCAATGCCACTTGTGAGGGCCATCCCAAAATGCTTGCGATCGTGTTCCATATTCTGGGCCGCGTTCCCCATACTGTTGGCCAAATTCAAAATGTGGTCCGCTAGGTGTTGCGATGCTCGGTCAATTATCTCCGGGGGGATCGGTTTGGCCTTCGTCATGGTTCGACCGGCTCGAAGCCGTTATCGGTTGCCCATTGGGACAGATCATCCTTTGAGAAAACATCCTCTGGAGCGTAGTTTTTTTGGACGAAATCGATGATTTCGGTCTCATCACAATCAAAGAGATCGATTTCGACGTTGATCCTGTTAGAGCTTCTTGCCATTTTTTCTCCTTGTGGATGGGGGAAGGGATCGGTGCCACTGACTCGAACCGGGGTCGGCGTCTTCGGCTTGTCCCATTGCGCCATCGGCGCCGATGACTGGGATGGACCTACTGGACGTTGCATCTACCACTGATCTACACCATTGATCCCCTCGCCTATCCACGGAGCGGCGGGCTACCAGCAGAGAGCTCCGCGATGAGGTGTCTCCGCTCCGTGTTCGGCCCCGGCCAGCGAGACTCAGCTGCCACCGGGGATATTAGATATTGTCGTTCTCCAGGCCCTGGGTAGCTCACACCCTCGCGTTGCGCACTCTGTAGCTCTGCGCCTGGATCATGCTGGACCGCGCCCTCAAGCGTGTGCCGTCTCGTTTGAATCGTTATGTGGTTGGCAAAGATCCGGTGCGGGTGGTGCGTCCCATTCCCTCAACGGCCCGTGGCTCGTGGCTCGTCTCTTGGGGTGGGTGGCTTACAACTACAAGATTAATCCCATGGTCCAGGATGTCAAGGCATTTTTCAAAAAAATCACCTAACAGACAATAGTCACTGAGGGTCAGGAACAGGCATCCAGTGCGTAGGTTCGAAGCAAAGCCCGGAATCTTCAGCGTAGCTGCCGGGTTCGGCCAATCGCCATCCCAACCCATCGAGCCAGCGCACCATCGAAACGCAGCCGTCGCCACAAACCATGATTTCCGCTCCGTCTTTAGGCGCGGTGGCGATAGGACGCCAGGCAACCATGGCTTCCAATTCGTCCAGTCTAGACATCATCACGGCGATGGTAGGCCTCCATCCATACAGTTGCATGGGATCGGATAGCGGAGGATCTACCCACCTACGGGCATCATCTATATGATCGGCTAGGGTTCGCATGGTTCCTCCATATGGATATCAGCCGATTGGCTGGGGGATGTGGTCGGAGTGGAATTTCTGGATCTTGAGCATGTAGTTCTTCTTGCGCCCGTAGAGCCGGATCGCCTTCTTGACCTCGCGCCAGTTCGCACAGAACCAGGGGCAGCAAGGGTGCCTGATCCCGAGGGGACCGATGAACCACATTTCCACGGTGTATCTAAACCGCACGGGTGCCTCTCAATCCTCTCGCAACCGGCGTAAGTTAAACTCGGTTACGCTTTCCATTGTCTCGTGTCGGCATAGCATCCTCTGTTGTGTGCGTAATCCAGGGAGCCGCCTGGTCGGATCTGAATTCAATATCGGACCCGGCGGGTAGGATGTCAAGACTTTTTTCGTGGAAAGTTTTTTATCTTGACATCGGCGACTCACGGCCCATCATGGATGGCATGAGACCAAAAACCCCTCCCCCCTCCCGATTCCAAAAAATCCGAGCCGAGCAGCTCGCCTTTGCCCGAAAAGTGCTCGAACTTTTCGACGGCGGAATGAAGCAGGCGGAAATCGGAAGGAAACTCCGATGCTCTCGTCAGCGCGTTTTCCAGATCGTCCATGGAAGGGAGGTGGAGCCTTGAAGATCGCTTACGCATTGTCATGCCTGATCATTCTGGCGTTGTGCTTGCTCATGCCGAGCGAGTAAACGCCCTAGCCATAAATAGGAGACATATGGACATCAAATATCTACTTCACAAGCTCATGGACATCCAGGATGCCCAGAGCCAATCGAGATACGCAGAGGCTCGGGACATCACTTACCGGCTGATCTGCGAAACACGGCGCGAGATAGTTAACGATCAACAAACACAGGAGACACATCCATGACCGACACAATTTCATCCCCCCAGCTTTTCAAAATCCCGTTCCCGTATGGTCATATCCCGCTCATGGTAAACACCAACGGAGACCGATATCTAGCTCTGGGCCTCACTGCTGAACTCTTGGGGCTTTCCTTGGCCAAAGAAATCATGCCGAGGATGGCGGGTCGGGAACGATATTGGTGCCAAACATTCATTGGCGGGAAAGGATGTATCCCCGCCCATCGCGCCAATGAATTGATGTCGATTCTCCGAGTCAGCCACGACAAGGGGTCGATCGTTGCATGGCTAGGGAATCACGCATGTAAAGCTCTGCACGATTTTCAGATTCCCACGCCTGCGATTCCATTGATCCCGGACGAAGACGTTTCTGTGGTCCATCCGATCTCATCCCCTGCATCCCCCAAGGCCGGACTCCAGACGTTCAATTTTGGAGCGCATCCAATCAGGACCGTCATGGTGGGAGTGGAACCATTCTGGGTGGCCAAGGATGTCGCAGAGGCTCTGGGCTATTCGTGGAACGGAAGCGCCAGGATTGAGCATGTTCCCGAAGAATGGAGGGGGATCACATCCGTTGTAACCCCCTCTGGGACCCAAGACATGGCAGTCCTTTCCGAGCAGGGACTCTATTTCTTTCTCGGACGTTCCGATAAAGCTGCGGCTCTGCCAATGCAAAAATGGGTTGCCGGGGAAGTGCTACCTTCCATCCGAAAAACCGGGAGCTACGGCGTTCAACAGTTCAAGGTCCCCCAGACTCTCTGTGAAGCCCTGCGCTTGGCTGCTGACATCGAAAGCAAGCGGATGGAACTGGCTTGCAAGGTTGAATTACAGGCCGAAGAATTGAAAACCGCAGAACCCGCCATCAAATTCCACGCTCAAGTTGGAGGGACTCCGGACGCCATCTCCATTGGAGAGTTCGCCAAGATTCTCGGGACGGGACAGAACCGGTTTTTCGCGTGGCTTCGGGATCACGGATACATCATGAAACGCCAGATCCTACCCTATCAAACGTGGATCAATCAGGGCATTTTCATCGTCAAGGAGATCGCGCTTGAGGATACTCACGGCGTTGATCGCGTTAGCCCTAAAACCTACATCACGGGCCGGGGGCAGATTCATCTCCAAAACGTATGGACCATGTTGGAGGGAAAATGATGCAGCCTATTGAAATGCGTCCCCATAAATGCGCGGCCCACTCCGATTTGAGATCCGATCCGTGCCCTATTTCTGCGCGAGTCAGGTTTGTGGCGTGGACGCTGGTATTGTCTTTTTGTCTTTTGTTGCGATCCCGATTGGGTTGGCGCGACTATCGATCCGATGCCGAATTCTATCAGCGGTGGAAGGCCGAGGAGCTTCGCAGAGAGAAACAGATAGCGGAAATGTCTAGAGGCAATGCGAACGAACAAAGAATCTCTAGGATTTTGAAGGGCGGGAAATGATTCTGGTCTTTGATCCAGCCCGCTACTCTCGTGCCGTGCTGGCCATGCCCACGGATGAGGATTCTGTGCAGGCCGACTGCCTCCAGGAACTCTCCCGCCGTGGTATCCCTGCCTGGCACATGGACGCGGGCGGCAAGCGAACCCGAAAGATCCTGGCATCGCGTGGTGTGGCCATGGGTGCAGGAGGCCAAGGCGACATTCCCGAGGGGTGGCCCGACATCATGGGCATCCTCCCCGGTGGACGCATCCTGTTCTGCGAATGCAAGCGCCCTGGAGGCTATCAAGGCGTGTGCAGTTTCCATCCCGCTGGCAAGCCGTCGGAAGACCAGAAGACCTTCCTAATCAATGCCGAGGCCCACGGGGCGATTTGTCTCGTGGCGTGGTCGTTATCGGATCTCATTGAGGCCCTTGACTCCGATCCTAAATGACATAACTTGATGTAGCTGGTGTAGCAACCGGCGGAATATCACAATTCACCCCTGCCGCCGTCCACCCCTGCCCTTCGATGGGTTGCTACCAGGGTTGGAGCGGCAGGACTTTTATGAGGCCGCGATGGCAGTCAAAATTGGATCAGAGTATCGAAGGCATCAGAGACATCTTGGAGAAATTCAAGTAGCACTCGGACTTGCCAATGGCGTGCATAAAGCAATGCCTGGCAATCAGGATCTTTCATTGGCAGTGGTGTATCTGCTCAGGTGCAAGGCGGAACTGTTCAATCGTATCCTTGCGATGGAGATCGCGGGAGAGTTGGGCTGATGGCTAGGATTAGGACCATCAAACCCGAATTCCCTCAGTCCGAGAGTATGGGAAGAGTTTCCCGAGATGCTCGGCTGCTTTTCGTAATGTTGTGGACACTCGCCGATGATTCGGGGAGGCTTCGCGGGAATTCGCGAATGCTCGCGAGCCTTCTTTTCCCCTATGATGACGACGCAAAAAATCTAATCGATGGATGGCTCCGAGAATTATCGACGGAGAGGTGCGTTGGGCTGTATTCGATTGGTGGTGATTCCTACCTCGAAATTCTTAACTGGTGCAAACACCAGAAGATAGACAAACCGTCACAGTCAAAAATACAGCCATTCGACGAATCCTCTCGAATCCTCTCGAATCCTCTCGAACAGTCGTCGGAGGATCAAGGATCAAGGATCAAGGATCTAAGGACCGAAGGACCAGAGGACCATACCCCCCTACCCCCCAAAGGGGGCCGTAGACAGAAATCTGCAAAACAGATCCAAAAAGATTCTCTGGGAAACCCTGTCCCAGTGGAACTTTTGGAAGCGGTCGGTGAGATTGTGCAATCCTGCCCAGGAGAAGACCGTGATGGGCGCAAAATCCGAGTCGTTCGTGGCGATCTCCTCACCAGAATTATGGACATTCAAGAAAACCACTCTGCAATCACGCTGAAAATTCTTGTGCAATCCTGGCTTGATTATCTTGGGTCTCAGCCTGCTCACATCAAGGCCCCGCAGTATTTCTTCGGGAAGGCCGAAGACCAAGGCCCGAATGCCGCTAATTGGCTCCCATTCGCCCGTGCGGTCTACGTGCGAATGCAACTATCTAAGGAGATCCCGGCATGAGCATTTATCCTGATCGCCTCCCTGAAGACGTGGAAGCCGAGCGGGCGCTACTGGCGACACTATGCGGCCCCGGTGCTGATCGTGAGTTGTCCGAGTGTATGGGCAAGCTCCGCGACGACGACTTCATGCACCCTGGCTATCGGATCATCGCTCAAGCCGCTCGCAAGTTGTCGCGTGGGGGGTCCGAGGTCAACGCCCTGACCCTCCGTGATGCCATCCAGGAAACCGGCGAACTCGGGAAAGTCGGAGGCTTCTCAGGCATCGTGGACGCCCTGAATTTTGAAGAAGTGGGCCGTCCCATGGCTCTGGTTGACATCCTAGGGAAGCACCGGAAGCGCCGGGAACTGATCCGGTTGGGCGCGTCCCTCATCCGCGAAGCACAAGGGGACGAATCCCCCGAAGAGGTTGCATCCCGCGCCGCCGAATCACTAGCCTCCATCACCGTGAGCCAGCACAAGGGAGGGTTGATCTCTGCGGGTGAGTGCGCCGATTCCGTCATGGCGGACCTGGACGCCGATGTTGCCCCCGGTTTCAGGACTGGGTTCACGCGCTTGGACGACATCACCCAGGGATTCCAGCCGGGCCAGATGATTATCCTTGCAGCCCGTCCTGGCATCGGCAAAACCGCGCTGGCACTCAATTGGGCTATCGCCATCGCCCATGCGGGGCCGGTGTTCATCTTCAGCCTGGAAATGCCAGACAAGGCACTCGTGCGCCGGATGGCCTGCAATGTGGGGAGCGTCCCCCAGCGCGCAGTGAAAACCCGAACACTCACTGAGTTCCAGCGCGGTATGTTTGGGAGGGCCATCAAAACCGTGCAGTCTCTCCCAATCCTGATCGACGACAACGCCAGTATCACCGCCAATGAGATACGTTCTCACGTTTTAAGGCAGGCTACCCAGATGAGCGAGGTCCCTGCCTTGGTCATCGTGGATCATGTGACTCTCGTGGCCAGCGACGGCAGCGCAAAGGGCAAGAACGAGGCAACCCGCATCGGGGATATTTCCCGGACGCTGAAGGTGCTGGCGAAGGAAGCCGGTTGTCCGGTGGTGGTTCTCTCCCAGCTCAACCGCGAAGTGGAGAAGGCAGACCGTAAGCCCATTCTCTCGGATCTCAGGGATTCAGGGTGCCTTGAGCAGGACGCCGATATCGTCATGTTCATCCACCGGAAACCCAAGCCGAAGATGGAGGGTGACGAACCGGACCGAACCGCAGAGCTAATCATCGCAAAGCACAGGGATGGGGAATGCACATCCATCTCCATGGAATTTGAGGGTGGCTATTGCCGGTATGTGGAGGTTGAACGCGAGACCGAGCCTCAACATCCTGCCGCGGGGACGCTCGGGAAGGGGAGTGGATGGTGATGCGTCATTCTGCCATCCCGGCCAAGAGACTGAAGCCTCGACGTAAGGGCAATCCCGCACCCAGGATCAAGCCAAAACGGAAGGAAGATCCCGAGCACCTCGCCGCGCTGCGCCGGTTCGGATGCTGGGCCTGTCGAATGGATGGGATGGGGCAGGTGGAGGCTGAACCTCACCACCCCCGCTCTGGGGGCAACCTGGGGCCAGGAATGGGCCAGCGTGCGGATGACTCCGATGCAATTCCTTTGTGCAGGATGCACCACAATGAGCAGCATCCAAATTCCCTTAGCATCCACCGCAACCCCATCGAGTTTCGCGCCCGCTATGGCGCCGAGGTTGAAATCCGAGACAAGATCAAAAAAATAATGTGTGAAACAGGTATTGAACCTTGACATGCAACCGGCTAGGGTTAACCTGTAATCAGAGGAGGACCCAAAATATGATGACGGTGGAATGCGCGATATCGTTGGCAATCAAACGGTGCCGAAAACTCTACGATCTCATTGAGGCGAATGAGCACAACTGGCAGTGCATGGACGCTCGGAATCGAAACGAAGTCGGAGCATGGCGAAGATTTCTCTTTGACGCCGGGATGGCAAAGGACGCTCTGCCGGAGACGCCCTTTTTGGACCCGGATCATCTTCAGGCATATGGCAAACGTCAAGAAAACTACAGAGCACAACGGGAGGCCAAAAATGGAACTCAAAACAATTAAGCTCGAAACCACGCTCAAACAGTTGAACGGTCTCTTTGATAAGCTGGGGACGTGGAAGAATGTGTCATATGTCATCCAATACAATAGAGCTACCGTAAATAGATGGTTCTCTGGAGATAGGACGCCAACGGCTTCTACTCGTAGACAGATTTATCTTTGGCACAAAGCATTCTGCGTGGCCGTAAAATGAACGCCGGACGCCGCAAATTCAACCCAGACCCATTGACCGATAAAAAGATCGCGCTCCCGACCAGTATGTGGGAAGCCATAGACGATGCGCGAGGCGATCAAACTCGAACGTCGTGGATCAAAGAGGCCATTGCATCGGCTTTGTATTACGACGGGAAACAACCAGCATAAAAAGGAATCAACTCATGCCATCATCGCTTCAGAATCATCCAAAGGGGGCTCCTGGTAGCCCAAAGGCAACGGAAAGCGGATGCACATGCCCGGTCATGAATAATGGCCGAGGTCGCGGGATGTATGTTGATTCGGACGGCGTTGCCATCTATGTGGTGTCGTGTAAATGTCTGGTTCACAATAACGAGATTGACACGATGCCGATTTCGTTTGATGTCCAATGAGCCCGTCGCATCTATCTCACCTCAGGGCGCTTGCTATGGCTGCTACCCAGTCAGGGCCTGACAAGTGGACGGCAAATACCGAATTGATCTCATGGTTCCGATCCGATCCTGTTGCCGTGATTGAGGCATTGCAGGCTGCTGACTCTGTGCGTAGGGCCCCGGGGGGGCTCTCAAATACGAGGCTGTATCAAGCGTTGGATCGGCTACCCAAGGTGATGGCATGAGCGATAAAAAAATAAGGCTGACGACTGATCTGGAAATAGATCAACTAGAGAAAATTGCAGGACTTCGCGCCCGCGTGGCAGAACTGGAGACGGCATTAGGTGAAACCCTGGACCCACTAGACCTCTACAACGCCTATGGATGGCAGGACCGCAATCAGGTCCGAGCTAAAATCCGGGTCCTTCTCAATCACTATCCCGTCAGACCGTAATCCTGTTTATCTGGAGGAACCATGTCTTTGTATTGGCATACCAATGAAACCCAGACCCGTCAGATCGAAGCTCTGTGTTGCCTCGTTACAAAACTTGAAGCGAAAGTTTTAGGACTAGAGTCTCGGATCGCATTGATAGCCATCCAATGAATGAGAAGCGAACCACGCTCAAGCGTCCCAAGGTGGAAACCCGCCAAATATTGCTCCGGGCCCCCCAACAGGCTGAACACGCCAAATCGCTGATATCTAACCTACCCGTTGACCCTGAGCACCCCATTGAAATCTTGATTCGGGAACAGGTTAAAAAACGGAAGCTCTCCACGAACGCAGCGATGTGGGCCGGGCCTCTCCGAGACATCGAGCGTGATGGATGGTATCAAGGCAGCCAGTATGCCGCCGAAGTTTGGCACGAGCATTTCAAAGAGCTGTTTCTGCCGGATGAAAACGATCCCGACTTCGACCCCTCACATGTGGTTGAAGGCTACCGGAAGTGGGGATACAACCCGTGGAAAGACACGCGGGCCCTCGTGGGCTCCACAACCCAGCTCACGGACTCAGGGATGCGCCTGTATCTCCTCAAGATGGAAGCTGAGGCTGCGACGGAGCACGGCGTCACGTTCGGCGCACGGATTGAGGACATCGAACCCATAGGGAGGATCGTATGAAATGGCCGTGGACCAAAACTAAAAAGGTTAAACCTGCCTGCCGTTCATGTGGAGGATTAACAATGGAAAATGTTCATCTATCTACCAATGAATCTACCCGTTTTGTAGATGTGATGTCGAATCCTCCCGAACCAACTAGCACATTGAAACATGCCATGGCTTTATTGTCCCCCAGAAGAAAGGGGATGAAATGACCTCAACTCTCGAAAAGGCACTTCCGTTTGTTCTCAAACACGAGGGAGGCTGGAGCGACAACCCGGCCGATCCGGGCGGAGCGACGATGCACGGGGTCACCCAGGCCGTGGCCCAGAAACACGGGATTATGACCAAGGACGCGCTCAAGGCCATCACCCCGACTCAGGTTGAATCCATCTATCGCTCCGATTACTGGCGATTCGATGGGATCGATGACCAGCGTGTGGCCACCAAGATTTTCGACATGGCGGTGAATTTCGGCCCGAAGGCGGCTATCAGCATGGTCCAGGATGCCCTGAATGACATTGGCGCATATCTCAACCCGGATGGAGTCTACGGCCCCAAGACAGAAGCGGCCATCAATGCCGTGCACCCCATCGAAATGCTAACGATGCTGCGGAACGAATCCGAGTATCGATATCGGAGCATCGTCGCAAGCCGCCCTGAGTCGGCCCAGTTCCTGCCCGGATGGCTACGCAGGGCGCAAGAGATTCCAGTGTAGGACTAGAGGGATTGTCCAGCCTAGCAAATCTAGCCATGGAGGCATCTTGAGCCGGTCTAAACGGAAGACCCCTAAAATAGGCAACACCACCTGCCATTCAGAGAAGCAGGATAAGGCTGATAGCCACCGCAAGACCCGAGCCCTTGAGATCCAATCCATGCTCAAGCCCGAGGATGAAGCTACTCCACCCACGCATCACCGGGAAGCCACAAACCCGTGGAGCATGGGTAAGGACGGTAAACATCGTTTTGATCCCGCCAAACACCCCGAGTTGATGCGCAAGTGAGTGATGATCCTCCTCCTACTCCCCATACCACCGCTCGACACGATTGCGCGTCTGGTATGGGGTGCTCTACATGCCAGGCTGAATGCTCAGGGAACATCAACCAAGGCTACACTGGAGATCCAAAACTTGACGGTTTGTCAGAAGTCATGGATTACGAAATGTAAACATGTAGCATCGGAACGGATTCAAAAGCATTACGAAGCGTCAAAGATCAACCCACGCAACGCATTGTGATAGGATGGACACATGGCCAAGTCTCGGAACACATCCCCGGCGGAACGGAATTTGGAAATTCCGGCGAGTGGCGATATGCAAATTGTGATGCGGCCGTTGAATGACCTGGTGCCAAACCCCAGGAATTCGAGGACGCATTCGGATCGTCAGGTAAACCAGATCGCTGAAAGCATCCTAGCGTTTGGGTTCAACAATCCGGTCTTGACACACGGAGACATGATTGTTGCGGGCGGAGGTCGATTCCTTGCCGCCCAGAGGCTCAGACTAAAAGAAGTGCCAACCGTGGATCTTGCGCATCTATCGGCAGACCAGGCTCGTGCGTATGTGATAGCTGACAACAAGATTGCGTCCAACTCAGAATGGGATGAGGATATCTTGGCCGAGGAACTGGACCTTCTGGCCTCAGAAGGGATTGACAAAGCATTGTTGGGTTTCGATGATGAGCCCGAGAAAATAAAAGAGCAGATTCAAATTCGTCCACTCGATATTTCCGAGCTGGCGCAAGCGCGATTTTGGATCAATGTAGACGGGCCACTCCCTAAACAAATGGATGCGTTAGAGGCGATCAAAAAATATCTTGGGAGTATCCCCGGCGTCCTGGTGAATGTGGGGGTCCTGAAAAATGAAGATTAGTGGGACCAAAACCGATAACAACCCAGAGGCCTTTGCTGCAAAGGTGGGTATTCGTGAAAATGTTTTACAACTTGTAAAGCCATCGCGGGTGTTTGATGCGTTTTGTGGGACTGGCAAGATGTATCGGGAGGTTTGGGCAAAGGCAGATGCTTATGTCGGGTGCGACAGCCGAGAATGGTTGTTCTCGGACCCCCCTAGATTTATGGCTGACAATCACGATGTGATGCGGTCGATTGATCTCCAGCAGTTCAACATCTTCGACTTCGATTCCTACGGTTCACCATGGGACCAAGTTCTCATCCTGGCGGCACGTAGGCGGTGGCGGAAAGGAGAAATCGGGGGGCTCATCCTAACCGATGGCTCAAGCCTGAAAACCCGGATGGGAGGATTGCCTTTCAGTTTGGCGACATTAGCCGGGCTGGATTCTGCGTCAAAATCGCCTTCGACCCATGGGAACATAGCAATCTCCAAATTGGCTCTGGCTGGATTCCTTCGCCGGTCCAATTTGGAGATCACTCATGCATGGGAGGCTGATGGGGCTACTAGCTCAAAAATGGTGTATTCGGGGATTGTCTTTCAATCCAAAGGGAGCAAGTGACGATGCTGGTAGACCATCCCTGGGAGCGCGTGAGTCGGGAGACCATCCCACGTGGTCCCATCGAGCGATCTGCCCGCAAGGGGGCCAACAGCACCACCCCATTGCTTAAACCAAAATGCAACATTGGCTTTAAGGCATTGATCTCGAATCGACCTAACCCAATCCATGCGATCCGTGCGGGCTTCCCATTTCCCATTGACCCGATCGGCCAGACCACGACGAGACCGAACATCTGGGTCCATAAGATGGTGGCCGGATTCCCCGCCAACGATGACCCAATCTATTCCTGCAAGATCAATTTGGCCAAGATCTTCCAAAATAGGTTCGATCGAGAGGAACCGGGTCTTGGCCGGAAGGTCCTGAAGAATCAACAACCGTTCGGCAAGCATGGCGCGGTTCTCAATCGTCACGCCCATCCAAACGCAATCTGGAATGTCTCTGGTGGCAAAATACTTAGCCGCCAACGCCGGACGCTTGGTGAGGACTTGATAACGATGCTGCGGCGCGGCGCGGATGGCATCGAAGATCCGATCCCGGTATTCGTCTGGGACTCCAGGGTGGAAAAAATCAGACATCGAGTTGGCAAAAATCAGAGTAGGGATTTTGACCTTGAGAGGTTCCACCAATTTGTGAGGGCGGAAGGTCAGGCCAAAACCATTAGGGAAGGCCCGCGTTCCGGCCTTGTTCTCGGCGATGGTGTGGGCATAGCAGTAATCGCATCCAGGGCTGATTTTGGAACATCCCGAAAGAGGATTCCAAGAAAGGTCTGTCCAATTGATTTCAGTCTTATTCATGACGTGATTCCTTTTGGGGTGGAGAGCGCTAGGACTCAGGAAGGGCGGTCGGGTGAGGCATTATTTCCGACCGATCCAGGTCAGGTATTTCGGGGCCTTGGCGGCTTCGGTCTCGGTTGCCACCTCGCGCCAGGAGTTCGCAGCCTGGGAGCGCAACACAACGTCTCCCCGGCGGTCGCATTCCTTGGCCTGGGCCGCGAAGGCTTTGAGCAGTTCGGCGCGATTGGTCATGTCATCTCCGTTTCAGGGGTCATCCATCGACCCCAAAAGCCCGGAGCTACCGGGCGCATGGGGAAATGGGGCGGGCCATTAGTTAATCACAAAATCCGCTCCGAACTTGGCCATGTGGGTGGCGCAGTAAGTGTCGAGGAATACTTGGTCATCACAGGGCGCGATGTCGTTATGGAGATGCTCCCGGATCTCGTCGTCCATGTAGGCCACGGCGGTATCAAGATCGCCGATCCACTGGCCGAGCGTTACGGAGGTGTGGGGCGTGGTGGTCATTGGGCGCTCCTTGGAGTTAGTGGTGGTGAGTTAGATATTCATAGCCTTGGTGATGCGCTCGTAACTGATGTCTACGAGATCAACGGCGGAAAGCTCGCGGGTGCCCTTGGTTGTCACAGAGTAAGACTTGATGACCTTGCCCTTACCGGCTTGCGCGGTTGCTGCGGTGATCTTAGCCATGATGGTGGGGTGGATCGGGGCGGCAAACCTGCCGGTTACATCGACCTCCTCGACCTGGCCGTTGGGGCGCTCGATGCTGAGAAAAACCTTGGTGTTGTAGGTCGTCGTCGTAGTCATCGTGGATCCTTGTGGTCTGGGCTCCCTGCCCATGCAAATAGTATCGTTTCTCGGCCTAAACCTGTCAAGCGTATTTTCAAATATTTTTTGCAGCTGAATACAAAGGAGTTACCCAATGGGACGCAGTAAATCACCCGTGGATGGGGCAGCCAGATTGCTCAAACAGGCCCAGGCCTTGAGGTTAAGGGCGTTGGGCTACAAATATCGGGCGATTGCGTCCCAATTGAGTATTGGCCTGGCTACAGCCAAACGCCTGGTTGACGACGCGTTCGTGGCCGAGCGGGAATCTATCTCTCAGGCCAAAGCCGATCTCGTCGAGCTGGAGGTTTTGCGATGCGACACCTATCTGCAAGCGATCGCTAAAAAAATTCAGGCAGGCGATATCCGGGCCGTGGACACCGCGCTTAAAGTGGGCAAGCGCCGAGCGGAGTTGCTCGGGCTGGATGCGCCGCAACGAGTAGAGGCATCTGGGCCTAACGGTGGGGCAATACCCGTCTCGCAGGGGCCAGACCTCACCAAGCTTGATGACGCCGAATTGTTGCAGCTCGCAGCACTCACCAAAAAGGCACAGGCGGCAGAGTGATCTCTCTCGATGACATTATGGACGAGCAGGCGCGGCGGCACCTCCTCCCGTTCGTCCTCCGCACGTTCCCCGGATACGAGGCGGGATGGTTTGCGCGTGAGGTTTGCGAGGCGCTCGACTGGTTCATCAGTGAGGTGGCCGCGAAGAGATCGCCTCGGCTGATCCTGGAAGCGCCCCCCCGGCATGGGAAAAGTGAGCTTGTAAGTCGAAGGTTCCCAGCATTTGCATATGGGAAATACCCTGATCTCTCCATCATTGCGGCAAGCTATGGGTCCGATCTCGCAAGCAGGATGAACCGGGATGTTCAGCGCGTTATTGACTCCGCAGATTACGCCAGGTTGTTCCCCGGCACTCGGCTGTTCGGGAAAAATATCCGGACGCTGGCAGATGGCTCTTACATGCGCAATAGCGATATCTTTGAGATTGTCGGGCACAAGGGAGTCTATCGATGCGCTGGGATCGGCGGCGGGATCACAGGTATGGGTGCCGACTGCCTCTTGATTGATGACCCCATCAAAGACGCGGAGCAGGCCGATAGCGTGGTCTACCGCAACAAGGTTTGGGAGTGGTTTACCTCGACAGCATACACACGTCTAGCGCCTGGTGGGGGGGTGCTGGTCATCATGACAAGATGGCATGAAGATGACCTTGTTGGACGGCTCCTGACCCACGAGTCAGATGGCGAAGGAGAACACTGGCGAGTGATTCGATTCCCAGCCGTTGCCGAGGCCGATGAACCGCACCGAAGGGAAGGTGAGCCCCTCCACCCGGAACGGTATAATACAGAGCACCTGGACCGTATTCGCCATGCCGTTGGTGAGCGCGTTTGGAACTCGCTGTATCAACAGAGGCCCTCGGCCCGTGAAGGCAGCATCTTCAAGGCCGAGAACTGGCGATACCTCAAACCGCCGAAGCCGCTCACGATTATGAGCGCACAAGAGCGCAAAGAATACTTCGCAGCGCTCGGTATCCGCAAGATCATCCAGCGGTGGGACACCGCCATCGGTGCGAAGAAGAAAAACGATAACGATTTCAACGCCTGCACAACTCTAGGGATTGCGCCGTCCAGATATTATCTGATCGATGTGTTCCAGGATCGAATCGAGTTCCCAGAACTCAAGCGTGTTGTCCAACAGAAATATGACCAATGGCTGCCTAACGCCATCATCGTAGAGGGCGGCGGTTCTGCCTCCGGATTGGCGCTAGTCCAGGAACTCAACCGGGAAACAAGGCTACCCATTCGGGAGGTCCCCACGGGCAAAGACAAGGTCCAACGTGCAGAACTTGTTAGCCCCAACCATGAATCTGGCTTATGCTATTTGTTTGAGGGGGAGCCATGGGTTTCTCGTTTCGTCGGCAATTGCACTGCGTTTCCCAACGTGGCACACGACGATGATGTGGACTCCTTCATTGGTGCACTCGAAGAGGCAGTTGGCGGATCTAAGGGGCTCAACATTTCTTCCGAACTATTGGCGAGGCTGTGATGCGCAGAATGTTTGAATCAATCTGGAGACGTATCAAACAGGACGCGCTGGTTAGTAAGCCCGATGTTGCCGAGGAGTCTCACGAAGACAAATTGGAGGCCCGGCGACGCGCCTACTTGGCCTCCGTTCGGAATGCGATCTCTCAGGCTCGCGCCGAATCGGATGAGACAGGGATTCCCGTTCGGGCACGCATCCCGATGGAGCCGTATATTCCCCCGCCTGGTATTCTGCCTAAGGGTGCTAGTCCTTCGCTGGGGCTCGATTCGGCGTGGAAGAATATGGCGGCGGATGACTCATTCGTCCTGAACGGAATGAGCGGCGTCACTGCGAATGTGCTGGATGGCATGGGCTTCCCAGGATTCCCTTATCTGACGGAACTCTGCCAGCTCACGGAATACCGCGATATGTCGGAGCGCACGGCTGCGGAGATGACGCGCAAGTGGATCAAGTTTCGGTCCACCAGCAGTGACGATAAATCTGAGGTCATTGCCAAAATTGAAAAGGCTTTTCGCCGTCATCACATCCGGGATCTCTTCCGGCGCGGAGCGGAACTTGATGGCGAAATGGGCCGAGCGCAGTTGTTCATCAATGTTGGAGATATCGAGGGCGAAGAGCTTGGGAAGCCCTTGATGCTCAACAAATTCAAGATCAAACAAGGGGATCTCATGGGCTTCAAAATCATCGAGCCCATCACCACATATCCAGCCGACTACAACGCCTCTAACCCACTAGCCGCGAACTATTACATGCCGTCATCCTGGTTTGTCTACGGCACAAAAGTTCATTCGTCCCGGCTGCTAAATTTCGTGAGTCGCCCGCTGCCTGACCTCTTGAAGCCGGTCTACAACTTCAGCGGGATCTCCCTTAGCCAGCTGGCCCAGCCCTATGTGGATTATTGGCTTGGGACTCGGGATAGCGTTGGCAAGCTCTTGCGGAATTTCTCCATCACGGTTTTGAAAACGGATCTTGACGTTCTGCTATCGCCTAGTGGCGATGAGCTTATCAAACGCGTCCAACTATTCACGCGGCTGAGAGACAATCAGGGCGTCTTCATGGTCAATAAGGACTCGGAGGATCTGGCCCAGCTCAATACACCTTTGTCTGGTCTGGACAAGCTCCAGGCCCAGGCTCAGGAGCACATGGCGGCGGTCGCCAAGACCCCGCTCGTGATCCTGCTGGGAATCACCCCATCGGGGCTCAATGCGTCGGCAGAGGGCGATATCCGGATCTATTACGATTACGTGGCTGACCAACAGGAGAGGCTTTTCCGGACGCCTCTCGAAACCGTTCTCAAGGTCATCATGCTCGATGAACTTGGTGAGATCGATGAAGACATTACATTCGATTTCGCGCCCCTTTACGAAATGTCAGAAAAGGAAAAATCACTTATCCAAAAATCCATCGCCGATAGCGCAGTCGAGTTGGTAACAGCCGGAGTGGTTAGTCCCCTTGAGGTCCGTGACCGTTTGTCGAAAGACTCCGAATCAGGCTATGACAATCTGGAAACTTCAGATGTCCCAACCTCTCCAGAACCTAACGAAATGGAAACTCCAGACGCTGGGTTGCAAGCTGCCGGGGGGATCACTACCGACATCATGGACCGCGCAAATGATATTGTGATGGACGGGGGGTTCCGAGGGAATCAATTCATCGGAGGAATCAAAGACAGCGACGAGCCTCTGGCCGTTGCCATGAAACTATCCAGGGCGGCCACAGAAGCCTCCGAGAAGGCCAAAGAAAAGGGAACCAGGCGCTCTCATGCGCTGGCTCACGCGGCTCACGGGAGGGCGTTAGAGGCCCATAAAAAAGCATTGTCCGAGGGAAGTAGCGTTCCGCATATCCATGAGGCATACTGTAATTCTCACCGGGCGGCTCAGGCTGTCCATGGGCTCGTTAAACAATAGGGAGATCAAAATGGCTATTGACAAGGCAGGCAAAACGATTAAGACAAACGATGACATCGTGCTGCGTATGACGGTGATTGAAGTCCATGACCCCGAACCGGACGCCCACGAAAACGCTCAATCAATCGTGACGGCAGTGCTTGACCCGAAGGACCCTTTGTCGCCTCGGTTTTGCTTCCGTGCTGATCAGGTCGAAAAACTGAGCTAATGATCAAACTCCGCGCTCCGGGCCGCAAGGCTATCAAGGTCTCTCCTATCCGGCCCAGCGCCGCTGAAGAGAGCGCCTATCGGGCTCGGTTGAATCGGATGATTGATACCATGCACTCTAGCGTTATGGTGCATGTCCAGAGCGCGTGGAAAGACGCCGGGTTGGCGATGGATGCCGATCCTCACGCGGTGCTAAAACGCGCCATGGCAAAGCTCGGGGTTCAGTGGCAAAAAACGTTTGACTCCGAATCCAAGAATATCGCGGAGGCGTTTGCTAACGGCGCAATGCGGCATGGCGATCTCGCGTTCACATCCGCTCTGCGCAAGTCGGGATTCTCCGTCAAGTTCCAGACGGATGCGGAAGTTTCCAAGGCGCTCGATTCTGCTGTTGGCGAGAACATCAAGCTCATCAAAAGCATCCCACAGGAATACATGGACCGAGTTTCCAAAGGGATCAGAGAGAGCATTGATAACGGGCGAAATATGGGCCAGTTGACCAAGGATCTTCAAAACATTCACGGCATGACCAAGCGCCGCGCTGCACTCATCGCACGGGACCAAAACAATAAAGCCACGGCACTCATCCATCGCGTCCGGCAACGCCAAGTCGGCATCACGCGGGCACAGTGGGTTCATACGGTGGCATCGGTCCATCCCAGGGAAGAACACGCGGCATGGAGTGATTCCGGGGAAACATACGATATCAACGAAGGCATGTATTCAGACGAAGACGGTGAATTTGTATGGCCTGGCACCCCTATTAATTGCGGGTGCATTTCGATGTCGATTGTCCCTGGTTCCGAGGAGGACTAGATGACTAAGCCCCCGTTTCTCGCGCTGACCAAATCCGGGATCTACCCTGAACCCGGCGTTGCACAATCCACAACCCCCGGGGAATGGTATGTCAACACAAGCTGCCCAACCCAAGGCATCGGCACACTAGAATCCCCGTTCAACAC
This sequence comes from Bryobacteraceae bacterium, assembly GCA_039680545.1. Lineage (GTDB taxonomy): Bacteria > Acidobacteriota > Terriglobia > Bryobacterales > Bryobacteraceae > JAEHDI01. The sequence goes on along the minus strand of JBDKSR010000250.1, from coordinate 11,703 downwards.
GCTGCAACAGGCTATCAACGTGGCGGACGATTACGATGCCATCCGCATCACGACGAATGGCGTTCACGCTGAGAATATCATGATGCGCGATCTCGAAGGGCTCGTGTTGATCGGGGATTCTCCGATCAACACCGTCATTCAGAATGTTGGCAATTCGCACACGCTGACTTGGATTCCGACTCGCACTGACATCTCACGATTCGAGATGCGCGATATCAAATTCACGAACACCGATACGTCTGGGGTCTATCATGCGATTCATATCGACGCCAACGCTGTCACTTACCCGAACACGTTCTGCGTGGACCAATTCAACATCAACGCAGTGGATTGCGTTGGGGCGGGTGGTGCTGGGAAGACCTCCGCATATTTCCGCAACATCGGAACCGCTACGTGGACTAGGGGCCACATTCTCAACAGCGATCTGGAGTTGCGAAACAACTCCAGATTCCGGGCGAGGCAGCTCGAAATCGGATCTCTCGAACTCCCCAGTAATTGCGTTGTCGATTACAACGGCGCGAATCCTGCAAGTGGGCTTGGGCGCAGCGATATCGCGTTCGCTCAGCAGTCCGTGGTTTGGGGCAATGTATCCGTTTTGGGCCACCCCATTCTGATGTTTGACCAGTCGTGTGTGGTCATCGGGAATGTGACGGGGACACTCACGAGCTACTATTCGTCCGGCAAGGATTACTGCCCCCTGATGCTGCTCAGTGGCCAATACGGATTCCCGGGTTTGGCGGGCGGCAACATCACACTGACATTCCCTGATCCCCAGGCTTCCGGAACGGCGGTGAATTATTTGGACCTTACCGGCGCGAGAGTGCTCGGCAACGTCTCATTCACCAAGACCAATTTCTTGCCCGCGAATGCCCGAGGCGTGGCATTCATTTTCGCCGGTGCCACGTTCAACACCACCACCACGGGCGGGATCTCCGCGAATGGATACGTGAGTCTGGACTTGAGGGGCAGTCACTACGCAAGCTCCGCAATTCTCGCTGTGACCGGCGCGGCTACTATTGATCGTGATGCGGCTGCATTCACGGTGGCAACCCCCACGACTTCCACGGCAGTGACCATCACGCCTCCTTTCCCTACCGGTGCGACCTACACCGTGAACGCCTGTCCCGCTACTGCGGTAGCGTTCGGGGCATCGTCCAGGACTCCTACCGGGTTCACGTTGGCACTCGCTACCGGCGGTGGCACCACGGACGTAACGCTTCGCAGAATGTAAGGTGTCCCGATGAGCAATAACCCACAGATCAGCTATGCCGCTTGCGATGCCGAAGCCAACGCGCTTCGCGTCTTAATGAATTCGGGCAAGCTCCGCATTTATTCCGGCGCGGTTCCAACTCGATGCGATGATAGTATTGGCTCCGCAATCTCGCTTGTGGAATTGACGATGAATGCAACGGCATTCGGCGCGTCATCTAGCGGTGTCATCACGGCAAACTCAATCACAAGCGCGGTCGCTTCCGTGGATGGTGATGCGTCGTTCTTTCGGATCTGGGATAGCGCGGGAACCACCGCATACATTCAGGGCACGGTTGGAACCGCTACGGCAGACCTCATCATCGGGTCGATCAGAATCAGCGCCGGGGCCACCGTATCTGTTACATCGCTGACCCATACTGTTGTAAGAGGCGCGTAACATGGCATCCGGGATTGGGACTGCCATTATTGATTTTGGGGCATACCCTGGGGCAAGCGAGACATCTGTTGTCGTATCTGGGATCTCTGGCATTTCCGCAACCAGCAATGCAGAGGCGTTCATCATGGGTGATGATTCCACGACAGATCACGCGGCGCGGGATCACCGATATTTGGGGCTATACGCAAGGTTCACATGCGGAGCCCCAACGGTAGGGACCGGGTTCACGATCTACGGGACTTCAACCGAACGACTGCAAGGAACCTACAAAATTCGTTACGTATGGTCTGATTAGGGGAGATTGAAATGGCGCAAGACGTTGCTGTTCGTGGGAAGACGGGCCTTCAACAGGATGTGGACTCCGAAGGCAATGCCTCGGTTCGCACATCGCTGATCCCGGCAAATATTGGTGGCATCCGAACATATTCCGAGAACGATCCGGGAACCATTATCGGTTCTCCAACGCTCAAGAGCCCCGAAGTGTCCACTGATTTTCGGATGAGAGTCGGCATTGATACCGTCTTGTTCTACGACACGTTCAACGCCACGGCACAGAATACGAGTCTTTGGAATTGCGCGTTCGCGACGATGACATTAGCTCAGAGCGCTGGGTTTCTGAATATCAACGCCGCCGGAACAAGCACGGTTTCGGGCAACTACGCATACATGCGCTCGTGGCGACATTTCCCGTTGATCGGGACCGCGCCGCTTGCGGTTGAAATGACGGGATCAATCTCGACTGCGCCAATCGTGAACGAAGTCATGCAAATGGGCCTGGGAATCCCCACTGGGGCCGCTGAGTGCGTTGATGGATGTTGGTTCGAGTTGACCACAGCAGGGCTAAAGGGATGCGCTCGATACAACGGAGGGACGACTACAAAGATTGATCTCATCCCGGTTGGATCTGTCACTCCCGACAAAGATTTCAAATACGTTTTGGTGGTAGGCGAAAGCGCTATTGAATTCTGGGCCAGTGATGTTCTTCTTGGGGTTATGCCTGTGCCCGTCGGGCAGGGCCAGCCCTTCATCACCACGGCTTTGCCAGTCTTCATGCAGAAATACAATTCTGGTGTGGTCGGGATTTCTCCGAATCTGATTATGCGGATTGGAGACGTCACGGTATCGCTAATGGACCTGGCCACCAACAAGACATGGGCGGGCCAGATGGCGTCGTCCGGACTCGGAATGCAGGGGCTTGACGGTGGAACCATGGGGTCTCCTCAAGTTCAGTGGTCCAACACGGCTCTGCCGACCGCTGCGGCTGGGACGAATAGTACAGCCGCCCTAGGGGCATGTTTGGGAGGTATCTTCCAGGCGACTGCACCCGCTACCAGCGCATCGGATATCATCATTGCCAGCTATCAGAATCCGGCTGGCGGTGCGAACCAGACACCTCGCACGATCATGATGCGCGGTATCAAGGTTGATATGGTAAACGCTGGGGCAGCGGTGGCCACAACTCCGACGACGCTTGCATTGGCGCTTGCATGGGGCGGAACAACCGTTAGCCTTGGCACAGCGGAAACTGGATCATTCGTAACGGCCACCGCGAAAAATCGGCGCGTTCAACCTATCGGAGTATTGACCTTGCCGGTTGGCGCGGCGATTGGTGCGGCGGCGTCAACGCCTGCACAGTTCGATTTTGAAGCGCCCATCGTCATCAACCCCGGCGAATTTGTTCAGGTCATTGGGAAGATTCTTTGCGGGACGGCCACAGCATCACAGGTCCTACAATTCGTGGTTTCCCCGAATCTGTATCACGAGTAAAAGATGTCGTTACTCCTCGCGCTAACCGCGTCCACGATTACATGCATTGCATCGACCATTCAGCCGGTGCAATCAGTAAACGGCGTGGCATCGCAAGCGTTTGCGGGGCATTCCAACACTATTCAAACGACGCAACTAGTAAGCGCGCATGGCGCGTTGGTGATATCTAGTCATGTCTCAACGGTTCAACGTCCACAGTCTGTTGTCGCGTCGGCATCGGAACATTTTTCATCGGTGTGTGCCACGTCACAGATTAGACAGTTGGTGTCTGGTCTGTGTGGAATGTCGATCTCTGTGCATGGTGCCACAGCCCAGCGTCCACAGGTATGTTCAGGCGCGGGTGCCGAATCATATCTAGGGCATGGTGCCACAGCACAACCCGCGCAATCGGTTGTAGCGCAATGTTCCCAGGCGTATCAATGCACGATCACAACGGTCCAATCTGTTCAGCCCACACGTGGGGCAATCTCTCCATTCTCGTGGATCGGAGTAACACCAGAGACTCTGACATCATCGGCGCGTGTATACTCGGGTCTATCGTGGCCAAGAATGTATACATACGATTCGAGCCCCCGTGTTTATTCCATAACTTCCAATTTCAGGGCATATGTGATCTCATCTTCATCTAGGGCATATTCTCTAACGTCTATGCCTAAAAATTCGAGGCTATCGTGACCGCAATTTACAGTCCGAAAAACCCAGGAGAAACGATTCCAATCGCATGGAACTTCGGGCCTCTACTTTTGCCTGGGGAAACGATTAGCACATGCACTTGGACCATCTTCAATCCCCAAAATCCTGGGGAAGATGTATCCGGGCTATTTCCTGATGCGGTTGTTATTGATGGCGGAACCGTGAAACGTCATTTTACACAAGGCGTTTCTGGAGCTTCTTACTACCACAACATCACAATTGCTACGAGTCAGGGGAATGTATATGTGGAGACCCCGACTCAGCTTGTGATCGGAGAATGAGCCATGACGAATAAGCCCCATGTTCACGCCGTCGCTTTTGACCGAGGGAGCGCCCGAACGATTGACGCTCAAGGATTTTTGCATGTCGAAGGTTGCAATATTTCCAAGGCCACCGTGAACCCGTATTGGGGCGAAGAAATTCCAGATCATGCCCAACTTGGGCTAGATCCCCAGAAGGTCTACTACCTATTCCGGGACCCCAAGGAACTCGAAAAGGCCGCGCCAACGTTCAACAACCTCCCGCTCATGGACAACCACATCGAAGTGAGCGCCCTGGATCTCGAAGACCCGAAGGTCAAGGATCGGATCACGGGAAGCACAGGGACGAACGCAAGGTTTGAAGACCCATACCTTGTCAATGAATTGGTAGTTTGGACGGCGGGTGGCATCGATGGCGTCATGAGCAAGACCCAGACGGAACTCTCGTGTGCCTATCGTTACGAACTCGATATGACCCCCGGTGAATTTCAGGGGCAGAAATACGATGGGCGGATGTTCAACATCCAGGGCAATCATGTGGCTCTGGTGGACGAAGGCAGGGCGGGGCCTGATGTGGTTGTCAAGGATCACAAGATGGCGAAGCCGGACATGAAACAGATTGCGCGGATGGTGGCTGATGCTTTGGCTCCAGTCAAAAGGGCCATTGGAATGGCGTATGACTGCATTCCCGAGATCATCGAACAACTCACGGCGGCAAAGGCCACGATTGAGTCGAAGATCAAGCCTGGAGTCGAGGGTGAAGGTGCGAAGGCCCTGGACGATTGCACATCGGCTATCGACCTCGCAATTCATCACCTGCTAGATTTTCAAGGAGACAAAGACGCTGACGTCTCCGAGGATGATGCCCATGCTCACTATGCTGGTGAATATGGGGCTGCCGCATCTCATGCGAACGCAGTAGGCAAGGCTGCTGGGTCTAAGGGCGGGCCGTCACACAAAGATGCCCAGGCCGCTCACCAGAAGGCCGCTGCGGCAGCTAATCGGACGGGCGACACGGGCAAAATGGGGGCGCATCTTCGGATCGCCGCCGCACACTCGACGCTTCACTCGAACCCCTCCGATACAAACGCGAATGCCGTATTGGCGGGCCACTACAGCCCAATCAAGGGACACGATTCAAAAGACACTGACAATGCAATTAACAAAGATTCGGTGATTGCGGACATCGAAGAACGCGAAGATACGACCCCTAAGTCTGGGAAACAAAAATATGGAAACGTAAAGTTTGCAGATCCTAAAAACAAGAAGTATCCTATTGACACGACCGAACACGTTCGGTCAGCCCTTAGTTATTGGGGGCAAACAAAAAACCGTGGTAAATACTCTAAGGAGGACCAAGCCACGATTACGCGCAATATCCAATCCGCTGCCGAACGATTCAAAATCGGCGAGTATGCCGACACCAAATAACCTCATTTCAAGGAGGCCAAACATGGCCAGAGTTATTACCAATCAGGGGCGCACTGTGAAGGGTGCTCTTGCCGCGTTCCTTGTTCCGCGCATCGCTCAGGACAAGGCCATCAAGCCCGGCGAACTGGACAAAATCTTCATGGACGCCAAGCTCAAGCCTGCGCCGTTCAAGGTCCAGATTCCGGTTCTCGCTGATTGCGTGAAGGCTATTTTCAAGAGCCGTCTCGCTAAGGATGCGGATCTTGAGGATCTTGAGGAACTCCTCGAAGCCCTTCAGGAAGGCGGAGAAGGCAATGAAGATGAACTCGAAGACAAGAAGGGCATGGTCGCCGACGAAGACGACATGTCCGAAGACGAAGGTGATCCCGGCTCCGAGCTGATGAAGTGCCTTTCTGAGTGCAACATCCCGGAAGAGATGTTGGAGAAGATCAACACTCTCATCACCAAGATGGGGTCCCCCGCCGCTGAAGATGGCGTTCATCCCGCTGCCAAGCCGGTTGCAAAGCCCGCTGTGACGCTCCTCAAGAAACCAGGCGAGAACGCCGCTCCCATGAAGGAGGTCCCTGTGACCAAGCCCGCTTTGGATGCCGCGCTTGCGGCTAATACCAAGGCTGTCCAGACCCATATCGCGTCTCTCTTTACCGCTGCGAATGACGTTGAGCCCATCATCGGCAAGGTGGACGCTCTGGCGTTTGATTCTGCCGACTCCATCTATAAGATGGCTCTCGACAGTGCTGGCGTGAAGACGGAAAACGTTCACCCCAGCGCCTACAAGGCCCTGCTCCAGTTGGCTTCGGATCATCCTGCCCCCGCCTTCGATTCTGCGCTGGCTGCTGACAATGCGACCGCTGCCCAGGATTTTGAGAAGCGGTATCCCAACATCCCGGCTCAGGCTTAAGGAGAATACCAATGTCCTTCCAGAATCAGATTTACCCTTACTCCGCTCCTGGCGTCGTGGGTGCTATCGCGTCCATGAACCCCATGGCCACCGTGAAGGCTGGCCCCGGCGGCCTCACTGCCGGAACTCCCGGCCTCGTCGTTGGGCGCTTCGCCTGGAATACCTACGCCGTAGCTGGTGGTCCCGGTGTGGCGAACAATACCGCTGGTGGCGTTCCCCGCGTTCCTGATGGCTTCATCTCCAATCAGCAGCAGGGTCTCATCACTACGTGGTTGGCCGCCAACAGCCTGACCATTCCCTCCGGCATTGGAATCACCGAACATGATCGTGGCGACTTCTTCGCTTACAGCACTCTCGCTGAAGCCTCCATCGGGCAGAAGGTTTTCGCCAATATGTTTGATGGCCAGATCCTCGCCGCTGCGGCAGGTGCTTTCCCGACCAATTCCGCCGGAACCCCCGTTGTGATTTCGAGCGCTACCTCCGCTTCGCTCACCAACTACACGCTGACCATCAACACGATCACATCTGGCACCGTGGCCGTAGGCCAGTGGGTGTCGGGGCTGAACATTGCCCCTGGCACTTACATCGAGTCCTTCGGCACGTTCAACGGCACTTCCGGGACGGTGTTCCTTTCCAAGAACGTCCTCAATCTCTTCACGGCCCAGGCGCTCACGATGGCCAGCCCTGAATCCTACGGTGGTTTCGTTGGGCAGGCCACTTTCGCCACCAGCGTCATGACTGTCACCACTGCGACTTCCGGCACTCTCGCCGTGGGCCAGCTTGTGGTTTCTTCTGGCGTCGCCGCCGGGACCTACATCACCTCGCTGGGAACCGGCACTGGCGGAACTGGCACTTACAACCTGTCCACGACCCCCGGCACCATCACCCCGGCTCAGGCCGTCACCGCCTCTGCCTGGATCGAAACGGGATGGTCCGTTAAATCCGCTGGCAATGTCATGGACCTGATTACTATCGGCATCAAGGGCTAAGGAGAATATCAATGCGACAGAACCCTCATATCCATCTCCTTGCCGACCGCTTCGGCATCGTCTTCCCTGGGGCCGTGGACTACCGCGATTCTCAGGCCGGACGTATCGCTGCGGATCGGATGCTCTCCGATGCCGCTCCTACCAATCTGGCTCAAAATCCTCTTGTGACCACAGGGAATGCATCCATTCCCGCGTATCTGGTCAACTTCCTGGATCCCGAACTCACTCGCGTTCTGACCGCTCCAAACGCCGCCGTTGATATCTTTGGCGAGGCGAAGAAGGGCGATTGGACTACGGAAACGGCTGTCTTCCCCGTGGTCGAATCCACTGGCGAAGTTTCCAGCTATGGTGATCTGAATAACAATGGCCTCGCTGGCGCGAACACCAGCTTCGAGCCTCGCCAATCCTATCACTATCAGATTTTCACGCGCTGGGGTGATCGGGAAATGGAGAAGATGGGCAAGGCCAAGATCGATTGGGCTGCTGAACAAAATGTTTCCGCCGCTCTCATCTTTAGCCAGTTTCAGAACAAAACGTATTTCTTCGGCGTCCAGGGCCTCGATAACTTCGGCCTTCTGAATGATCCCACGCTTCCCGCCGCCATCGCCCCTCTGAATGGTGTGTGGTCTGCTGCGACCGGTCTCCAGATTTGGGCCGATATCCAGAACCTGTTCAAACAGCTTCAGCGCCAGACTCAGAGCAACATCACCATGAAGGACAATCTTGTCCTGGCGATGGACCCCCTCACCGAGGCATATCTGCTGACTCCGATGCAGAATGTTTACGGTAATGCGACCGTGGCCGACCTCATCAAAAAGAGCTTCCCTAACATGCAGGTGAAGACCGCCGTGCAGTATGCGACCGCTTCGGGGAACCTTGTCCAGATGATCGCTCCCACTCTCCAGGGTCAGAAGACCGGCTACTGCGCCTTCACTGAAAAGATGCGGGCTCACGCTATCGTTCGTGACACCAGCGCAACCTACCAGAAGAAGTCGGGCGGGACTTGGGGCACCATCATCAAGATCCCCGCTGCTATCGCTCAGCTTCTGGGTGTGTAGCAAACCCAATACGGGGCCGGTTCATCGTGAGCCGGTCCCGTCGTTTTCCAATGCCATACACTGAGGTGAAAAAATGGCCGTAAAAGAAACGGTTATCATCGGTTGCAAGCTTCCCCACGGGCTCTATCTGGACATCCACGATAAGGCTGGGAATCTCAAGTCTCGCGTGAAGCTTCCCGGTTGTGCCGGGTTCACACTCCCCAATCCTGATCGTAAATTTCAGAATCCTGAGACGGTCCACGGCGACACACTTACGGCTGTCGATAAGGATCATTGGGAAGAGTGGTGGCTCAATCATTCCGAACATCCCGCGATCACCAGCGGCGCTATCTACATGGCTGCTAAGCGCTCCGACGCGGAATCGATTGCCAAGGAACACGAACACGATGATGTCGGTTTCAGCAAGGTGGACCCGAACAAAGAGCCCGTCAAAAAGCTCAATGGGAATGATCGTCCTTTCTAGGTGATCCCGCATGGCCGTTTCGTTCAATGAGGTTCAGTTCCTTCGGGATTATCCCGAATTTGTGGCGACGGCATCCGCTTACCCCGGATGCCCGACCACATGCTTTAATCGGGCCTGCACCATTCTGAATAACTCCGACTCTAGCCCCGTCCCCGAGTCCCCACGCTCTGACATGCTCAACATGCTGACGGCTCATTTCATCAGCATGTTTTTTGGTGTGAATGGCCAGAAACCGCATGGCATGGTTGGACGGATTAGCTCCGCTGGGGAAGGTTCCGTAAATGCTCAGGCAGACATGGGGCCTGTCACTAATTCGCAAGCGTGGTATATGCAGACGCAGTATGGCGCTACCTATTGGATGATGGTGAAGGCTTACAGGTCTGCGCTCTACATCGCGCCTCCGGCGTATTCATCCCCTGTTGTATTTCGGGAGGGGTGAATGACTGCGTTCTCTGGTGGAGAAAAACTGAGTGCGTTTCTCGACCAACTGGGGAAATCGTTGATTGAGGGTGAACCGGTTGTGCGAGTTGGATTCCTCGAAGGCAGCACCTGCGGGAAAAACAATGACGCATCTTCACCAGAGATTGCATACATCCTTGAGGTTGGCGCACCGGCTGCGCACATCCACCGCGCACGTTTTTCAGAGGCATGATTGAAACCCGGCGGGAAACATGGGGCAACACTCTTCGCCAATTTCTAAAGGCCAACAATTACAATTCCAGGAAAGCGTTGCTTGGAACTGGGATGGTGATGGCGGAACAACTCCAGCTCGAAATGAACCAGTTCACAGATCCAGGGAACGCGCCTTCAACTATCGCAAACAAAGGATTCGACAAGCCTCTCGAAGACTCCAAGAACCTCAAACGATCCGTGGCCGCTGAAGTCAGCGGGGAACGAGTCTACGGGAACGCCGGGAGTCAATGATGGATCTCCACAGCGCAGTTTCCCCCGTTATCAGTTCGGTCAATCCCAATACTCCGGCCCAGCTTTTCAAAAGCACAGGGTCTGCTACTGGGACAAACGGAAAGCAAGCGCCTGCCTATGCACCCGTGGCAAACGGGGATGTCCAGGTTCAGGCACTCAGTGGTCGCCAACTCCAGCACATCAACAACCTTGGAATCAATGGTGTGCTCCGCAAAATCTATTTGCATGGTGATTGGCAGAGCACCGTCAGGAGCGCCCTCACTGGTGGGGATAAATTTGTATTCACAAGCGCAGGTGTCACCAACGGAACTTGGCTTGTGGTGCAGGTTTTGGAGACATGGCCTGATTGGTGTTGTGTAGCGGTCCAGCTTCAGGTGATCCCATGACCTACGTCGCATCAGTGACCGACGATATGGTGTTCACAGCTATTCGAGCGTGGGTCATCGCGTCGGCTGCGGTGAGTGATTGCATCCAAGGCGACGGCAATCGGGCTTCCATTCCTGCGGGTGGAACCGATTTTGTCATCATGACTCCCCTTACCAGATCAAGGCTTTCGCTCAACGAAACATCACATCCCACCACAAGCACAGAAACAAGCACATCGTCGTTTGACTACGCGATTCAGTTGGATTGCTATGGCCCGAATGCTGGTGACATTGTCTCTGTTCTTGACACGTCTTGGTACAGCAATCGCACGTTCGATGCACTCAAAACGCAATACGTGTTCCCGCTATACTCCGAACATCCGAGATTTGCCCCAATGGTGAACGGGGAACAACAGTATGAAAACCGGTGGATTCTGGTGATCCACATCCAATTCAAACCTTCAATTACGGATTCCCAACAATCCGCGTCTTCTGTTACCATAACCCCTACTGGCATCATCAACGTTGATGTCAAATACCCAGGCTAAGGAGCCACTCACATGACGATTCCTGCCTCTTATGTGGTCTCGGTAAATCCGAGCGTTCTCAGCGCAGGCGGGAATCCGCTTGCTCTTAATGGCCTCATTTTGAGTGAGAGTGTGGAGCTGCCTGTTGGCGCTCCGGTGTCTTTCGCTTCCGCCGCCGCCGTGTCGAGTTATTTTGGGGCGTCTTCGCTTGAATCTCGCATGGCCACTACCTATTTTGGTGGGTATGTTGGCGCGACTCAGGTCCCCGGCGCTCTATTGTTTAGCCGGTATGCCAATGTTGATCTCGGGGCTTTCCTCCGAGGCGCGACGAATACGGCCACGCTCACGGCGATCACCGCGATCACGGCAGGGTCTTTAAGCGTGACCATCGATGGCACTCTCAAGACTAGCTCCACGATCAATCTTGCCGCCGCTACGAGCTTCGCCAATGCCGCTTCGCTCATCACCACGGCGCTAACTCTGACCGCAGGCGCGGCCTGCACCTTCGACGCGACACAGAATGCCTTCGTGATCTCCAGCGGAACGACTGGCGTGTTGAGCACTATCACCGTGGCCACCGGCACCGTCGCCGATCTGCTCAACCTCACAGCCGTGAAGGGTGCCGTCCTTTCGCAGGGTATTGCCACTCAGACGCCTGCTGTAGCGATGGCGGCGATCAT
>JBDKSR010000249.1:0-1764 GCA_039680545.1 Bryobacteraceae bacterium | reverse complement strand
ATCGATTCCGCCTTCGCCCGTGCCAACCGCCGGACGTGCGCCTCCGGGCTCTCGTCGCCGAGCCTCCCCTCGTCCACATCCGCCGGCCGGACCACAAAATTGATGCCCGCCGTCGCCAGAATCTCCTGGCGGCGGGGCGACTGCGAAGCCAGAATCAGCATATCTATCGATCGTACCCGCTTCAGGGGGCCGGAGTCTGACCGCGTGATAGAATGTGAGAATTCCTTACGTCATGGAGCGCGCCAGCAGGCTCATCTCGCGTTTGAAGCTTCCTGCGGGTACGGTAACCCCCGAGGACCTCGCGCGCGCAGTGTGGCCGCTTGCCGTGGGGAAGACAATAGCCGCGCATACGAAAGCCGCCTCGCTGGTGCGGTCGACTCTCGTCGTCGAAGTGGAGGACGCGATCTGGCGGCGGCAACTGCACGTGCTTGAAGCGCAGATTGTGCGGAAGCTCACCGAAGAGCTCGGCCCGGCGGTCGTGGACGGCATTGAGTTCCGGATCGGCATACCTCGAAGGGAGCCGCAGCGTGCGGTCACGCCTCGCGCATCGGCAGACGAGGCGGATGAGATCGAGGATCCGTTGCTCCGCAGGATATACGTCGCGCGGCGCAGAAGGGAACTGGCTTGAAGATCACTGAAGAGGAAGTCCGGTACGTTGCCGACCTGGCAAACCTGCAACTCACGAACGACGAGATAAGCAGGCTCCGTTCCGACATGGACGAAATCCTGGCTCACATGGACAAGCTGAACGAACTGGACACCTCGAACGTAGAGCCGATGGCGCAGGTTCTTTACGATGCCGAAGAGACCGCCACTCTGCGCGATGACGTTGAACGGCCTGTCCTGGGCAGCAAAGTGGCGCTGGCCAACGCGCCCCTTTCCGGCGCGGGCTGCTTCAAGGTCCCCAAGGTGATCGAAAGATAAGCGCGCCATGGAAATAGCCTCCCTCACCATCGACAAAGTTCGCGAAGGACTGCTCAAACGAAGTTTCAGCGCCGCCGAATTGACCACAGAGGCGCTTCGCCACGCGGAGACAAACAACCCGGCGACCAACGCCTATCTACATTTCTGCCCGGAGCGGGCGATGGAATCAGCCCGGCGCGTCGATGAAAAACTGTCCCGCGGGGAGGACCCGGGACCGTTGGCGGGTGTTCCCGTAGCCGTTAAGGACGTCATCCTGACGAAGGGCACGCGAACCACCGCCGCATCGAAGCTTCTTGCGAACTACGTGGCGCCTTACGACGCAACCGCCGTCATACGGCTCGAAGAGGCGGGCGGAATCATCCTGGGAAAGACCAATTGCGATGAGTTCGCCATGGGGTCATCGAACGAGAATTCGGCGTTCGGCCCGGTGCGAAATCCGGTCGATCCGGAGCGCGTGCCGGGAGGATCGAGCGGCGGGTCGGCCGCCGTGGTGGCGCAAGGGACCGCCGTAGTGTCGTTGGGATCGGATACGGGCGGATCTATCCGCCAGCCTGCCTCGTTCTGCGGCGTCACCGGGATTACACCGACGTACGGCCGTGTGTCGCGCTCCGGCCTGATCGCTTTCGCAAGTTCGCTTGACCATATCGGACCATTCGTCCGGAATGTCAGGGATGCCGCGCGGCTGCTTCAGGTGATCGCCGGCCGCGATCAGATGGACTCGACGTCGGCTTTCGCGCCCGTGCCCGACTACGCGGCCCGTCTTGACGGCTACGTGAAGGGCCTCCGGATCGGCCTTCCCCGCGAGTATTTCAATGGCCTCGCCAGCGAGACCGGAGATCT
>JBDKSR010000248.1:0-2247 GCA_039680545.1 Bryobacteraceae bacterium | reverse complement strand
GGGCCCATGTTAGTTTGAAGTGTTGTTCTGCTCCAGGAGAGCCCAATTAGAGATGGCTACGACGTGGTATTTCGACGGAGCCGGCACTGGGGCCGAATGTCGCATTATGGTCCTGTCGGGCGTAGGGGCCTCGGATGAAGTATGGCAATCCTTTAACGAAGACTGGGGGGCTGCCCTACACGAGATCGGAATCAAGAACTGGCACTCCACGGACTTCTTCAGACGGCGAGATGGTGTCCCCCGGCTAGATGTTCCGAGCGCACTTCTGAACGTGGTTGGACAGCAAACCTCTAGGGAATTCAGCTCGGTCTCGTTCGCCCTTGACAAAGCCGCTGCCTCAATCGCTCGCAGCGAGCATCCCGAGGTGGTACCGCCTGGTGAGGAGATACTCATGAGTCTGTGTTTCGGTGGGCTCGGCGTAGCCAAGGAAGACATCAATCAGGGCGGACGACTGAGAGTGTTGTTCGATCGGAACGAGCCATTCATTCATCACTTGAAATCAGCATGGCAAGCCGGCCGTACAAGACTAAGGCGTGCGAGAGAGGGGGGCTGGCCAATCCAAATCCGTGAGATCGAACCAGCACGAAGTACGGACCATCCCGGACTACAGGCAGCAGACCTGCTTTCATGGGCTATTCGGAGTCGCTACGAGTATGGTGACAAGCTCATCGATCCGAAGGTGTTTCTGATCCTGTTTCCATTTGCAACTGCGGGAAAGCTCAGGGGCGGACTCCTCGATGAAAATGCAATTCGGAGCCTATATATCGACAAGGTGATGCCTGAGTTGAAACACGGCTACAGGTTTATCTAAGTGCTCGATCGTGTGACTCAAAGGCGGATATTGAAAATTCTCCGATCGAAACTGCAACTTGGCGCAAAACATACCGCTTTAGGGAACTGGATGAACAAGAGAGTCGTGAACTAGTCACCGACGATTTGCCTGAAGTGTCCGCCAGTAACCGGCCGCCCCTCGAAAGCGACCCCCGTGGGCCGCTACAATGTGAGGAGGCGCGCACCGCCTGCACATGGGAAGATTTTACGAGCGTGCAGAACTCGTTGCCGCGCGCGCGGAGTGGAAACGGGAAGGAAAGACAGTCGTTTTTACGAACGGCTGCTATGACATCCTCCATCCGGGACACGTCCGTTTGCTCGAAAAGGCACGAAACCTGGGCGACCTTCTGATCCTTGCCCTGAATTCGGACTCCAGCGTACAACGTCTCAAGGGACCAACCCGCCCGCTGATATCCGAGCAGGAAAGGGTCCGCATGGCCTTGGCCCTGCAGGCGGTCGACGCCGTGACTCTCTTCGACGAGGACACTCCTCGCGAATTGATCTCCGTTGTACTCCCGGACATTCTGATCAAAGGCGCCGATTGGGCACACTGGATCGCCGGACGCGAGGAGGTGGAGGCGGCAGGCGGAAAAGTCATGGCGCTTCCACTTGAACCCGGCTACTCAACTACCGGAATAGTAGAAGAAGTATTGCGCCGCGAAGTCTCGCCGGCATGACCCACCCAGCCATAGCCATTCGCGATCTTCTACAGGAACTAGGGCGTCATCCGGCGTTCCAGGAACTCCTGACACGCGTCGAACGGGAAACCGCTCCCCATATCGCACTTTCCGGCTTAAATCTAACCGCTAGAGCACTTTACACGGCGCTTTTGTGGTACGCCACAGAACGGCCGATCCTGCTCGTGGTGGATGGACCGAAGCAGGCTGAGGCTCTCGGCGAGACGATCGAGACTTTTTTCCACCTTCTCTCCACCGGACGCGCGTCTTCGCAGCCGCAGATCCTGCCCGAACTCGACGTTCTCCCGTATCAGCATCTTTCCCCACACTCGGAAGTCAGCGAGGAGCGGGCGGTGGGGCTCTGGCGTCTGGCATCCGGACGGGCACCGATCACTGTAACCCCGCTTGGATCAGCGCTGCTCAAGATTGAGGCCGGCGAATTCTATCGCCAGCTTGCCCTGACGCTTCGCGTAGGCGACGAAGTACCGTTTGACATGGTCATCGAGCACCTGCGCTCGGTCGGCTACGAGTACCGTGAGCCGGTTGAGATGGTGGGGGAGTATTCGGTCCGGGGCGGGATTCTGGACGTCTTCTCTCCGGAAGATTCGAAGCCTGTGCGCATCGAGTTCCTTGGCGATCAGGTGGAGTCGATGCGGCGCTTCGACGTGGAAACACAGCGCTCCGCGTTCAAAACCGAAGACTGTACGCTGCTGCCGCTGCTGGAGACGCCGAAATCGGC
>JBDKSR010000247.1:0-9464 GCA_039680545.1 Bryobacteraceae bacterium | reverse complement strand
GTCTCCTTGTCATTTGAAGGCGGGCTATTCTAGGCGAAGAGAAATGTAGGCCCAGTTTGGCGGGACAGTCAAACGCATTATAAGTATAGCAGCTTTCCTTTGCCCGCCTGGAGGAATTCGGTGGTGTCCTAAAGGTGCGTTGACGGTTAAGCCAGCTTCTGGGCGATCTGGTCTTCCAGGATCTCTTGTACGGTCAAGGGAACGATGACCCGATGTTCGCGCTTGAAGAAATGGCTGATTTCCAGCATCGCGTCTGAGGTGAAGTCAAACGAGATGAAGAAACCCTTGGTGCGGTTCTCGCGCATCATTGCAGCTTCAAATTGGTCAATGTCGGGACGGCCAGCCTTATCTTTTTGCTTTACCTGAATCGGATACCACTGGTCCATGAAGTCAAGCTCGCCAGCCTTTTGCCCGGAGGTCTTCGGCATGGCAGAGAGGGGATATACACGCCCGTCTATGCCCATGTCTCCAACCTTAGCCTTATTGCCGATACCTCCGAGGGCAATCACAGCCCAGTTCTCGAACTCAAACGGAGGGAGGCGTCGGAGTTGAGCTTCTGTCCACGGGAGATCCCGCACGACGAAGCCGCGTCCCGCCATCCAGAGATTGTCATCCTCGCGGAGTTTGCAGCGCTCGCGCAAACGCTTTGCCATAACGCGGCACGCGGTCGGAGAAACGTCTATGCCGATCCATTGGCGGTTGAGGTTCTGGGCGGCGACGAGGGCAGTTCCGCAGCCGCAGAAGGCGTCCAGAACAATATCGTTCTCATTACTGCTTGCCCTGACAATCCGATCAAGTAGCGCGAGTGGCTTTTGCGTTGGATAACCGAGCCGTTCCTTAGCTTGCGAGTTGATAGGGGGAATGTCCGTCCAGACTGTATCGATGGGACGGCCCTCTTGTTCGTCGAGGTAGCGTTTCAGCTGAGGAACAGAGCCGGGCTTCGTCTGAACGACGGTGCCATTGTCGTATGCTTCCTGCATCCGCTCTTTTGTCCAGCGCCACACCCTCTTAACGCCGAGGAATTCGTAGGTCAAATTCGGACGGTCTGGATTCGGGTTAACTAAATTGTCGAGCCGGTAAAGCCTTCCGTCCGGATCGCGATGGGAGTATTTTGAAGACGTCTTGGCATCCAAGTTGTCTGGGTCGTATGGGTTGTAGGGGCGGTGCCACGTCAACTTACCGCCGCCGCCATAAAGAAAGATTGTGTCATGGTTGTTCGGAAATCCGGTGAAGGCCAAGCCCTTAGAGAGTGTTCGATGCCAGATAATCTCGCTTTGAAAGTTGTTCTCACTGAAAATCTGGTCCAGCATCACTTTCACGTAGTGGCTGGCGTGCCAATCGCAGTGGTAGTAAAAGCTGCCAGTTGCCTTCAGTACGCGCGCCAGTTCTACGCACCGGGGTCGCATGAACTCGATGTATGCCTGCGTCGAGGCGTGCCGGTCCTCGAAAGAACGTTTTTCCTTCGTCTCTCCCCAGAAAACCTCATAGTTTCGATTGGAGTTGAACGGAGGGTCAATATAAATCAGATCTACGCAGGCGGGCGGAAATTTCTGCAACTGCTCCAGACAGTCTCCGCAGTAGATAATACGGGTATCGATCAACGAAGATGCACGCTGGCTCAAGCAAGCAATTCTGTCAGAGTCCAGACGTGGTCCGCAACCCCCGCCCCCATGGTCGGCGTGACCCAGAATGTCTTGTGAATCCGGCAGAAATTGTAATATGCGAAATGTAGTGTCAGTGCAGCCTACAGATTCTCCCATTTCTCTGAAAAGGCATTCGTTAGCCGCGTGAACCGGCGAATTCCCATGCGAAAACTGAGGTTGGACCGCTCGACTGTCGAAGTGCAGATGCGCTCCGGGTCGGGACGGCCCATGACTGGTCCATGACTCGTCCCAGATCGATTCGGTATGTTGGAGATATCATGGGAAACTCGTCCGGCGCCGGCGTCAAAATATGACGGGTTCCGGGGTGAAGGAAGACCGCCTTCGAGAGCGAGGAGACTATCGCCATGAATCGCCGCCAGTTCTTACAGGCCAGCGCCGCCAGTGCCGCGTTGGCGTTTGCCGATGAGAAGCCGAAACGCGTTGGCGTGATTGGACCGGGATGGTACGGCAAGTGCGATCTGTTCCGGTTGATGCAAGTCGCGCCCGTCGAGGTGGTTTCACTTTGCGACGTGGATAAGAGGTCGCTCGCGGACGCTGCCGATCGCGTGGCTGCCCGCCAGACGTCCAGGAAACGCCCTCGCACGTACTCGGATTACCGCGAGATGTTGCGCGAAAGGGACCTCGACATCGTCCTGATTGCGACACCCGACCACTGGCACTCGCTGCCCATGATCGCAGCCGTGCAAGCGGGCGCCGACGTTTACGTGCAGAAGCCGATCAGCGTCGACGTCATCGAGGGCCAGGCAATGGTCGCCGCCGCGCGCAAGTATGGACGCGTGGTTCAGGTCGGGACGCAGCGGCGCAGTACCCCGCATCTGATAGAGGCCCGCGACGAGATCATCAACGAGGGACGGCTGGGGAAGATAGGTTTGGTCGAGATCTACTGCTATCACCACGGGCGTACCAGGGCGAACCCTCCGGACACGCAGCCGCCCGATTACCTGGACTACGAGATGTGGACCGGACCCGCTCCCATGCGTCCCTATAACGAGCTCGTTCATCCCGGACGCTGGCGCTCGTTTATGGAGTACGGCAACGGAATCGTGGGCGATATGGGCATCCACATGTTCGACATGGTCCGGTGGATGCTCAATATCGGCTGGCCCAAGCGGATTTCTTCGTCCGGCGGAATCCTGGTGGACAAGGTCAGCAAATCCAACACCTCGGACACGCAGACTGCCGTTTTCGATTACGGTGATTTTCCGGTGGTCTGGCAGCATCGAACATGGGGCACTCAGCCCGACCCGAAGTACCCGTGGGGAGCGACCATTTATGGCGACAAGGGCACGCTCAAAGCCAGTGTGTTTACTTACGATTTCACGCCTATGGCCAAGGACGCGCAGCCCATTCACCGCGACTGCGTCTATGAGTTGGAACAGTATCCGGAGGATCAAACCGAACCTCACCTCGAAAAGCACTGCGCTCCAGCCATCCGCCGGCACATGACCGACATGCTCAGTGCAATCGCTGCGCGGAGCAAGCCGGTCGCAGACATCGAGCAGGGACACATATCGAGCGCCAGTTGCATCCTCGCCAACATCGCAATGAAGCTCGGGCGTACGCTCGAATGGGACCCGGCTACGCATCGTGTGGTGGGCGATGAAGAGGCTACCCGCCTCCTGCGCCGGCCATATCGTCAGCCCTGGATCCATCCCGACCCAAAGACCGTCTGATCCTTGAGGGTGCGCGCCCTTCGAGTCTCCGCCGGAATGCTAGACTAGCACCTTGCGGGGTGACAGGAGGAAACCGTCCGGTGCAAGCTGATTTCTTCAATCGTTCGTTTCAGTTAGGAGCCAAGAAGGTTGACGGGCGGTTTGTCATTCCATCGGGAATCCGGTGTACACATGCCTCGACCATCGCCAGGTGCTTCCGGGACGTCCCCGCGCTCGGCGTAATCACAACAAAAAGCATCAGTTACGCGCCCCGAGCCGGGTACCGCGAGCCGATTTACGCCCGCTATGCGCCCGGCTGTTACATCAACGCCGTCGGCCTGGCGAATCCGGGTGCGAAAGCCTTCCTTTCCGAGCTCCAAGGCGTCGAAATACCCCCCAATAAGTTCCTTTTAGTGTCGATTTTTGGCGGAAATGTGGCCGATTTTGTCGCTGCAGCGGAGGTTTTGAGCCCTGTAGCGGACGGTTTCGAGCTCAATTTGTCCTGCCCTCACGCCAAAGGCTATGGCCTCCAAATCGGCGAGGATATCGGCCTCGTTTCGGAGATCACTGCCGCCGTAACACGTATTAAGCCGGTTCCGGTCTTCGTCAAGTTCGGCGCCATGATGCACGGGCTGACCGAGACGGTGATGGCTGCGGTACGCGCGGGCGCAAAGGGCGTCACGGTCACCAATACCGTCGGTCCGGCGACAGTGGCGGTCGGCGAGGACCCGATTCTGTCCAACAAAGTCGGCGGGTTGTCGGGAGACGGGATCCGTCCTCTGGGCATCCGTTCGGTCCAACGGGTTCGGGAAGCGGTAGGGCCGGACGTCGTGATTATTGGGATGGGCGGCATTGGGACGGCGGAGCACGTTGCGCAGTTCCGGAAGGCGGGCGCGGACCTGTTTGGCGTGGGTAGCGCGCTTACGGGCATGGATGGCACCGCGATGTGCCGCTATTTCAATGACTTGCAGGAAGAGTCGGCGCGTGGCATAACGATCGGCGCTTCGCCTTTGTCCAGCCCCGCCGTGGACATGTCCTACAGCACGGCAAAGCTGGCCTCTCGGGTCGAGATCGGCCAGGGACTGTTCAAGATTGTCCTCGACAAGCTGCCAACAGAATTCGCCCCCGGTGAACTGGCCGGCAAGTACTTCTTCATCGGTGTACAGGGGGTCGGCGAAAAGCCGTTCGCTATCCTTTCCGCCGCCGAGAAGAGCATCATCGTGCGGACGGTGGGAATATTCACTTCATTCCTCGAAACCGCGCCGATCGGCACCGGCATTCTGCTGCGCGGACCGTACGGAGCGCCGTTGCCGCGCTTTGAAGGGCGGACCCTCGTTATGGCCGGAGGCGGCACCGGGACCGCATCGCTGCTTGAAATCGCGAGGAAGTACCAGGGCGCGAACGACATCCACTTTATTCTCGGCGCGCGCAACAGCACCGGTTTCTTCGATCTCGATCAATTCCGTGCTACGGGAGCAGTTCAGTTGGCCACGGATGATGGCTCCGAAGGGTACCACGGCCTGGTTCCCGATCTCGTTCGCCGCGCGATTGAAACCGGCCTCGGGAAATCCAGCGACAAACTGGAGTTCATCAATTGCGGGCCGGAACCCATGGTTCATGCCTGCATAGCCATCGAACGCGAACTTGTTGCCCCGGAGCACATTTGGAGTTCGATCGAGTACATCACGAGCTGCGGCGTCGGCATCTGCGGCAAATGCGCCTCACCGTCCGGCAGCCTCACGTGCATCGATGGGCCTTTCCTGACCTGCGATGAGTTTTCAGCGAAGCGCAACTGTACTTGCCACTGACGACGGACCGTCGGGCGAAACTCTCGAGAAAGTTACCAGTATCGTGGCAGTTTGAGGTGGGAACCCGGGATTCGCTCTCGGGACAGCAGCAGCAACTTGCCCGCCTTCGCCGGGACAAGGTCATGTGCCGGCCGGGCAGCTTCCGTTGCTATCCCGCGCAATCGTGTTGGGAGCAGATAGTCGTAGTCCGGCCGAAACCGGATCAATTTTGAGACATCCTGGTCACGCAGGGCGATGATGACGCTCCCGATTGGCTGATGTGTCGTCACTCCCCAATCCGACAGACGCTGCGCGTACGGAGCCTGACTCGCGCCGCTTTCGATGTACTGTGTGCTGGTGAGAGCGACACCCAGATACCGAAAATGCCAGGGGAATCCGTATGTACCCCATGGGTCGATGAAGCAGTAGCGCACGTCCAGATTCGGGAGTGAGGGGGCGTACAGATTGTCGTCCGGTTGGACCAGAACCAGTCCGTTTCCGCGGTTCTTCGCGTAGTAGTCCTTCAGAACTCCCACGGTTGGATTTGGCGTCTCCCGGCCATAGGCGAGTTGCCATGTGTCCGCGTAAGCAACTTTCCCGATGAAGACGGCACAGAGCGCGACACAGGCAACGGCGGGTACGCGCCCTCTCGTCAGAGGTCCATACCCGACTGCGATCAGGCAAAGCGGCGGCACCAGCGAGATCAGATAGTGCACGCTGTGATACTGGAACAGGAGTAGACCAGTCAGTACGGCAGCCATCCAAGCCGCAACAGTTACTGTATGCGAGGACGTACGCCGCCATGTCTCTTTCACAAACCAGGGAATTGCCAGCGCAGCCAGCAGGCAGAGGACGGGATCACCGAACCAGAGTCGGCGCAAATAGAACATGATTGGTCCATCACCCGAGACTTGTCCTGGTGGCCGCAGACCGTATCCCAAGAGCTGATATTGCACGTAATCCGCCCAAAACCATCTGGAATGAACGGCCAGTTGATAAATATGCCAGGGCGCAGCCAGTGCGGCGATCGCGACGAAAAGAGCCGCCAGACGTCCGTTGGAGGGCCTCTCGCCCTGCCGCGCCATCACACAATAGAAAAGCAGCCCGAGTGGGGCGAGCAATCCCGAAACACTCTTTACCATAATGCTGAGGGCGCTCAGCAGGGCAAAGCCCCAAAAACATGAACGTCTGGACAGCTTAGGATCTGAAGCCAAACACAACATCGCGCCGACGAGAAAGGCGGCGTGCAGAATGTCGGTCTGGCACAGGCGGGAGAGAGTGTGCCAGTAAGAGTTCGAGACCAAAAGCAATGCTGCCATTACTCCCGCGGCGAGGTTCTTCGGCCAGACAAATACAAAAAAGACTCCCAAAACTCCAGCGAGCAAGGCGGGCAAGCGCAAGGCAGATAAAGAAGTTCCCAACGTCTTCACTGAAATCCCAGCCAGCCAGGTGAGTAACGGTGGTTTGTACAGGAGAAGCCGTCCGAGGTAGTGCGGGGTTAGCCAGTCGCCGGATTGGGCCATCGTGATCGCAATATGCGAGTACAACGCCTCATCCTGTGCACGATACTTGCTGATTGGGTCCGGGACCGCATTCCCTATGCTGGGTCTCTCGAAGCCATAGCCGAGAATTATCAAAGCGGCCAGGAAGACCACGATTCTTGTCGCCCAACCTCGCTTTTGATGGCCCTTCTCCGCCGCTTCCGACATACGTGCAATTATGCCTCGAATGGGGGGAATTTGCGTAACGCATTGCTACGAAGCCGGTTATAGGACCGGTCTTCGGATGAACCGCACTGCGCTGCAACCGGCCGCGTGCGCCGGCATCTACTTAATCAAGGTCTCATTGCGATAATGGGTAAGAACTGTATGACGCGTGAGGGAAGCGCAAAGAGATGGAACCGGAGGGCGTGGATCGGCGGCATAGGCGCCGCGGGGGTGGGCGGGGCTGCTGCGTTTTTCTATAACCAGGCGCCCAGCTTCTGGAAGCAATTCTTCCGCGACGCGGGGCGCGACATCCCGCCTGCGCCCGAGCGCCCGAATCCCTCCAAGTGGTCTGATCGCGGCTTGTATGCCGCGTGGCTCGGGCACAGTACGCTGCTCCTCAAGATCGACGGCTTCACGATCCTGACGGACCCTGTTTTCAGCGATCGCGCGGGTATCAGCCTTGGCCCCTTCACCCTTGGAATCAAGCGCCTGGTAGCCCCGGCACTCTCCTGGAGACAGCTTCCGAAGGTGGACCTGGTGCTGCTCTCGCACGCGCACATGGATCACTTCGACATTCCGTCGCTGCGCAGGCTCGAAAACAAGCGGACGCCGGTCGTCACGGCGCGAGCCACAAGCGACCTGCTGCGCGTCGAGCGGTACAAGCAGGTCACGGAACTAGGGTGGAACGAACGTACCCGCGTGGGTCCGGCCGAAATACGGGCGTTCGAGGTGAACCACTGGGGTGCGCGGATGCGCTCGGATACATACCGCGGCTACAACGGATACGCGATCGAGAGCGGACGGTATCGCGTGCTATTTGCGGGTGACAGCGCGATCACGGACAAGTTCCGTGTGTTGAAATCTTCCCGGCCATTCGATCTGGCGATCATGCCGATCGGGGCGTACAACCCGTGGATCCGCTATCACTGCACACCCGAGGAAGCCTGGAAGATGGGTAACGACGCCGGGGCGGAATTCTTCATACCCGTGCATCATCAGACGTTCCGGCTCAGCCGGGAGCCCGTCACCGAGCCCATCGAGCGTTTTCTTACTGTGGCGGGATCGAATACGGACCGCGTCGCTGCGAGACACATCGGCCAGCAGTGGCGGCTTACGTAAGGTTACGCCAATCAAACAGACACAGCTTTGGGATCGCCCCTTCCACGGCCAGAGCAGCAGTGTAATGCGGGTGCGGTTTCAAATCCATCAGGCTCCAACGCGATGCTTCCGAGGCGTCGTCCCGCACGGCGAGTAATTTCGCAGGCTCGCCGGGTGTCAGGGACACGTCGAAGTTCTTCAAGTTCATGTAGAGACCTTCTCCACATGCCTTGATGTAAGCCTCTTTGCGAGTCCAGCAGAGGAAGAAGCCCGCCGGGACGAGTTCCGGAGGAAGTTCGCGGAGAGCGGCCGCTTCACAAGGAGAGAAGAACCGCTCCGCAATCTGACTGGCCGACGGTTCGGGACGCACCTTCTCGATGTCGATACCCGTCTCGCGCCCGCACGTGACGGCATACAACGCGAACCCATGAGAGTGCGACAGGTTGAATCGCAGTGCGGCGGTGTTGATCTCCCCGGCGAGCGCCGGTTTCCCGGACTTTCCGTACGTGAATCGAATCTCCGCCGGGGGCAGGCCCAGATAGCGGCTCAGAATGTCACGAAGGATACCGCGCGCGGCCGCGAAATGAACACGAGCGTACTCGACGATGTAGCGCCTTGCTCGCGCCTGTTCCTCTTCAGAGAGAGAACGGGCCAACCTCTCGAATTCCTTCGCGGAGACATCCAGCGCGGCGCGCCAGACATGCACTTCGTTCTCGCGAAGCTCGCCACGCGATACAGCCGGGCGCCACATCATCGAATACCGCTTTCAGTGATTGTCAGCTAAGGCTTTGCCGTGCGGCCCACGCGAGCCATAACCTGGTGAACCCCGCCCATAACCGTTTCTTCTACCTCTTCCGTGAAGGGGGCAGGTTGACCGTAGTACATCATGCTGTCAACGACCTCGTAGCCACCTTCCTTGACGACACGCTTGGAGGGGATGTAGCACATGACGTCGTTGGAGTAGCCGGCGACAAAGATTGACTCGTTCGGATACTCACGCTTGATGCGGAGGCAATAGTCGACCACGATCTCGCCGCCCAGGGCGACGACCGTCAGGCTCTTGCCGAAACGCAGCGCCTGTATGGGGTACGGGACCCGCCGAATAGGATGACCTTCGTCGTATGCCTTCAGCATGTTCTTGGCCAAGCGTACACGCACGGGATTGGAGTCGTTGAGCTGGGCCTCGAACGTCTCGCGGGTGTGCGGTCTGAGGTTAGGTTCGACAATCTGAAAAGCGGATCGGATGGACCCCTTCACCGGCGTGAGCTTCTGTCCGAGAACCTTGTTCACTGCCTCGGCGAGTTCCCGGCCGTGTTTCTGTGCCAGTTCCAGTTCGCTGCGTGGGTTCGGGTTCTGGTCCGCTCCGCAAGAGATGGCGAACATCGCGGTCGCGCCCGGATGCGCTTTCTCGAAGTCGGCCTGCGCGAAGCCCGCGTAGTCACCGCTGATCTTGTAGAACTGCCCGGTCAGCGTCGTGTTATGGCAGGCGTATCCGAACAGCACGGCAACGAGGCTGCCATCGGGAGCAGTCACGCGCAGAACCGGAACGGAGTGATC
>JBDKSR010000246.1:0-2007 GCA_039680545.1 Bryobacteraceae bacterium | reverse complement strand
TCCGCCCAGCGCCGCGTGACACCGCGCTAGGCGGTTCCCAATTGCTTCAGCGCTTCATCAAGCGCTTCCACGAAGAAGTACTCACCCCACATCACCGACTCGTCCACGCCGAGTCCCTTGTGAATGTGATAGACGCCCCCTTTGAGAATGCCTTCCCACGCTTTGTCGTCCACGGCAGTGTGCCTTTGGCAAAGCGTCCGCAGTACATGAATCGCGACAGAACGATAGAACTCCGCCTTGGTGATGTCAGGCAGCACTTTCGCAAGCTGGAGCAGCCCGCAGGCGGTGATTGCGGCTGCGGACGTGTCCGGCCACTGGCGCAAGGATTCCGGCGCGTCGAAGTCCCATGGTGGGACTCCGTTACCAGGCGCGTTAGCTATGTAATAGTCAGCGCATGCCTCCGCCGTCGTCAGGAATCGCGGATCGCCGCTGTAAATGAAGCTCGTTCCGAAGCCATAGATTGCCCAGGCCAGGCCGCGTGACCAGCAAGAGTCGCCTCTGTATCCCTGGTGTGTGCTCTGGCGAAGGAACTCGCCCGTTTCGAGATCGAAAAGCCCTTCGTGTGCCGTAGACCCGTCGCCACGCACCAGAGTCCGGCGCGTCGTCAGACAATGCCGCATCGCGATGTCGAGGAGTTTCTCGTCGCCGGTCTCCTTCGCCGAGTGGAAGACGATTCCCACGTTCATCATGATGTCGATGAAAAGAGAATCTTCCGCGACGAAGGAACGTAGATACTCGCCCTTTTCGCGGAATCGGAGGCCCATTGTCTTGCCCGCCTGGATCAGCACGTCTCTCAACGCCGCATCACCGGTCAATTTGTGCCAGCGGTGATACGTGGACATGAAGATGAACCCGAGGTCGTGCACATCCCGATCGAACTGCCTGGGTTCCAGCGGCTTCGAGTACCGGATCGCCTGTTCCTTCCACCAGTTCGCTTCGGCCGAATCAGGCTCCTGGCGCCCCTGGAAAATCCACATCATGCCGGGAAGGAATCCATCGCACCAATGAGTCCATGCCGGAAGGTCGTGTTTCCATCGGCCCTCCTTGGTGTACATCGGATAGAAGTCCGGGAACGCTTCGATCAGCCGGCGCACTTGCCGCTCGGCGAATCGCAGCGTGGCGTCGAAGATACTACTGTCATTTTCCTGTTCGAATCGGATCACTGCGTCTCCTCACTGCCTTTTGATATTGTCCTCCAGAATGTCCGATACCCTCTGGGTAGCTTTAGCCGATTCCCGGGTATTCGGACCAGGAGCGTACCAGAAGGCAGCATCGCATCGTCCACCGGGACTCGAGCAATGGGAACCTGGGAACGGGCCGTCGTGCCGGCGCCACGCGACCTATCGATGATAGCGTCCGTAAACTTCAGTTTTGCCCGGAATGGAGCACGGCCATTCTCAAGCTGTAGAGTAGAGAACCGAAGCCCGAGACGAATCTCGTCGTCACGGAAAGACATTTCAAGTTTGGTGATCCGTCCATGCGCCAAAGTGCCTTTCGGAATCACCACACGACCCTTCTGCTTGACGTTCGACGCGACTGACGCCATCACGGGATCACCCACGTAAGACGTGTTGGCATCCACCTCAGTCTCCAGCTTCAGCTCAATTCCAAGATCCGGAGGGAGATCGATTGGAGTAGTGACGGCGTGTTTCAACCCAGGCGCCTCTGGCTGCACGTCTCCAAACGTGAGCACGGATTCGCCGGTAAACTGCCGGCACCCGCTGAATCGCGCCCTATTTGTGTTCTCGTCTCCATCGAGATCCAGCGTGACCAATTCGGATTGCTTCGGAAGAAGAAACTTCTCGCCGCGGATTTCAACGCGGCCGTAATCAGTCACCTCGGTTACCTTAGCGATGCCCAGTTCAGCCGGTATGTTGTCGGCCACTACCTCCAAACGCATCAGATCGAGCGTGCCCGCATCGACCCAAAAGGCACCGTGAAAACCGACCATCGCTTGCTTCGGAGGTACTCGGATCTTATAGCGGCTGTTTGAAACGGGAACCATGT
>JBDKSR010000245.1:0-4857 GCA_039680545.1 Bryobacteraceae bacterium | reverse complement strand
TTCCAGTTCGTCATCCCCAGCGTGCCCACGCATCGCGGATCGCACCGTTTCGTTCCGGCCTGCGAATGTCTAACCAGAATCCCGGCCGGAAAGCCTTCCTTTGCTCATCTAGTGCTCGACTCCCGCGCATCTTCTCAGGGAAATCCTCGGCAGGACACGGTGCATCAGACGGCGCCGGCCCATTTCTCCGAAGCGGGCTTTGGCTCTGGATTTCAACAAACGGAATTGAGTCTCAGTAAGCTTCATCTCCGCGCAAATCTTCTCTTGCGATTGCTCCTGCAAGTAGAATCGCGTTAGTATTTCCCGGTCGCGGGTCGAGATACTCCTTAGGACCGTTTTCATTATCTCAGTCTGCTGCCGGGAAATCGCCTTCTCCTCTGGGGTCGCGTGCGAGTCGCAAACGGACACGCCTGTCTCGATCTCCTGCATTTCGCGCCGGCTCTGAACCGCGCTATCAATATACGCCGCCACCTGGCGGCGAACGACTGTGCGGACAAAGCCCATCAGCCGCTCCGGCTCCCGCAGGTCGCCGCGTTTGATTGCCTGCACGACAATGACGAAAGTGTCGTGCATCCTGTCGTCAAGCTCTTGGGGCCCGAGTTGACGGCACAGGTAAAACCGTATGCCTCGCGAGAAAAGCCGGTACAGGTCTTCCATCCCGGATGGTTCCCCGGAATGAATCCTCGCGACAAGTTCGATCCAATCCACCGGGCCGCCCGTGGGCTGAGTCGCTGAATTCGCAGATGGCTGGTCAGTGGGGAGCGAAGCTTCGCCTTGCAGATCCTGGGCTTCCTCGTTCTCCACCTCGTACGGCGTTCCCATTTCTTGCTAATCCTTTCCTGCCACGAAATGCGCGGCCCAGTAACGAGGGCTCGACTTCGACGTACCGGAGCTCAGCATGTCGAGCTGAGCATCGCGGAGCGCTGACGCCGCCTTCGGCGTCGAACCATCAGGACCCGGTTTTTGAAGGTATTGATAAAAGCGCGTAAACAGGTCCCCGGAATCATCGGGAACCGGCCACCTGCTCGCGACCACTGCCCCCGCGCCTGCCGCAAGCCATGCGCGGCTCATGCCAAGCAGGCCCTCCCCCGGCAACACGTCCGCCTCGCCGGAACTGCAGCCGCTAAGCACAACAACGGTCCCGTCCAATCGCAACCTGCCGATCTCAACCGGCGTCAATATGTCCGTATTTCCGCCCTGAGACAGGCTGAGAGCGATCATCGCTTGCCGTGGGCTTGATCGCGACATCAGAAAATGTGTCGCGAAATGGATTACGGACGGCTTGCGGGCAAGCGAGGCCACGAATCTCTCCCGCGAGGCATCCGCGCCCTCCAGGATGACCGCCCCCTCCGCGGCACTCCGCCAGATCTTCGCGCACTGACGGACTTCCCGCCCTGAGCCTATCAGGCGCGCCAGTTCCAGCTTATCTGCTCGCACCGGTGAGGCAAATAGAGATGGGACCGTGCGGAAAAACCCGCCGAACCAGCCATCCCCGTCCTTCGTTTTCCCTCTGGGATCGGCGGCGTTGTAGATGGCGTCGCCGACTCCCAGGAAAGGCCCCGTCCGCCTTGCGCCGCTTGCACAGCGCCGCATTGACGCAGCCGGCAGCATTTCGAGGGTATGTGACGCTATGAGGTATTCTCGCCTTCGTCCAGGCGCATCAATGGTGAGAGCCGCAAGCGGCGCGTCGAACAGTTGCTGATCGAGGACCAGCGTCCATCGCACTTTCCTAAGCACTGGCGCGCGGAGCCCACCGAACATTGCGGAATACAACCTTTTCCCGGGCCCGGGGCCGCTATCATCGCGAACGGAATCGCTGAACCTCCGGACCATCTCCGCCAGTTGCCTGCGGTCGGGCAAGCGGCGCATTTCAAACCCGTCGTGCGTCAGTGCCCACCCGTAGGATTCCGTCTCGCCGAGGTGAAAGCTCAGGAGCGCCTCGTCGGAGCCAAGCGCCCGGATGTAACGGTTCACCGAGTCGGGTTCGATGGCGCCCGCCGGAACGCCTTCGAGGCCGAAGGCGGATTCCATTTCGGTTAGGCGATATCGCAGTTTGCTGAGGGAGGCACGCTTATCGCGGTCATCCACCTGCAAGAGTTCAGCCTCGGCCGCTCGCACCTGTGCGAGAATCTGCCAGTACTCCGGCGGCAGGCGCCTGTCCCGTCCTTCTGCCTGTGCGATCAGAGAACGGAGTCCGGCCGCGCGGTTTTCTTCCGCCGCGCAGAATGCCAACCGCGCATAGTGCTGGTGGCCGGTCTGAAAGTAAAGGTGGGCGGCTGCCTGCACATAGGATTCGTAGACAGACTGCACATCCGCCGTCGTGTTGGTCCACACGGAGTCCGCGGAAGGAAGTTCGGCTCTCCAGCGCCGTACGTGCTCCAGCGCAGAATGGAAGTCGGCGAAAGCCTCTTCGAGCCGGCCCTGCAAAAGCCGCGCGCGGCCACGCTCGTGCAGGACACGCCAGGCGGCCAGCGTACCTGTGCCGTGAGAGGCCCGATTGACCGCTTCGTCGAGCAATCGTGCGGCAGCCTTCAGGTCGCCTTGCATCAGGCGCAAGCGGCCGGCTGTGTAGTAGGAGTAGTCGAGTTCCGGCAGTTTGTGCAGCTTGCTCAGGCGGAACGCCTCTTCGAGCAAAGGTTCGGCAGCTCTCACGTCGCCGCGCCGCAGAAGCAGGTACCCAAACTGGTTGTAAGACCCGGCCAGGACGGCGATATCGCCCGCCCGGGCGGCCTCCGCCATCGCTTCGGAGAACAGGCTCCAAGCCGATGCCATGTCGCCCGTCCGCGCGTGGAGCAGCGCGTTCTGGGCTAACAAGAGCGGCAGATACTTGCTATGTCCCAAATCCCGCAGCAGGACGAGGCCTTCCTTGGCTGCTTCGATCCCCGCCGCCGGCTCCTCCACGAGAAGGTAGAGCGACGAGAGGTTCGTGGAGACAGCGGCAACCATTTCGGTGTCGTTGAGTGCGCGCGCCAGCCGCCTTGCTTCCAGATATGACTTCAGGGCTTCGCGGTACCGGAACATTGCGAACTGACACCCGGCCAGATTATTAAGGAAGCGAAGCGCGGAAGACCTGTCTCCGGTTCGAATGGCAGTCTGATACCCGCTTGCATACACTTCGGAGGCGAGTAGATATTCACGTTGACGAAAAAGGGAGTTGCCATTCGCGCGCAGTTTACGTAGGGCTGGCTCGGAGGCTTTCTTTTCCGACGGCAACCTCCGTCGGTCGGAGAGCGAGCCGCTTGTCATCATCAGCGTAAATACGACGGCTGCGGTGACCAATCTCATCTGCGTTGCGACCGGCAAAGATGGAACGCGCAGTCTGGCGATCCTGGAAGTACTCTAGTCTGGAGTACTTCCAGGAAATCATACCAGATAGTACTAGTAGTATGGTAACCACATTTAGTGGTTTTATCTTAGTGACGTGCACCTGTGGTCGTGCACGAGGGTGAGTTACAGCAGCGAAATCCACAGCCGATCAGTCGACAATGATGATGATCGGGGGCATGCTTACCTCGTTGGGACATAACGTAATCCCACCCAGAGCGTAGCCCCGCACCAGCTCGACCCCAGGGTTCTGATCTGTGATTGAGCTTTATTTTCAATAAGATAAAAATCAGTGTTCCGTGTGACTGGGAAATCGGGCCGCAGTGAGGAAACGAATCAGGCAGGAATCTCCGATGGGGCATTGAGAATTTGGGAACGATAGATTCTGAACGCCTCGCGTCCCGCAGGCGTCAGAGCCAACTGCGTTCACGGTACTTTACCTTGAAATGATTTCTCCACCCTGATGTAACCGCCGTGCTCCAATGGCGGTCAGGGCCTGTCAGCAGTCCCAAACGCCTGCTCCAAGAGAACGGATGCTATATTTTCGATAGAGTCTTACCGTGCGCATGCTGACACTTCCCTTCGCTCGCAGAATCGTGCGTGTCTGCCTGTCCGCGGCTTGCGTTATTGGGATCAGCTTCGCGGAATCACTGCTTGCCAAGGTTAACCACACGACAGTGGCGTTGACACTGCTGCTCGCCGTGCTGGCCATCGCCACGCGGTGGGGACTGATTGAGTCGCTTGTCGCTTCCGTAGCCGGCATGTTGTGCTTCAACTATTTGTTTCTCCCTCCGGTCGGGACGTGGAGCATTGCCGATCCGGAGAACTGGTTGGCTCTCATCACGTTTGTTGTGACTGCTACTGTAGCGAGTCAGCTTTCGGCAAGCGCGAAACGGCGCGCGGTGGCCCAGGCTCACGCCGAGGAAGCAACGAGCCGTGCTGAGGCGGCACGGCAGAGCGAAGAGATGAAGTCCGCAATGCTTGACGCCCTCGCGCACGAGTTCAAAACTCCACTCACCGCGATCAAGGCAGCAGTATCCTCACTTCTGAGCAATGAACCGGCCGATCCGGCACAGAAAGAACTGCTTCAGGTGATGGATGAGGAGACGGACCGTCTTACGTGGTTGGTGAGTGAATCGGTTCAGATCGCCCGTATTGAGGCGGGGCGGATGGAAGTACGCAAACAGCCGCAGGCCATTCCGCAGTTGATTCGTGAAGCGATCCAGCGTATGGCCGGTGCGCTGGAATCCCGAACCGTTGAGGCGCGGGTGAGCGACACCCTTCCCTGCGTGCCAGCCGACCGCGAGCTTTTGCTCATCGTGCTCCGTCAGTTGCTCGATAATTCCGTGAAATACACACCGCCGGATTCACCTATTGTCATCAGCGCCACCGAAAGCGAGGGCTCGGTAATGGTGACAGTGGCCGACTGCGGTCCGGGTATTCCCGCATCCGATCTGAATCGGGTGTTCGATAGGTTCTATCGCGGGCATCACGCTCGCGAACGGGTCCCAGGAACCGGAATGGGCTTAGCCA
>JBDKSR010000244.1:0-3340 GCA_039680545.1 Bryobacteraceae bacterium | reverse complement strand
TTGAGAAGATCTCCTCACACTCGACAGCGTCCTCGAGGCGGACACGGAGCAGCGTTCGCCTCTCGGCGTCCATGGTGGTTTCCCACAACTGTTCGGCGTTCATTTCGCCGAGCCCTTTGTAACGCTGTACCGACGCGTCCTTCTTGCCCTCTTCCAATACGTGATCGAGTAAGTCGTGCCAGTTCTCTCTGACTACACGGCCCGATTCCTTCAGAACGATAAACGGCGGGCGATTGTACCTTGCTATATGCCGGCTCAGAAAGCGCATCCGCCTGAATTCCGGCGCCGCTGCCAGCTCGATGCAGATTGCGCGCTCCGCGAGGGTTGAGTCGTGATACACGACCATGTTCGCCGAGTGCTCCTCATCGTATTTCACTTCACCATCGAGACCCGCGGCCCGAAGTTCATCGGCGAGCACCTGCATGTTCTTTTCGTCGCTGAAGTCCGCCTTCGAGTCGATCTTGAGCGCCGGATTGGAGACTACGCTCAACGCTCGCTCGTCTCGAAGCCGCCGCTCAACCTTCGTCGAGATCTGGACGTATTCTTCGAGGGCCATCAGGAAATTCCGCAGCTCAGCGCCTTCGATCCGCTCCGTGACGCCCTCTGGGCCAGAGCTCACCTCGACAACTACGTTCTCGGTAGCGCGCCGCAGGATCTCGCGCATGAACTCTTTTTCATCCTTGATGTAAACGTCCTTCTTCCCTTTGCGTAACCGGTACAAAGGAGGCTGCGCGACAAAGATATTGCCGCGATTGATGAGTTCCTGCATGTGGCGGAAGAAGAACGTCAGCAGAAGCGTGCGGATATGGGATCCGTCGACGTCCGCATCGGTCATGATGATGACCTTGCCGTAGCGCAGCTTACTGATGTCGAAGTCGCCTTCGCTTTTACCGATACCCGTGCCAATCGCCGTAACCATGGCGCGAATCTCTTCGTGGCCGAGCATCTTGTCGTAACGGGCTTTCTCGACGTTCAGGATCTTGCCTCTGAGCGGCAGGATGGCCTGGTAGCGGCGGTCGCGGCCGCCTTTCGCCGTTCCTCCGGCGGACTCTCCCTCAACCAGGAACAGCTCGCAACGTTCGGGGTCGCGCTCCTGGCAATCGGCCAGCTTTCCGGGCAACCCGCCTGAGTCCATCGCGCCTTTGCGCCGCGTCAGATCACGAGCCTTACGAGCAGCTTCGCGAGCGCGTGATGCATCGATCGCTTTGCCCACGATCTTTCGCATCACAGAGGGATTCTTGTCGAAGAATTCGCTGAGCTTCTCGTTGACAAACTGGACCATGTAGCCCTGAATGTCGCTATTCAGTTTTCCTTTGGTCTGCCCTTCAAATTGCGGTTGCGGAAGCTTCACGCTAATGACCGCCGTGAGGCCCTCACGCACGTCATCACCGCTCAGATTTTCCTTGACGTCTTTGAAAAGCCCGGCCGACTGACCGTAAGCGTTGATGGTCCGCGTCAAAGCACTCCGGAAGCCGCTGAGGTGCGAGCCCCCATCCACCGTGTTGATGTTGTTGGCGAAGCTGAACAGGTTCTCCGTGTAACTGTCGTTGTACTGGAGGGCCACCTCCATCACCAGCGTGCCGCCGTTGGGAAGTTCTCGTTCGCCCTCAAAGGAGATTGGTTTATCGTGCAGCACGCTCTTGCCACGATTCAGGTGCTTGATGAATTCAGAGATGCCGCCGTTGTACTGGAAGGTGTGCGCCTTGGGAGGATCCACGCGCTCATCGGCTAGCGTGATGCAGAGCCCCTTGTTCAAGAACGCGATTTCCCGCAAACGCTGCGCGAGTGTGTCGTAATTGAACTCCGAGACGGTCATGATCTCGGGGTCTGGTGTGAAGGTTACCTTCGTGCCGGTCTTCCGGCCCGCCTTGCCGGCACGCTGTAAAGGAGAAACAGGTTTGCCCCGCTCAAATTCCTGCGTCCAGGTGAAACCCTGGCGCCAGATCTCGAGTTCCAACCGCTCCGAAAGAGCGTTCACGCAACTCACGCCGACGCCATGGAGACCGCCTGAAACTTTGTAGGAATTCGAATCGAACTTGCCGCCGGCGTGCAACTTAGTCATCACGACCGTCGCCGCCGAAATTCCTTCCTCCGCATGAATATCCACGGGGATTCCGCGGCCGTTGTCCACGACGGTAACTGAATTGTCCGTGTGAATCGTGACGTTGATTTCAGTGCAATACCCAGCCAGGGACTCATCTACGGAGTTGTCCACGACTTCATAGACCAGATGGTGCAGACCTGTCTCTCCAGTCGACCCGATATACATGGCCGGCCTGAGACGCACCGCTTCAAGTCCCTCAAGTACCTTGATACTTGCGGAACCGTAACTGTCCGCACCACTCACATCAACTTCTTTGCTACCCATAGAACCTCGCTGTGCTCCTTAGATCCCCTGATGTACTCGCGAAAAGCCGCGATGAAACCGATCCCGTTAACCGGGCTCAGATCCTCATCGGCATTACGACATAGCGGTATTCGTAGTTCTCCTCACTCCCCTCCGGCCTAAACTCACCGGCACTGCTTGCATCCTTGAAATGCAACTGGATGTTCTCCTCCGACGATGCGCGTAAGAAGTCCAGCATGTACTGCGCGTTGAACCCGATCTCCGTCGTCGGGCCGCCGTATTCGGTCGGGATGCTCTCCTCGCTTTCGCCGGTCTCGGAGAGTGAAGAATGAATTTTCACCTCACCCGGGCACACTTGGATGCGGACCGCATGGGACCGTTCATCAGAGAACTGCGAGACGCGCTCAATAGCCGCTCTGGTTTCCTCACGGCCCAGTTGCACCGATTGCCCGTGTTCGCGCGGCAGAACTCGCTCGAAATCGGGGAAATTGCCCGTCAGCTTCCGGCTGATCACCAGACGATCGCCAAAACGGAAGAACAGATGATTCTCGTCGCCGGCGAACTGCACAACCGCGTCGGCAGGTGCTTCCTGAGCGAGTTTTAGAATCTCGCTCATCGCCTTTTTCGGCAGCAGGGCACGGTACGCGCCTTTTATCCCAGGAATCTGCGACTTTGTATCAACGTAGGCCAACCGATGGCCGTCTGTCGACACCATTGACATACCTTCGCTCTTCAGTATCAGCAACGCTCCATTCAGCGTGAAGCGCGACTCTTCGCTGGAGATGGCGAAGATCGTTTTGCCGATCAGTGTGGAGAGAATAGCGACTGGAATTTCCGCGAGTATTTCCGGGAATTCCGGAAGCTCCGGAAAACTTTCCCGGGACATACCGGCGATTCGTGTACGGCTGCGGCCGCATACGAGATTAGCCCACTGATTCTCGAGGAATTTTACATGGAGCTCAGCCTCGGGAAGCAGCCGTACGTATTCAAGAA
>JBDKSR010000243.1:0-14059 GCA_039680545.1 Bryobacteraceae bacterium | reverse complement strand
GCGCGTGTGGCCGAGGCGCGTAAGGAGCTTGACCGCCTTCGCTCGGAGTTTTCCGGAATCCAGGCTCGCCGGGATTCGCTCCAGCAGATCCTATCGCACCGCGCGTACACGACCGAAGCGGTGAAGCGCCTGTTCACGACGATTGAACAGGGGCAAGCTGAGGGGCTGAAACCGTACGGGGTCCTTGCGGACTTCGTGGACGTCGATGCGACGTACGAGAAGGCGGCTGAGGAGTTCCTTCACGACGAGCTCGAATACGTCGTGGTGGAGAGTTGGAGCCAGGCCGAGAAAGGCATTGACCTCCTGCGGAGTGATCTCGAAGGGAGGGCGACCTTCCTCGTTCACCCGAAGGGCGAGACCGGCCCCGGCGTGACGATGCGCGAGGAGCCGGCGATCGGTCCCGAGACCGGGATCGTGGCGAGATTAAGCGACGTTCTCAAACTCACCAACGGCCTCACGCACGCGCCCGCTGACCTGCTCCCGCGGCTCAACCGTTGTTTCCTGGCGGAGGACCGGACAGCGGCACAGCGGCTGGCGTCGCAGTACCCCGGACTGTACTTCCTGCTGCCCGACGGCGTCTGCTACTCCGGGGCTGCAATCTGCGGCGGCAAGAAGACCGGAAGCGGCCCGCTCGCGTTGAAACGCGAGTTGCGCGAACTGAATAGCCAATTCCAGACGCGAGAGAAGGAACTCGACGAGTTGGCCAAGACCCGCGAACGCCTGGAAGGTGAGGTAACGGCCTTCGAACAGGAACTGGAGCGTTTGCGCGCCGCTCAGCAAGGCCAGGAGAAAGAGGCCCTGGCGCTTGACCACGAGATGCGTAAGGTCACTGAGGACCTCGCGCGCGCCAACTCGCGGCTGTCCGTCGCCCGAGTGGAACTGGGTCGTCTGACGAAGGAAAAGGAACGCTCCGAAGCGAGGCGCGCCGAACAGGGCAGGCAACTCGCGGAGATGGACGAGGGGCGTGCGCAACAGGAGCGGACGCTTGAAGCTGCGCGCGCGGAAATCGAGCAGCTTCGTGCGGAAGCCGTGCGGGTCGGCGAGGAGCATTCCGCGTCCCGTGCGGAACTCGCGGGGCAGGAAGAACGCGCCCGCGCGGAACAGGATTCGAGAAGACGGTTGGAAGGCCGCCGCAATGAGATCATTGCGCGCCGGCAGGCGATTGGCGCCGAGATGGAGCGGTTGGGCGTCGAGCGGGCGAGATTGCTCGCCGACAATATCGAACTCGACCGCCGGGCGGAAACCTTCGCGGGCGACATCGCGGCGGCTGAAGAAGAAGTGATGCAGTTGACTGAGCGGGAAGCGGCCTCTCGGGCAACGCTGGCGGGGCTCGACGAAGGGCTCAAGAATCTGCGTTTCGAGTCGCAGCAGGCGCAGGAGCGCCGGGCGCAAATCGAACTCGAACTAGTGAAGCGCCAGTCAGACCTGAGGCACCTCGACGAGACGAGCCGCAAGGATCTGAACGTTCCCATTAGCGAGCTTGTGCAGCCGGAAGAGATCGAACTCGACGAACTCGCCCTGGCCGATATCGAGGAGAAATACCAGCAGGTGAAGGGACGGATCGAGGCCCTTGGCCCGGTGAACCCGCAGGCGCTCGAAGAGTACGAGGAATCCAAGCAGCGCTACGATTTTCTCAACGCGCAGCGGCAGGATCTGCTCGATTCGATCCGCGATACCGAGAAAGCCATACACGATATCGACGCTGAGACCCGGCGCCGGTTCGCCGAGGCGTTCGAGGCCGTCAATGAGTACTTCCGCGAGATGTTCAAGACGCTGTTCGGCGGCGGCATCGGCGAGATGCGTCTGACCGACGAGACGAACATCGGAGAATCCGGTATCGACATCGTTGCTTCACCGCCGGGAAAGAAGCTCCAGAACGTGCTGTTGCTCTCGGGCGGAGAAAAGGCGCTGACCGCAGTCGCTCTTCTGATGGCGATCTTCCGCTATCAGCCGAGTCCGTTCTGCGTAATGGACGAGGTGGATGCGCCTCTCGATGAGTCGAACATCCAGCGTCTCGCCCGGCTCATCGTTGAGATGTCGCAGCATACGCAGTTCATTCTTATTACACACGCCAAGCGCACGATGGAAGTGGCGCAGGCTTTATACGGCGTAACCATGCAGGAACCTGGCGTCTCCAAATTGGTTTCGGTACGGTTCCAGCAGGATGCGCCGCCACCTCCCCTGGTGCCTTCGGCTCCGGCCGAAATGCAGGGCGCGCCGAACTAAGCCGGGGTGGATGCCCTGTTTTCCAGTACCTCTGATAAGGTGAAGAAGAGGGCGCGTGGAGACTGGGACCCATCCCGGCGAGGCATCGCCGAACGAAGAACGCATTGCCGGCACTGTGGGCGTGGTCCGCATCGCGGGCGTGCCCGTGCGTTTCCATTTCACTTTCCTCCTGTTGCTGCTGTTTCTGGTAGTGGTCGGAGTAGGCTCCAAAGAAACAGGCTGGTCGTATGTCGTATACGTGCTGGCGCTGTTTGGTTCGGTGCTTTTGCATGAACTTGGGCACTCGATAGTCTCCCGCCGCTTCGGAATTAAGACGATCGAAATTGTGATGTTCCCGATCGGGGGCGTCGCACGCCTGGAACGGAACCCCAAACCTCGCGAGGAGCTTTGGATTTCCATCGCCGGACCCGCGGTGAACGCTGTGATTGCCGCCGTAATTCTCGGGACGATGGCGTGGAGGGGGGAACTGCCGAATCCGGCAACTCTGAAGGACCCGGCCCAGATTAGCTTGTGGTTGAAGATCGCCGGCGGCAACATGATCCTGGCCGTCTTCAACCTGTTGCCCGCCTTCCCGATGGATGGGGGACGCATCCTCCGATCAATACTTGCCCTGCGCCGGACGGAGGAAGAGGCCACGCGCATCGCCGCTGCAGCCGGCCGGGTTCTCGCGATTGCATTGGGACTTTACGGCCTGCTTTCGATGAATTTTCTGTTGGTGTTCGTCGCGTTCTTCGTCTACCTGGGCGCGGCGCAGGAAGGCGCACTGGCGGTTGGCCGTATTTATACGCAGGGAGCCAAGGTGCGAGCGGCGATGGTCACCGAGTTCCGGACGCTCTCCCACGGTGACACGATTCGCGATGCCGCGAACCTCCTGCTGGCGACAAGCCAGCAGGACTTTCCCGTGATGCACGGCGGCCAGGTCATGGGACTGCTTAGCCGCACTGGACTACTGAAGGCGCTGGCCAGCGAAGGCCCGGATGCCTACGTCGCGGGTGTCATGGAACGGAGTTTCCTGCAAGTGTCGCCTGACATGAATCTTGCGGACGCTCTCCAATTGTTCACGCGGATGAAATCCTGCGCTCTGGTCATGGCAGGCGACCAATTGGTGGGGATGCTCACGGGGGAGAACCTCGCCGAGTACATCCTCGTGCGTCGCGTGGGTTTCCGGCCGGGGACTTAGGAGCAGGGCGCCGCGGGCGGCAATCTCGTAAAATTAAGAAAAGTGGGCAAGTTTTTCATCCGGAACTTCGGTTGCCGCGCGACACAGGCCGATGGCGCCTCCATCTCGGCCGCTCTTGAGCGAATCGGCTTCGAGGCGGCTGGAGACTGCGCCGGGGCGGAACTGGTCATCCTGAATACCTGTACCGTCACCGCCAAGGCCGACGAGGACGTCCGGCAGGCTGTCCGTCGTGTGCACCGCGAAAACCCGGCAGCGCGCATCCTCGTTACGGGTTGTTACGCGCAGCGCGCGCCCGAGGAACTGGCCGCCATGCCCGAAGTCACGTGGGTGATCGGCAATTCACACAAGGCGCGGATCCCGGAAATCCTATCGGATGGGGATCAACCGGCTCCGGGCCGCGGGCAGATCTTCGTCAGCGACATCCTCGATGAGCAGGAATTCTCTCTCGTGCCGGTGGAGGACGCCTCAGGGGACCGTACGCGGCCAAACCTGAAGATCCAGGACGGTTGTGGCAACCGCTGCTCGTTCTGCGTAATCCCTTCCGTGCGGGGGCGCAACCGAAGCGCGCCTCCGGATGCGATCGTGGCGCAGGTTCGCCAACTGAGCGAGCGGTACCGGGAAGTTGTGTTGAGTGGAGTCAACTTAGGGCGTTGGGGGCGGGACCGTGGCATCGGCATGCGTGTGGCGGATTTGCTGCGCCGCCTGCTCGATGAGACAGCGGTGGAACGCCTCCGTCTGAGCTCGATCGAGCCGATGGACTTGACCGGCAATCTGCTCGAACTGATGGCGTCTTCTCCACGAATTGCGAAGCATGTCCACGCACCCCTGCAATCAGGCTCGGATAGCGTGCTGCGCCGCATGTGCCGGCCGTACCGTTCCCGTCATTACGAAGACCGAATCCGGATGGTGAGGTCGCTGATGCCGGATGCCTCCATCGGAGCGGACGTCATGGTGGGCTTTCCGGGCGAGACGGACGCGGAATTCGAAGAAAACCGCGCCTTCATAGAGGCTCTTCCGATTACTTACCTGCACGTGTTTTCGTACTCCGCGCGTCCCGGAACCCCGGCGGCCGCCATGCCGGACCAGGTCCCGATTACCGTGCGCAAGAATCGCAGCCGTATCCTTCGGGAACTTGCGGCGGCGAAAAATCTGGAGTTTCGGAAGGGTATGCTCGGGGCAAGCCTCTCCGCCGTGACGCTTGCACGGAAAAGCATCGCGCTCAGCAGCAACTACCTGAAGGTGGAATTGGCGTCTCCGCGGGAACCCAACCAACTGATTGATGTGACGATTGGCGGCGTCACGCGCACGGGCCTGAAAGAATTCTCGCCGCTCGCGGTCCTCGCCTAATAGCGCCCGGGCTGCTCGCTCGCGTTACAACTCCCGGCGATTTTCGAGCGACTTGGTCATCGTTACCTCGTCGGCGAACTCGAGGTCGCTTCCGACCGGAACACCCATCGCGATACGGGTGATCTTGATGCCAAGCGGCTTTAATAGACGCGCCAGATAAGCTGCCGTCGCCTCACCTTCCACGGTGGGGTTGGTAGCCAGGATGATTTCCTTCACGTTGCCGGATTCGATCCGCTCCAGTAAGCTCTTGATCCGTAACTGGTCCGGTCCGATACCTCGCAGCGGAGAAATCGTGCCGTGTAGCACGTGGTAGACCCCCTCAAACTGCCGCGTCGTCTCGATAGGCATGATGTTGTGCGGTTCTTCAACCACGCAAATCACGGATGAATCGCGGCTCGCATCGAGACAGAAGGGGCACACCTCGCCTTCGCTGATGTTGTTGCAGACGCGGCACAGGCCAAGCTTCTCCTTGACGTCAAGGATGGTCTGCGCCAGGCGTCCAGCGTCCTCGCGGGAAGCGCGCAGGATGTGGAAAGCGATTCGCTGCGCGGACTTCTGGCCGATTCCGGGAAGTCGCTTGAATTCGAGTACGAGCCGGGCCAGTGGCTCGGCGAAATCGGGCATGACGGCTCCGTTTTCTACATCAAGCCCGGCGGCAAACCGAGACCGCCAAGCATCCCGCTCGTCTTCTGCTGGATCTCGTCGTCGACCTTCTTCGCGGCTTCGTTGAAGGCGGCCATCACCATGTCCTGCAGCATCTCGACGTCGCCCGCGACCTCGGGGTCGATCTTGACGCCCAGAACGTTCTTCTGGCCGCTCATCTGGACGGTCACCATCCCGCCACCGGCAGAAGCCTCGACGCGGATCTGGGAAATCTCATCTTGCAGGCGCTCCTGCATCTGTTGTGCCTGCTTCATCATCGATTGTAGGTTGCCTGGTAGTTTCATGGGTGCTCCCTTTGCCCCTGTCTGCAGCGTTGCCGTGGGCTCCGGGTTACTCCTTTAGGTTTCTGACCGTACGGACCTCGCCGCCGAATATATCACGGAAGCGCTGCACCTCCGGATGCGACAGAGCGCGGTTCTTCTCTTCGTCCTCGTCCGGGGGCGGGGCGGGCGCCGCGGATTCCGGAGCATCAGGCGCTGACTCGCCAATCGTCACCTTGAATCGCATCGAAGGCGCGCCGAGGTGCGCGAGCGCACGCCGGATGTCGGCGTCCTTCATCGACAGCTTGAACTCCTTCGGCGTGAGGAAGCGAAGTTCGCCGGACGCCTCTGTTACCTCGGAATGCTCGATGGCGTCCGCGGTGAACGACATCCCCAGCTCGCGAAATGCCACGATCAATTTTGACCGCCAGTCGCCGCCGCCCGCGGACGGATTAGCTGCCGGAGGAGCTGCGGGACGAGGCGCCGCTTGTGCGCGGGACTCCGGGGCAGCCTTCTGCGGCCGTGGCGTGCGTGTTTGCGGCGCGGACTGTACGGGCGCCGGCGCGGCTCCACCGGCGATTGCGAGCGCCTCTTCGATCGGCATCAGCCTACCGGCATGTACCATGCGCAAAAGCCCGATCTCCATGTGCAGCCGTGGCTGCAACGACCTCTGCAGTTCGCCGTACAGGTCGAGCGCGATCTGAAGGTAGCGCGTCAAATCCTCTTCCGAAAATGCAGCCGCGATTTCCGCGAGCCGCTTGCGCTCATCCGGAGTAGCGGCGATGAGACGAGTCGATTCGCCTGCGATCTTCGCGACCACCAGGTTTCGGAGATACCGGGAAAGTTCGCGGCAGAATTGCTGCAGGTTGTGTCCGTTCCGCTCCAGTTCATCGACCACCGACAGCATCGCAGCCGGGTCGGATTGCCGCAGCGCCTCGGTAACGCCGCCGAGCGAGTCGAGGGAGAACGCTCCGAGTAGCGCGCGAACGTCTGCCTCCTTGAGTTCGGTTCCGCAGCAGGCGATCGCCTGGTCGAGCGCCGAAAGCGAGTCTCTGACGCTGCCGTCACCCGCCTGCGCCAGCACCGCGAGTACCCCGGCATCCGCCTGGATCTTCTCTTCCCGGCAGATGTAATCCATGCGCCCGATCACGTCGTCGAAATCGATCGAGCGGAAGCTGAAGTGCTGGCAGCGCGACGCGATGG
Source organism: Bryobacteraceae bacterium (assembly GCA_039680545.1). Taxonomy (GTDB): domain Bacteria; phylum Acidobacteriota; class Terriglobia; order Bryobacterales; family Bryobacteraceae; genus JAEHDI01. The sequence continues at coordinate 7,180 of JBDKSR010000243.1, read as the reverse complement.
TGGCTGGAATCTTGTGCGCTTCGGTCGTGCAGAGCACGAAAACCACCCATTCCGGCGGCTCTTCGAGCGTCTTCAGCAGCGCGTTGAAGGCCTCGCTCGTGATCTGGTGCGCTTCATCAATGATGAAAACCTTGTACCGGTCGCGGGCGGGGCGGTAACGAACGTTCTCCCGCAGCTCGCGCATCTCGTTGATGCCCCGGTTAGAAGCGGCGTCGATCTCGATGACGTCGGGCGCGTTGCCCGCGGCTATTTCCACGCAACTGGCGCACGTTCCGCAGGGGGTTGAGGTCGGTCCATCGACGCAATTCAGGCAGCGGGCAAGAATTCGGGCGACGGTCGTCTTCCCGGTGCCGCGTTGACCCGACAGAATATAACCGTGCGCGATGCGGTTCTGCCGGATCGCGTTTTCCAGCGTCGTCTTGACGTGATCCTGGCCGACCAGTTCCGCGAAGCTTTGGGGACGATATTTCCGTGCAATGACCTGGTACATGAAGACGGCTCAATTATGACTGATTGTCTGTTTTCCGGTCAGGCGGCGACGATAAGCTGTCAGACTCCGGGTGATCCGCGGCACACGAGCTGGGCCACTACCGTTGCTTCCTTCCGGACCTGGCGGGGTTTGCAGCGGCTCATTGCACGGAGCCCGGAGCCTGACAACTTCTCATGCTACCACGCTGGGCTCTTCGCGCCGGTATGCCGAGCTGCCAGGATGTCGCGTGGGTCCTGCTTCCGGGTTTGTGGCGGAGCGCTCAAGCTACTCACACATAAGGAGATACGAGGAATTCTGGCGGCTTCCAGGCTTGCGCCGCGCCAGCCAAACTTGCTCCCTGTGCGACACCACGCATATCCTTGTTAGCGAATGAAAAGATTTGCAGCGACTCTATTCCTGTCCCTATGTTCGATAGCGCAGGCAGCGGACTTCTATGTTGCCCCGAACGGGGATGACAGCCATCGAGGCAGCGCCGCTCAGCCCCTTGCGACGATCGAAGCGGCACGCGATGCCGCGCGCAAAGCCGTTACCGGGCCGCACCGCATCGTAGTGATGCCGGGCGACTATTTCCTTGCTCGGACCGTCGAGTTGGATGCGCGCGATTCCGGACTGACCATCGAGGCGAGCAAGGCTGGCGAGGCCACGCTTTACGGTGGACGGTTGGTGACAGGCTGGCATCGCGACGGCGGCAAGTTCTGGGCAGCCGATTTGCCTGGCGTCAAGGAAGGGAAATGGGACTTTCGTGCGCTGGTCGTCAACGGACGCTTGTCCGAACGCGCTCGCATGCCTGAATCGGGGACGTTTCTGCACCGCAGCACGTTCGATGTTCCGTGGCTCTCGACGTTCGGTGGCGGATGGGCGCGCAAGCCGACAGAGCACGAACTCACCACGATGGAGTACGACCCGAAGGATATCCCGCCGGCGCTTGATGTGCGGAATGCCGAAGTGCGCGTGTATCACATGTGGGATGAATCGTTGGTGGGCTTGTCGGCAAACGACACCGAAAAACACATCCTCACCTTCTCGACCAAGTCGAAGTCTCCGGCTGGCGCGTTTGGGGTGAAGAAGTACGTCGTTTTCAACACGCGCGAAGGCATGACCAAGCCGGGTCAGTGGTATCTGGATCGCACCGCGGGGCGAGTGGTTTATTGGCCGCTGCCGGGCGAGGACATGACCAGGGCTAAGGTGGTTGCTCCAGTTCTGGAACGGATCATCGCGATCACCGGCAAGAGCGGTGTGCCAGTCGAAAAGATCACCGTGCGTGGCCTTTCGCTGCAGGCGACAAACACTCCGCTGAAAGCCGGCGGGTTTGCCGCGGGATTCTACGACGGTGCCCTCCGGCTGGAGTGGTGCCGGGAGTGTGTGCTCGAAAAACTGGACGTCGCGGCCGTCGGCGGGCAAGCCATACAGGCGATCGAACTCGCCAACTCCCAGATCCGGGACAACCACATTCACGATACCGGCGCGTGCGGAATCTGGTCCACCGGGACGGACTCGATGGTGACTCGCAATCACGTCCATCACGTCGGGCGCTACCATCCGAGCGCGGTGGCGCTGTGGGCCTCAAACGAAGTGCGCCCAGGCGTTGAGAAGGGTCTTCATGTCTATCGCAACGAGGTCCACGACACTCCGTATAGCGGGATTATTGTAGGTGGCCGCGGCCATCTAATTGAGGAGAACCTTATCTACCGTGTGATGCGTGAACTGCAGGACGGAGCGGCGATCTACTGCGGGGGCCGCACCCACAATACGATCCTGCGTGGCAACGTCGTGCGCGACGTCGTGAAGACGGGCGAAGGTTACGGTGTGTCTTCGTATTACCTGGACGAAGGCTCGCACGACTCCATCGTCGAGCGAAACGTGTCGATTGGAGTTGAGCGCCCCACGCACAACCACGTCGCGCGCAACCTGATTATTCGTGACAACGTATTCATCGCCAATGGCGACATGATGCTGTCGTTCAAGCTGTCGGCGAATTGTTCGTTTACGGGAAACACGTTGTTCGCGCCGGGCAAGATCAACATCATGCGGCCGGTGGCGATTACGAAGTGGGCGCACAATGTCATCTACCGCAATGGCGCGGGTAAGGACGGACAGCCGCAGGCGTTCACGATCGATGACGCCATGCCGCCCATGAAGGCCCCGGAGCGGCGCACCACTCCATTTGAAGTAAGACGGCTGGCCCAACCGCCCAAGCTCGATGGCGAGATCGGCTGGGAGGAATGGCCGGGGGCCATGCTGCCGTTGGAGCGCGAATCGTCACGCTGGACGTCGAGTGGTCCCCCGGCATTTGCGAACCTCCGCTGGGACGCCCGGTATCTGTATGTTGCCGCGAACGTAGCCATGTTCGAGGCATCCAGCCTTCGCCAGGGTTCGGTGTGGGGCAAGGACGACGGCGTTGAAGTCTCGATAGCAAGCGGCGGGACGACTTACGTGTTTCGCGGCTTCGCTGACGGAACGCTGCAGAGCGTTACGGTTGCCGGCGCCTCGGCCGATGCCGCTGCGAAGGCTCGCGCAGCGGTGCGGTTCGTAGCCAAGCCGTATGGAGCCTCGCCGGGCGGATGGCGCAGCGAGTGGGCGATCCCGCTCGATGCGATTGGAGCAAAGGCCGCCACCGGGACAAAGCTGCGCTTCAACCTCGCTGCGTACCGGGCTGAGGATCAGGTCCTGCGGCTCCTTGAAGGAACGCTCGCCGAGTCCTGGAAAGTGGACCAGGCCGCCACGTTGCAGTTCAAGTAACGGAATGCTTGTACGCTAACGGCTCTGCCTCATCATCAAGCGCGGCGGATCCGGTGCGCGATTGCCCTTAGAGACCCTCCTGCCTCTCACCACACCCGCACGCGGGCGGAGGGGGCGAGGTAGAGTTTTTGAGATTCGCGCACGGAGAAGGCGTCGTGCCACGCATCCAGGTTACGCACGGAAACGGCGCGGTACTGGTCTGGCGAATGGCTGTCGGTGGCGATTCGCATGCGTAGCTGTTGGTCGCGGATCTTTTCCCGCCAGGATTGCCCGTAACTGATGAAGAAGCGCTGGTCGCCGGTGAAACCGTCTTTCACCACATCCGGTTTTCCGTGCAGCGAGAGCCGGTAGGCATCGTGGGCGGCCATGAGACCGGCCACGTCCGCGATATTTTCGCTGAGGGTCTGCCGGCCGTTCACCGCCAGGTCAGGGAAGGGCCGGTATGCGTCGAACTGCGCCACGAGCGCCTCGCCGGCGATCCTAAAATGGTCAAAATCTTCCTTGGTCCACCAGTTGGCGAGCCGTCCCTCGGCGTCGAACTGGCTCCCCTGGTCGTCGAAGCTGTGGCTGATCTCATGGCCGATGGTCGCGCCGATGGACGCATAGTTGTGTGCGGCGTCCGCATTCGCGTCGAAAAACGGCGGCTGGAGGATGGCGGCAGGAAAGTTCAGCGCGTTCTGCAGGGGAAGGTTCACCGCGTTCACGGTCTGCGGAGTCATCCACCATTCGGAGCGGTCTACCGGACGGGAAAGCTTGGCGAGTTGGCGCCGATATTCGAATAGATCAGCGCGCTGCTGATTGCCAAGCGCGTCGCCCTTGATCACTTCGAGCCCGGAGTAGTCCTGCCAGCGGTCAGGATAGCCGACGCCGACCTTCAGCGTGGCCAGTTTCTCTCTCGCCTTGGCCTTGGTCTGCGGCGACATCCATGTAAGTGTGTCGATGCGTTTGCCGAAAGCCGCGATCAGGTCGTTCACCATAGCCTGAACCTTGGCTTTGGTAGCTGCGGGAAAGTAGCGTTCGACGTACTGCTTGCCGACGGCCTCACCCAGCGCGAAGCTGGTGAAGTCCATCGCGCGCTGCCAGCGAGGGCGCAGTTGCGGAATTCCACTGAGGGCTTTCCCTCGAAAGTTGAAGCGCTCGTCGACGACCGCCTTGGGCAGGAAGCTCGCCGAGTCCTCGATGGAGTGGAACGCAAGCCAATCTTTCCATGCCTCCAGTGGCTCGCTGGCGGCGAGTTTAGAAAGGCCAGGAATCGCTTGAGGGTGCCAAATGATCAGGGTTGGCGCGTCAGCGAATCCGGCAGCTTTGAGCAAAGTCGCCCAGTCCAGGCCCGGCGCCTTGGCGGCAAGCTCGCTACTCTTCCAGGAAACGGCGCCGTGCACGTCCTGGGAGTCCACGCGCGTTGCGTGTACGCGCGCGATTTTCGTTTCGAGCGCGAAGACGCGTCCGGCGCGAGTATCCGCGGAGTCGAAGCCAGCCAGCTTGAGCATCGCCGCGATGTGCGCCTGATACTGCGTGCGCAATTCCGCCATGTTCGGGGTAGGAGAGAGGTAGTAATCGCGGTCAGGCATCCCCAGACCGCCTTGGAGCAGGTAAGGATAGTTGTGAGACGGGTCCGACAGGCCCTGCGCAACCCACACACCGAAGAGATTGCCGGTCTCGAAGTTCGTGTTGTTTAGCGGATCCACGTCCGCACGGAGGCGGCCACCCAGCACGCGAGCGAGATCGTGGCGGTCGGCAATGGCTGTGACAGCGTCAAGTTGGGGCTTTAGTGGGGTGATTCCCTTCTTCTCGATGGCCGCCTCATCCATGATGGCGGAGTAGAAGGTCCCGATCTTGCCCGTGTCCTGCTGGATCACGGTTCGCAACTGTTCCCGGGTCTTATCGACCAGGATGGTACCGGCTCCGTAGGCGGGCTTGTCGGCGGGAATCGGCGTTGCCTTGAGCCATCCGCCGTTGGTGTAAGCGTTGAAGTCGTCGCCGGGAGTGGCGGACTTGTCCATTCCGGCTACGTCGATACCCGACGTGAGCTCTGCCGGGGCCTTCTTGCATGCGGGAATCAGGGCCAAAGTGGCGGCCAGAAGAATAACGGTCGAAGTCCGGTGCCGTGTGAGCGCGGGCATAAATCCTCCAAACCCTCAGCGTACAATGAGGCGGCCGTTTCAGCGAGGCCGCCGGAGAAAACTCTGGGGGATTATTGTGGCTCTCGCCAGTCCGAATCGGCTCATTCGTTACACTTGAAGTGTGATACGGACTATTTTCTTCGATCTGGGGCAAGTCCTCATACAGTTCGACTTCCAACGTGGGTATCGAGCGATCTCCGGTGAGTGCAACCTGCCGCCCGAAACCATCCGGGCGAAGCTGCGTGAAACGGGTTTGGTCGGTCCCTTTGAGGAAGGCCGAGTTGCCCCGAGGGATTTCTTTCAGGCAGTCTCCGAAGCGCTTGGTCTTCGGGTGAGTTATGAACGGTTCTGCGAGTTGTGGAGCACGATCTTCTTCCCGGAAACTCTGATCCCGGAGAGCCTCATCGCTTCACTGCACAAGCGCTACCGTTTGCTGCTGCTTTCGAATACGAACATCATCCACTTCGAGATGATTCAGGCGACCTACCCGATCATGAAGCACTTCGATGGCTCGGTGCTTTCCTACGAGGTGGGCGCCATGAAGCCTGCGCCCGAGATTTACCAGGAAGCAATCCGCCGCTCCGGATGCGCCGCCTCCGGCATCTTCTTCACCGACGACATCGCCGCCAACGTCGAAGGCGCGCGCGAGCAGGGAATTGATGCGGTTCAGTTTCAGTCGGTGGCACAACTGGAGGAGGAGATGCGGTCGCGCCGCATCGATTGGTAACTACAGGAGAGCGGCGTCGAGTTCGCCGGCTGCGACTTCCACTGCTTGTTCCGGTTCCTGCTCCCTGACGGCAATTTCTCTAACTGCGCCGTTCTGCAAATACGCCGCCAACTCTTCTTCGGAACCGTTGAACAGGGTGTCGACGAGGCCGCGCACCGCCAATCCGAGAAGCGTCCCCCGCGTGAGCACCGGAGTGTAGGCGAACGCCCGTCCTGTCTTCTGCCGCGCCGCTGCTCCTTTTCGCGTGAGCCGGTCGAGGAGCGTCATCACCGTGGTGTAGGCAAGTTCGCGGCCGCTGGTTTTGAGCTCGCCCTGAACATCCTTGACGTTTCCCTCTCCGAGTTTCCAGAGCGCCTTCAGGCACTCCAGTTCCAGCGGCGGAGGGATTTCGCGGGACGGAGCGGGTTTTCGCACTTATTCCTCCTTGTCCAAGGCGTCGATCAACTTCTCACCAAACAACGATGGCCCCCGATCCACGCGGCTCGGGCGTGGCGCGGGTTTGGCTTTCGCCGGCGCATCTTTCGGTTCCGCGGGTGGGGGCAGCGGCGCTGCCGGCTCGTCGGGTTCCGGTTCGCCTTCGAGGTAGCGGAGCTTCTTCAGAACAGTTCGGTCAAGGGGGTGGCTATAGCTCGTCCATTCCCCTTCGATCTTGCGGTCCTGCTCCACCAGGACACGCATGCACTCCATCTTGGAATCGAGATCGTCCAGATAGTGCAGAAGCATCGCTTCGGGGAACAGCGGCACCTTCGGGGAGCCGAATTCAAGCTGCCCGTGATGGCTCAGCACCATGTGTTCCACAAGCGCCCGCAGGCGGAGCGGGAAGTTGGGCATCTCACGTAGCTTTTGTTCGATCAACCGAAAGCCGATCGAGATATGCCCCAACAACTGCCCTTCGGTTGTGTAGCCGAAGCTTCGCTCGTAGCTCAGTTCGTAGATCTTACCAATGTCGTGCAGGACCGCGCCGGTCAGGAGGAGGTTGAGGTCGATGTCGCTATAGTGGCTTGCCATGAACCGGCAGAGGTCGCAAAGCGACAGGACGTGTTCGAGCAACCCGCCCAGGTACGCGTGATGAATCATCTTCGCGGCGGGAGCGCGGCGGTA
>JBDKSR010000242.1:0-3739 GCA_039680545.1 Bryobacteraceae bacterium | reverse complement strand
GCCATGTCGTCGATGACCACCCGGTGGTCCTCAAATCCGAGGTCAGCGGCTCCCGTGGCTCCCGTTGCAACCGAGGCCCGGCCCAATTTCCGTATTTCTTCATCCTCTGCACGCTCGTCCCGGAATTTCCAGGTGTCGATGCGCTCACCGACCATAATGGCCGTCCCGTTCTGGCCATTAATCTCGATGCGGATGTCCGTTCCCGGCCACAGGGCGGTCGAAGCCTGCACAACCCCTAAGGCGCCGCATTCGTAATCTACGAACGCGAGCATATTGTCCTCCAGCTTTACGCTGGGATGGGCAAGGTTGCTCATGTGCGCTTGAACTTTTCGCACCGGTCCGGCCAGGTACTGCAACAGATCGATGTAATGAAAGGCCTGCTGGATGGTCACGCCAGCACCGGACTGCTGGGAGGACCGCCAGGCGTCCATGCCGTAGTAGTCCACGGGACGGAACCATTTCATGTACGCATCGGCGTGTAAGATTTTTCCGAATCGCCCCTCGGCAATCGCCGTCCGGATAGCCTGAACAGCCTTGCGCGCCCTGCACTGCACGACGACGCCGATCTGCACGCCCGCCGCGCGGCAGGCCGCTGCCATGTCGTCCACTTCGCGAAGGGACATCGCAGGAGGTTTCTCGACGAGAACATGCTTTCCGGCGCTGGCAATCTTGCACACGGCATCAAAGTGGAGATGATTCGGCGTCAAAACGTTGACGACCTCGATCCCCGGATCCTTCAGCATCTCGTCCAAACTCGAGTAGCCGGTGCACTGAAACTCGGAGGACAGCTTATCCAGGCGTTCCTTGTTCGTATCGGCGATGGCTACCAGCCGCGACTTACTGGAGGACTTCAGAGCGCGAGCATGAAAAGGCGCGATCAGCCCCGCGCCGAGTAGTCCGAATCCCACGCGTTCATCGTGCATATCTTTCCTCACTTGGGGAGCAGTAGAACTTTCAGGGCGCGCTGCGCCTCAATCTCTTTGAAAGCGAGTTGCCAGTCGGTAAGCGGCATCCGGTGAGAGATGACCTCGCCCGCCGGCATGCGTCCGCTGGCAATCAGGTGAATTGTACGGTCCCAGCTTGTGTAGCTGGTCGAAAGGTTGAAGATAATATCGCAGACGCGAAACGCTGCTTTGTCCCACGGGAACGAAATGTTGTCCTTGCCGGTCAGGCCGATGACGCAGATCCGCCCTTTCTTCCGGACAAGATCGACGGTCGACGCGATGGACGGTGCAGCGCCGCTACACTCAACAACCAGATCCGCGCCAATGCCGCCCGTGAGATCGCTCACGATTTCGACCAGGTTTTCTTTCTGGACGTTGACCACCGTCTCGAAACCGAGCGAGCGAGCTTTCGCCAGGCGCACGGCTTCGTCAGACGTCGTGCCTGCCATAACCACATGCCGCGCGCCAGCCGCTTTGGCGGCCAAGCCCGCCAGCAGACCGATGGGACCGGGGCCAAGCACCACTACGAACTCGCCCGCCATCGCATGGGCCCGTTCGATCACGTCGGTTACGGCGTTCGCCGCCGGCTCGACAACCGCCGCCGTATCGTAACTCATCGAATCCGGGATGCGATGGAGCAACTTCTCCGGCATTTTCAGATACTCGGCGAAAGCCCCGTCGATGCCCCAACCTGGGGAACGCTTCGTAGGACAGATCTGTATGTTGCCCGTGCGGCACAGATAGCAGTGACCACAGGCCTGCGTGTGAGGCTCGCCCACGACACGGGAACCGATCTCGAACATTCCGGCGCCAGGTCCCGCTGCGACAACCTCCCCGGCAAACTCGTGCCCCAGGATGACCGGCGGCCAGTATGGGAACTTGTCGTAAAACACATGCACGTCGGTGCCGCAGATCCCGCACGTCTTTACTTTGATGAGCACTTCCCCAGGACCGGGAACGGGTTCCGGGACCTCGCACAGTTCGAGGAATCCGACGCCTTTCTGCGTTTTCACTAAGGCTTGCATCAGTTTTCGTCTCCACACCACTGCTGGGCGAATCGGGCCAAGACCGAAGCGGCCTGCAGGACCTCATCCATCTGTATCTGCTCGTGGTCCGTGTGGGCGTAACCCAGACTACCGGGGCCGAATACCACCGTCGGAATCCCCAACTGGTTGTTGTAGAACCAGGAGTCGCAGGAAGCAGTCATGGCCGAGACCTCTCCTGCCAAGCCCGTCTCGCGGCAGCAGGACTGAAGGCCCGTCACCAAAGGATGATCGGTCGCCAGTACGTTTGCATCGTGGCGGTACATGAAGTTCAGCTCAAAGTGCTCGCGCAGCCACTTGTCGCCGTTTTCCATGATCGCCTGCCGCATTTCCTCCATAACCTGGGTCCGTGTCTTGTTGGGAAGCAGGCCCAGGACGCCCTCCAGAACAGCCTTTGCAGGCGCGGCAGCCGGCCAGTCACCGGCCATGAGCTTGCCGAACGTGATCGGCATCGGGTTCTGGAACGAATCGAATAGAGGGATTCCTCGCGAGGCGGCCAGAAGATTGGCGTGATACTGTTCGAGGATCTCGATGACACGGACGGCCATCTTGAGCGCGCTCACCGTCTCCAGTGCCCGGCCACTGTGTCCCGGACGGCCCGTGCACGCGACGCGGAACCATACGGCGCCACGTACCGAAGACAAGATGCGCAGGTTGGTCGGCTCCATGACGATGCAGGCGTCGGCCTTCTCGCCGCGGCGGACCATCGCCAGCGTCCCATTGCCTCCGACTTCCTCTTCGACCACCAGATGGGCAACGACGTCCCCGCGCAATGGCGCACCCATGCGCTTCAGAGCCGAGAGCGCCGCAAAAATGGCAGCCACCTGGCCCTTGGCGTCGCAAGCGCCGCGACCTCGCACAAGACCCGATTCCGCAGTCGGGGTGAACATATCATCCCGCCCTTGCGGAGGCGGCACGACGTCAATGTGCGTATTCAGAAGAAGCTTGCGTCCGCCTCCCGAACCCGGCAACCGGACGCGAAGATTCGATCGGCCATCGTACTGGATGTTCGGAATGGGGTCAGAAAAATCCGGATCATCCCGCAGCGCGTTCGATAGCGGCACCGGCTCCACCTCGGTGAAGTCAGCAAACCGCTTCCGGGTATATTCGACGGCCTCGATCTCTCGTCCTGAGAGGGAAGGATACCGGATCAAATCGCATAGAAACTGCTCAGTTTCGGGCCGAGCCGCTTCCAGCGCCGATTGAATTTCAGCAAGCGAGACCTTTTTCATAACCGCGACAACGCCTCATCGAAGATGTCCAGACTTTCGTGCGCTTCGGCTTCGGTAATCACCAGCGGCGGCGCAACACGAATCACGCTGCCGAAAACACCCACCGAACCAATCAACAGTCCAAGTTCGGCGGCTACGTCGATCAGCTTTCCGGTCAGGTCGGGCGCCGGTTCTTTGGTCTGCCTATCCTTGACCAGTTCCACGCCCATCACGAGGCCTCTACCACGAACGTCGCCGATGCAGGCGTGCTTCTCCTTCATCTGTTCGAGGCGGGCTTTCATGATGTTGCCGATCTTCAGCGCATTGTCCTCGAGTTTCTCGCGCTTCATGATGTCAACCACCGCGCTGACGGCGGCACAGGCAACCGGGTTGCCGCCCATCGTGCTGCCCAGTTCTCCGTGCCCCATCACGCTGATCACGTCCGCCCGGGCGCCCACAGCGGCCACGGGGAATCCGCCGCCGATGCCCTTCCCAATACAGATGAGATCGGGTGTCAGGCCCTCCCATTCCATTGCGAAGA
>JBDKSR010000241.1:0-3156 GCA_039680545.1 Bryobacteraceae bacterium | reverse complement strand
AGGTGACGGCGGGTATGCGCCCGCTCGCGTTCGTGGACGCGGACATCGTGCTGACGGCGCACAGTCACCTATGCAGCGATCCCGCCAAGCAGCACCGGGTCTCGATCAAAGCCGAGGAGAAACGGTTGGAGTGGCGCGTTCAGCACCCGTTCGTCTGTGGAAGCGCCTACGACTCGCGCCTGGGCTACGCAGAGCGAAACGGCTGGAACGTGATCTTGCCCGAGCACCTTCGCATCGAGATTCGAGCGCGGCGCGTGTCCAAGCAGAAAGGGAACGTCCGCACCCGCACGACCGAAGTATCCGTCGAAGGCCGACGCATTGACGGCTTCTCGCGTGAGTTGGCCCCTGACATCATGGCCCGAGAGTGGGAGGCCGCGTGACCATCTTCCCCGTCCGACCGCGCGCCCGGTCCCGCTACCGCTTCGACGTGCGCGTGTTCCCGAACGAGCGCGAGATGAGGGCCTACGAGCGCAGCATTGGACCGCCATTCCCGATGGAATATAACTCCATCACGCTATGCCATTCGGACAGGGGATGGCTTCTAGGGGACATCCTGTTCACAGAGCGATCCCTGACTCCTGAGAACATCGCGCACGAGGCCAGCCACGCGGCTGAGCACTACGCCCGCCGCATCGGCCGGCGCGACGGCGAGACAATCGCCGCTGCGAGCGGCCGGATTGCCAGCGAAATCCTGCGGAGGGTGAATGCCTGACTTGATTGAGTTGCCGGTTGCCGAGGCGAAGCGCCTGAAACATGAGATTGGCCGGCTGAAGTATGGCGGCGACCAGTTCGTAGGTAATCCGCTCGTTGAACTGTTCGATGAGTGTCTGGACGGCATGAACTACTGCGACGAGTGCATCCGGCGCGGCTTGCCCCTGCAAACCATAAAGGGGCAATTGTTGACGATGGCCGAGAGGGTCAAGGCTCTCTACGAGGCCTCGCGTGGGTGACTATGACCTCGTGCCCGCCAAGCCCACCGCCGTCTGCCCCCGTTGCGGGAAGCGCGTCACGCTGGAGGCCAGTTTCATCGGCAACGTCTCGGGCGCGTGCCGACACTACGACCATGCTGAACTCATTGAGGGAAAGCCGTTTGTAGCTTTTGTGAAACCCAAGGAGAAAGCACATGCCCAAGCTCACACTCACTGACATACATACTGAACTCTCCTCGTTCGTCGCCGCTCACGATGTCTCCGTGAAGGCGCTAGACGCCAAGCTCGACGGCATCACCTCACGGCTGGATAAGCTCAACGGTTCCGTTGCGCGACATCAGACCTGGATCGACACCCAAGAGGGCCGGGAGATCGCCAAGGCTGAGACGCGGAAGGGGCTCGGCACGCGCACCATGCTATATCTCACCGGCATCATGGCGCTCACCTCCGTCGTATCGACGGCGGCTACTGTCTGGGTGCTGCGCTAAGGCACTCCTCGATCTGCTCTTTCCGCACCGTGCGCGACTTCGCGTAAGCCATGTAGTACAGGACCGCGATGTTCACGAACGGTATCGGCATGAACCATGCAAAGTACTCGTTCAGCCCCAATCTCCGCATAATGCGCCCTGTGGGGTGGACGATAAGCCACATAACAGGCGCAGCAATAACCGCAGGTAGAAGTTCAAGCACAGCTTTCCCTCCTTACCGCTATTTAGTTGTATTTCTTAATGGTTGGTAGGTGGGCTGTACTCCGACCGCTAATTCTTTCCAGTTCAGCCCGCCTTCTTTCGTAAAGCTCGATCATGCCCTGGATGCTTTCCTTTAGGCTTTCGAGGGCCTTCGCTTCCTTCGATAGGTCCACTGGGGGTTTCGGGTGGACCTGAACTAGCGTCAATGATGCCATCGGGATCTCCACCACACAGCCTGTAGAATGTCCGGATATTCTGCCGGATTGCGTCGGGGGCGTCAGGATCATCCGAAGAAAGAATCAAGTCGAGCATTTGGAAGTACGGCGAATCCTGCGCCGAGGATGCACACGGATAGTGTATACCCGAATCATCGATTTGCACAGGACTATTTTTTACATTAGGGCGAGATAGTTTTTCCTTTACTGCGTCTCCCACCCAATCCCCTATGTCCATTCCGGCTTTCGCCGAAGCGATTTTCGCTTGTCGGTGAATGTGCGGATCCACCCTGAAGTACTTCCCCGTTGGCATAAGCTCCTCCCGAAAGATTTAACAAAAAAATCTCAAAAAGGGCATTGACAACGAAAGAACAATGCCGCATACTGTCACCAATGGCACACGAAGCACCACAGCAGAGCATACCAGAAAAAGAGGCGGCTAGATCACCCAGGGTCCGTATCTCTGCCGAAGCCTATCGGAGGGTTTGGGCCTATGCGGGGCTCCTCGGGCGGAATCCCGGCTCGATCATCGACGAGCTGGTAATCTCCCACCTGCCCCAGCTTCGCCCTTCCAAATCCACTACTGAGTGAACCGTCATGGGCACGAGTCTATCGAGAATCCAGCCGAAATCGGAAATGGCGAACACCGATGTGTTTGCAAGTATTGGATATTTCACTTCACCGCACACCGGCCGGAGATACACGAGGGAACTCGCGTACAGCGTGAGTGAGGCCTACCACGATGCGCTCGTAGATCGCCGCGTGGTGGCGAAGTCGCTCGACTGGCTGGTGAGTCAGAGGTTTTCCTGCATACCCAAGTGTGATCTGGCGTGGCTTAACCAGGTCATCGCCCGCGCAAACAGCGCGGAACTATCCACCCTGCGCTCCGTGATCCACTCTGCCCACAGTTTAGGCAGAGAGGCGCGCGAGAGCGTATTCATAGAGGCCGCGAGCGCGGCGTAGGAGGAGAGAGCAATGGCAACCGAGATTAACGACGAAGTTCGTGAATGGGCAAGGCACGACCTTGACCGTAAGAAGATTGCGGAGCTTGAGCACTATTGCTGGGTGCTCGTAGCGGTGTCGCTCGCCGAGGGCATCGCAATCGCGTTCCTGATGGTGAGGTAGCGATGCCGATGCTGGCTGCGACCACGCCCATCAAGGATCACCCGGTGCTCCCGACGATCATCTGCCCCAAGTGCGGGTGCTACGTGACCATACGGGACGCGGTGATGGTCGAAGGGCAGGCCGTTTGTCCAGAGTGTGCTGGAGGAGACGATGATCGACACAAATCAATCGCAGCGTCTCGCTGACGCGCGGCCCCGG
>JBDKSR010000240.1:0-1798 GCA_039680545.1 Bryobacteraceae bacterium | reverse complement strand
TTGCCAGCAGCGAGAGCGCTGTGGGGGGTGATGACGGCCGAGGTTCCAGCCGCGCCGCCGAGGTCATTGCGGAGGTTGGAGAGGGTTTCCCAACCAGCGATGAAGCGGAGGTTCGCGCCGTTGCCAGCACCGAAGGTCTGGACGAGGAGCGTTTCGCGCATGTAGGCCGCGAATTTCTCCAAGAGTCCGAAGGTCAAGCGGGCGCTCGACTGGATGGCAGGCATCGGGGTGTCGACCTGGTTGTAACCACCAGCGATCATAGCCGTGGGGCTAACGCCGGCCTGAACAACCGCCTTGACGCCCGAACGGCGATACATCTCAGCGCGGACGTCGGCGTTGATGACCTCGGTCACGAGCTGGGTGAGAGCTTGGAACTGGGAGATCAGGGAGAGTTTGACAGCGTGGAAGCCCGAGTTGAAGCAAATCTTCTCAGATTTGATCACCTTGATCCGGGACTGGTAGATGTATTGGTTCGCACCGTTGGCGATTTCGTCGCCGCAGCTGTCACACTTGGTGACCGCATCCGTGAAGGTCGGGAAGACCATGTCGTCAGCAGGCGCAGCGCGACCTTGGATGGTGGCGGTGAGCGTGGCGGCAGTGGCATTCGGGAAGGTGCCCTTTTCGAGCACGTTGATGAAAGGAACGGCAACAGGGAGGGCCTTGTTGATCATTCCGTAGAGAAGGTTTTGCTGGGTGGTGAACAGAGCAGCCACCGAGTCAGCATTGACTGTGCAAGTTTCGGCCATAAAGAAGACTCCTAATCTGTGACGGTTGGTTCCGTCTGGGTTGAGTCGTCGCAGCGTCGTGCTGCGGCGGGTAGAACTGTCATTTGCGCGGTGGGTAGTGCCGTGCGGTTTTACCCGTTTTCCTCTATGGCGCCCGACCAGGTGTGTCGAAAAACCCGAGGAGGGTTTCTCAACGGCGGCCACCGAGTTTCCCCGGAGACGTTTACCCGTCGATGTTGGGATAATATCAGATTCGACACCCACTTGTCAAATTGGCATGAAAAATGCCTCTCCGAGGTGGAGAGGCACGTTTTCTGAAGAATTCCGAACTTTTTACGACTTCACAAACTCGGCCATGATGCCGGATTTGGAGATACCTGGGCGGATTCGCGAGGATGCGGATGTAGTGAAGTGAACCATAGGAGCCGTCTCCCAGCAGGACTCTCCAAACTCCTTTGCTATATTTTGAGCGGACATCCAGTCAGAGCCGACAAGGCGGCAGAGAGTATTTTGATCTGACACATGGGGGCGGGTTCCTTCAAAGTCCTTCTCAGATGGTTTGTAGGAGGCAAGGGCCGCGATCATACTGGCCAGGGCCGGACCGCGGGCATACACAGCTGCCGGGACAACGACGCTTCCGTCTGCGGAAGACTGCAAGATCGAGACTCTGGAATCCTTCTGGAACTCCTCAAGATCGCGAGGGATAAAGGATTTTGTTAGCATGTCGTAGTCCGTCATGAAACCACCGCCAACAGCGTCGAGTGCCAACCAGCGCAGGAAGCAATTGAGCTCGTATTTCTTTGGGTTGACAGTCGGGAACTTTTCGAATGCCGCGTTGTATTTCTCGAAGTCCTTGTGCCGGCGTGCGTCGTCTAGGTTGAGAACGACAGGCTTCCAACCACGAGAGCGCCATGCATTCTTCCAGATGTCGATCTGCCGGCGGTGCTCGTTCACATCGAGCTCTGGAACTTGCTCGAAGAATGTGTAGACCGTGTTCTTGCCTGCGTCACGGGCACCCCCGACGATGTGCTCGTCGCGGACAGCGTTGAACGCGCTGTCGTCCTTGACGCCGT
>JBDKSR010000239.1:0-1762 GCA_039680545.1 Bryobacteraceae bacterium | reverse complement strand
GCGTTTTCCAATCGTCGTCGCCCGCGTGGTACCCCCAACTATCGTTCATGGTCATGCAGGCTTCCCAGGCACGGCCTTTTTCGGCGACAATGCGCTGTTCGGGCGTGGAGAAATCCCCGGGCAACCCATTGCGATTGTTGACGATGGTATCGGGTTGAAGCTCTAAGACCATCTTGTTCATGCGCTCGGATTCCCAGCCCTCGGCGTTGAGGGGCCAGTTGACGTCGTACCACAGGACGTCGAGCTTCCCGTAGTTAGAACATATTTCGCGCACGTGGCCATGTATGTAGTCGACAAAGCGTCGGCGGGCGGCTTCATCCTTGGCGCAACGGGCGCCGTCGGGATGGTGCCAATCCATGAGCGAGTAGTACAGTCCCGCGCGCAGACCTTCACCGCGTGCCGCTGCAAAATACTCCTTCACCAGGTCACGGCCGGCGGCCTGCTTGGGAGCGCAATAGGGCGTGAGCTTCGAGTCGAAAAGGCAGAATCCCTCGTGATGCTTCGAGGTCATCACCATGTATTTCATGCCAGCGGCCTTGGCCAGCTTGGCCCAAGCGCGGGCGGCGTTCGGAGTGGGGTTGAATTTCTTTGCCAGTTGCTCGTATTCGGCCACCGGGATGCCTTCGTTCTCCATCACCCACTCGTGACGGCCAAGAACACTGTAAAGGCCCCAGTGAACGAACATGCCGAACTTGGCTTCGTGCCACCACTTCATGCGGCGGTCACGATCTTCCTGGTTTGTGTAGTCGGCGGCGTTCAGGCGTGCGGCTGCTGCACTTGCCCCCAACATGTTCAGATACGTTCTGCGCGACATTCCGTTTGGTTGCATGGACGTGTGAACCCTCCCGGATCGATCACGGAGATTGGCCGGATTTAGCAAATTGTAGCCGGCCTTCGCTGAGTATATACCGAGCTATCCAGGATTGATCCTTCAAAGGCGGATTTCCTGGCATCCGAGCGCGCTATGCTCTGTTCTGTTGCAGAGGTTTCGAATCGCCGGAAAACGCATTGACGGGACGATGCTCTGGCCGACGCAGTCAATTCCGTTTGAGCGACTTCTAGGAAACAGCGCCGCACCAATCGCAGACAAACAGCAACAACGCCTTAGCGGCTGCCACAGCGGTATCGATGTCCAGGTACTCGTCGGCCCCGTGCGTATTTCCGCCACTCGGACCCCAAAGTACCGCCGGGATCCCAAGCTGGTGGAAAATGTACATGTCACAGGGGCCGTCCAGTCCCGCGATAGCCGGTTGGCTTCCGAGTACCTTGGCGGCGCATGTCCGCAGCCCCGAAACCAAGGGCCCAGGATTCGGGCTCATCCCTCCCGGCAGCCACCGGATCGGGAATGTCACCTCAGGTTTGGTCGTGAACAAATCTGGTGAAGCGTCGACCATGCCATTGAACCAATCGAAGAACTCCCGTTCCACGGCTTCCTGAGTCTCGCCCGGCATAAGCTGCCAGTACATCTCGATCTTGCAAGTCTCCGGGACCGTGATTGGCTCATTGGTCCCCCACGGAGACGTGTGGACCTTGGTGATCGAAACCGGCACCGGATCGGCACTTCGGCCAAATAACTCGTGTTCCGGCGCGGTCTTCCTGCGATGCTCCTCGAAGTCCTTCAGCGAATTGAGGAAATGCCGGAGTTGATCCATCACCCCACTGGGGAATTTGCCTTCTTCGAAGATTCCGCCCGAAGCCCTGAGAGTGATATGCACCGTGCGCCCGCCGCGATGCCCCGGGCAGACTCGCAAGAAAGACGGTT
>JBDKSR010000238.1:0-29061 GCA_039680545.1 Bryobacteraceae bacterium | reverse complement strand
ACATTTACATTGTCGGTTTCGTGGGCCGGGAGATGTCCGAAGGCCTCGCAATCCGCCGCGCAAGATTCGACAGTGATTCGGCGCCCTTTGTCAGAAAGCTCATCGCAACCGGGAAGTTCCCCAACGTAGCCAGCTACTTTTCCGCCACAAGGCTGTGTTCCCCTGATGACGACACATTCAACAACGGCTTAAACCTGGTGTTGGAAGGTATCGCCGCAGCCGTGCGGAAGACCGAAGAGAGGAAGTAGCCTTACTCCAGCGCCTGCTGTGGCACAATCGCAGCATGAGCACACTCACCCGAAGGACCTTCGTGGGCGGAGCCTCTCTAAGCGCCGCCGCCCTGGGATCAACGGACATCGTCCGATTGCCGCGTAAGGTCCGGGTCGCCGTCCTGGGACTCGACGGCCACGTTGCCGAGATCGTGAACCCCTTGCCACGTCTTCCCGAGGTCGAGGTGACCGCGTTCTCGGATCCGGATTCAAAAGCCGCTGCGCGGTTCGTCAAGAACCCGCGTGTCGCCGCCGCGCGCCACTACACCAGCTACACGCAAATGCTCGAACGCGAGCAGCTCGACATGGTCGCAATCTGCAATAACAACGGTGAGCGCGCCGAAGCGATCCTCGCCTGTCTCAAGCGTCACCTGCACGTGATTGCCGAGAAGCCTCTGGCCATCGAGAAGCCGGATCTGGAACGCGTCAAGGAAGCCGTAAAGGTTTCCGGAGTGCGGCTGTCGATGCTGCTTCCCATGCGCTATGATCCGCCCTACCTGGCGCTGAAAGAGATTGTGGATTCCGGCGAGATCGGCGAAGTAATCCAGATTGCCGCGCAGAAGTCCTACAAGGCCGGAGCGCGGCCCGCGTGGTACACGCACCGTGAGACTTACGGCGGCACGATTCCCTGGATCGGCATACACATGGTCGATCTGATGCTGCACACGAGCGGCCGGAATTTCACGGACGCCGTTTCGTTCCAAGCTCACATCGGGTTTCCCGAGCTCGGTGACATGGAAAACGTTACGGCTACCCTTTTCCGTTTGGACAATGGTGGCGCGGGTACCCTGCGCATGGACTATCTTCGACCTTCGACCGCTCCCACTCATGGCGACGACCGCCTGCGGCTGGCCGGCACAAAAGGCGTCGCCGAGTACATGGAAGCGACGGGTGTGACAGTGATCTCGGCAGGTTCCGCGCCCAGGGTCATCAAGAAGTTGCCGGAGCCTCGTTCAGTCTTCCTCGAGTGCTTGGAGTCCGTGTACCTGGGCAAGCCGGAGACGCTCACGCTGCCCGAAATCTATCGTTCCAACGAGATCGTACTCGCCGCTCGTGCATCCGCCGAACTCCATTCGATTGTTAAGCTTTAGCCACAGGGAGGACGGGTGCGGCCACCTGCCGCCTGCCTCTGTAAAGAGTGTGTAACGCCGGGACTCTGGAACACCGGCTTCTAAAGTCAGGTACTCTCCATGACTACTATGAGGCCGTTAATGATTTTCGTGTTGACTTTCCTCGGGCCGTGTTCCCATAATCAGGCGGATTCTTGCCTACGGCGGCCCAGGGGGGAATACTAGCCGCGGGACTCGAGGGGCGGCAGCCTGTTCCGAAGAGGGGTTCTCCACCCCTATGCGATCGGACGGGTTTAGTGTGCGCTGCAAACCAGGCGTAACCCCATAGGGCGTGAAAACGCTTCTCTGCACTTCGTAGGAACCGGGCCGTTGTGCGACTGCCGGGTGCCTGCAGGCGTTCTCTACGGGAAGCACACAATCAGTGCCGCGGACGTCGGCGCGCATCGCGGAGTTGAGCAGATCAAGCATCAAGCCGCAATTGGCAACTCCTGACGTTTCAATTGAGGAACCTTAGCTGGCGCTCATACGGAGGCACGTCGTGGAAAGCTCTGAACCAGACTCGCGGACGAGATTCCTCCTCTCGCAGTTGATGAGTATCCAGACAAGTATCAGAAAGCTCGAGGCCAGAAAGCTCGAGATGGAAGATCTGATCTTGCACGACCTTTTCAAACCGCCAGGCAGCATATCCCGGCAGTCTGCATCATCAAGCAACATAAGAATGCTCAGTCTGCTGCCCGAACGCCGTTCCCCCGTCGACTGCCCCCATTACGCAGGCTGGGTAGTGCGTCCTGGGGAAATGGCAGGAGTCGATGCGGAAGCCGTCCACCTGCCGCCGGTAGATGATGACGGCCATCTGGTCGTGGTCAGAAATGAGGCGGCGACGGTTCATCCTATGGCCGATGTAACAGTAGTTGTCCACCCTGATGTGGACAAGGAAGGTGCGGTCGCCTTGATTCAGAAGATCGCAGCGGAATTGCGGAGGGAAGGCCTTCCGGCTCGTCCTGAAGAAATACACGCCGAGTTCCCACGAGAACGGGCTCCGATCTCCGAACTGCCGGAGTTCGCAGAGGTAGAGGAGAATCACGAACAGGCGCCCGGCACGCCACCGGCGGAAAAGGGACCTACACGAACATCGCTCGCAGGCAAACTGGCGGACGCACTTGCCGGGTGCTTCGTCGCGGCCGAGGCAAATGTCATTGGCTTGGCCGACAAAATCCAGGTATCCCTCCGGCACGAACTGGATCTGCTGCACGGTGACATAGACGGGCTGACATCGTTACTAACTGAGCAGGAGTCGGCAACGTCAGCCGCCAGGGAAAGCTGCGAACGGCTGGAACAGTCCGTGACGTCGTTGGAGCGCGCGGAATCCGAACGTCGTGGTGCGGTCGGCGCAGTTGAGGATGGGCTGCAACAGCTTCGTGAGCAGATGCAGGCCCTCATCTCACAGTCCGGCAGGCAGGAGGAAGTGATCGCTGGGTGCCGGAAGTCGATCGAGCAGATCGCTCTCCGGTTGGAGCGCCACGCCGGCGTAATTCGCTCGATCCACGAGAAGCAGACGATTCAGGCAGAGACTTCGCGGCAACTTCAGGAAGCCATACGAACCCTCGGACTAGAGGGCTGACGTTATGAGTTCCGCGAAGTGACTCCGAAACGCATGGAGATACCGTAATGTTTGCATCCGCATTTACTCATCTGGTGTCTGACGGCACATCGCCACACGCTGAAGCAGCTCCGCTCGCCGCGCGGACCGGAAGCACGAGGGATGAGGAGATCACAAGTATCGTTCAGCGGCTCGCCGGGACCATCATTGAGGCTTGGAGGGGACTTATCCGGCCTATGGATGAGCAGGTGGCGAGCGATCATGACGCCCTCTGCGACGCGCTGCAGAGCATGGTAATGATGAGCGGCGAGATTCGAGAACTCAACACCGAAATTACTCAACTCCGGGTAAGCATCGATGGGCTCAGGAGGAACGACGCCGCGCTGGCCGCCAGATTCGCCGCAAGTGAGGGTCACCTGGAGCGCCTGACCGGGAGCGAAGCCGCCGTACGGCAGGAACTCGTTGTGCTCACCGAAGCCCACGCCAAGGTCGAGGAAATGCTCAAGAGCAGCGGGAAAACTATCTCGACACTGAAGCGGAGCGTGACGCGTTCGCAGCAGGCGGTGAAGGCTGTGCGCCAGCAAGGCGATCTACTGGCCGGCCAGGTTGCGTCGGTTACGGCAGAAACTGCGGAGAACGCTACACGGCTGAAGGCGTGCAACGATTCTCACCAAGCCCAGGCAGATGCCACCAAAGCTCTGAATGAACTATACGCAATTCTTCAGGACAGGCAGAACACGTTCGAGAAGCGCATCAAGACACAGGCCAGTGCGATTCGCGTACTCCATTCCAACCTGCACGACCTGGCAACGTGGCTGGAAAAGCTTCGCGAAACGCTGATAAAAGTTGAAGATGTCGTGCGGACATGCGGTAACGCCCCACGGCAGGAGCCTTGGTTCACAACCGAGGTCACCTCCTCTCCCACCGAACAGATACCCCCCACCCGGCCGACATAGGTCGATCCCCAAGCACGCGGGTCCTTTGGTCGTCTGGCACGTCTGTGTAATACGATCGAAGGATGCGTTGGCTTTCATGCGCGCTCGCGTGCGCACTTCTCCCTGTTTTCCCCGCCCTTTCGGCAAGTCTGGAGGATCAGTTTCATGATCCGCCGGCCGATGCCCGTCCCCGTGTGTTCTGGGTCTGGCTGCACACCGGTTTGAGCAAGAGCCGCATCACGTTCGAGCTCGAGGAGATGAAGAAGAAGGGCATTGGTGGGGCGATCCAGTGGGATCCCGGACCTGGCCCGAGCCGTTACGGTACGCGTGCCGAACCACTCCCGCCCGGGCCCGATTGGATGTCCGCGGAGTGGCGTGAAGCGTTGCGCCACGCGCTGAAGGAAGCCGAGAGGCTTGGACTTGAAATGAGCGTCGCGCTCACGCCGGGTGCAAACTGCGGGGGACCGTGGATCACGCCGGAGCGGAGCGCACAGAGGGTTGTCTGGAGCATCACGAATGTCATAGGGCCAAAGCGTTTCACCGAGGTGCTTCCTATTCCGGACGGAGTGTCCCGCGGCACTGACGGAAAGCCGCTTTACTATCGTGACATCGCAGTCTTCGCAGGCGAACCGTCGCGCCTCGGGCACACGCGCTCCGTGGTGGAAGTCTCGCAGTTTTTCCCGATCTCGAAACCGGACAACGTACCCCTCGGCAACCCCTGGACCAACATTACGAGTCACATGGACCCGTCCGGGCGACTCACTTGGGACGTGCCGCCGGGGGCGTACCGGATCATGCGTATTGGCTACTCCACCACTGGCCAGCCGGCCGACTACTTCCACGCCCGCCAAGGCGGTTACTATGCCGACCACATGGATGCTCAGGCGGTGGAGTTGGCATTCCGTTCGATGCTCGATCAGTTGTTCGGAAATGAGCCTTTGCCGAAGAGCTTGAAATACGTACATTGCGACAGCTACGAAGTCTACGGGTCGGACTGGACCCCGAAGCTGCTCGATGAGTTCCGCCGGCGTCGCGGCTACGATCCAACCCCGTTTCTGCCGACCATCGAGGGCGGCAAGATTGAGAGCCGTGCCATAACGGCGCGGTTCCGAGAGGATCTGGACAAGACACGATCAGACCTCTTCGCCGACTACCACTACCAGTTGCTTCTCGACCTCGCCCACCGCCGCGGAATCGGTTTCCATTCCGAATCGGGAGGTCCGCGCGTGTTCGCCTTAGACGCCCTGAAACAATTGGGCAGAAACGACATCCCCATGGGCGAGTTCTGGATTGAGGCGGACACCCATCGCGTGACTGAGGACGAACGCATGTACGTCAAGCAGGCTGCTTGCGCGGCTCATATTTACGGAAAGCGCTTCATCGGGATGGAGGCCTTCACGTCAGTCGGAAGGCACTGGGAGGAAGATCCCTGGAGTTTCAAACCGTCCGGGGATCAGGCATTTCTCGACGGGGCGAATCGATTATTCATTCACTCGTTCACCAATTCTCCGAGCGAGTACGGGAAGCCAGGCGCCGAATATTTCGCGGGCAGCCATTTCAATCCCAACATCACATGGTGGGAACAGGCGCGTGCGTGGACGGATTATCTGGCGCGCTGCCAATACCTGCTTTCACAGGGTCTCTTCGTTGCCGATGCCCTCTACTATTACGGCGACCAGACGCCCAATTACGTCCCTCGCAAGCATGTCATTCCGGGGCTCGGAGAAGGTTACGATTACGACGTCACCAACGCCGAAGTGATCCTGACTCGCATGTTGGTTCGCGACGGACGGATCGTGTTGCCGGACGGCATGAGCTACCGTGTGCTCATATTGCCCGAGCGAAAAGCGATGCCGCTTGACGTGCTTCATAAGATCGCTGAACTCGTCAAAGCAGGCGCTACTGTGATCGGGCAACCGCCCAGCGAGTCGAGTGGTCTTGAAGGCTATCCGCAACGGGACGGTGAGGTTCGTGATCTCGCCCGCCAAGTATGGGGCCCCTGCGACGGCCGCACGGTGAAAGTGAACCACTTCGGCCAAGGGCGCGTGATTTGGGGCAAAACCCCGCGGGAAGTCCTCTCTGAAATGGGAGTCGCTCCCGATTTCGAGGTCACCAGCGGCCGCCCCGATGCGCGTTTTGAGGCGATCCACCGCCGAACGCAGGATGCCGACGTCTATTTCGTCGTCAACAAGAGTGACCGGTGGGAGGAATCCAGTTGCGCATTCCGCACCGCCGGGAAGGCGCCTGAATTTTGGGAGCCGGATACCGGCGCCCATCGTTTACAGCCGGTCTATCGCACGATGCGAGATCGGACCGTGCTGCCCGTTCGCCTTGCGCCGCGAGGATCCGTATTTGTCGTCTTCCGCTCCAAGCCTGCGGCGTCTCCCGTGATCGCCGTAGAGCGCGGACTGGAAAAACTGTTCCCCGCGACACCTCATAAGGCCACGCCGGACGCCACGGTTGAGGTGACTCGACCCGGTTCGGACTCTGTCACTCTGCGCGCATGGGCGCCCGGACGCTATACCCTCCGCCGGGCGGGCGGTAAAGTTACGTCTGTCGACGTGAAGGCTCCGCCTGCGCCAGTGAAGATCACCGGACCGTGGACTGTCCGCTTCACCGCCGGCGCTGGCGCACCCGAAACCAGCCGGTTCCCGGAGCTTGTTTCGTGGACAACCCGCACCGAGGAAGGCATCAAGTACTTCTCCGGAACCGCTACTTACGAGACCGTCTTCGATGTGCCCGGCGCGTTTCTCGCGAAAGGGGTATATGCCGCCCTCGACTTGGGCGTCGTGGCTAACCTGGCGGAAGTCCGATTGAATGGACAGGATCTCGGAGTGCTCTGGAAACCGCCGTTCGAGGTCGCGAACATCGGCAAACTGCTGCTGTCGCGTGGAAACCGTCTGGAAGTCAAGGTCACTAATCTCTGGCCGAACCGCATGATTGGAGACCAGCGTCTCCCGGTCGAAAAACGGATTACGCGGGCCAATATGTACAAGTTCACGGCCGACTCGCCGCTCAGGACGTCAGGGCTCCTGGGGCCGGTTCGCATCATCGCCGCCCGAGAGCATGCCGTACAGTAAAAACCGGCTCCCCGGCGTCAACCGCCCAAGTGGCCCGGGATTGAACTGTCCTATCGATCGGGTTTAGTCTGTATGCATGAAAGGGCTTGCCATTGGCCTGTTGTTTACGCTCGCGCTTACCGCGCAGCAGACCTCGCGCAGTTACTCGACCTATGTCCCGGATTTGAACGGGCGCATGGTCGCCGGTCCTGCCTGGACAGAAACATCCGGACCGGGTTCTTACACCCGCACACTTGACCGCCGTTCCGTGAACGGGGACATTGTGCCGAGAGAAAGGATCCGGCAGCAGGTTGTCAGCGAAACCGGCTCCGGGAAGATCTCGGAACGTGTCGAACAGTTCTATGACGAAAACGGTAGCCCGATTCCGCCGCGGCGCGTCCGCATCGAAGAGCGGAAGAACCCCGACGGGACCTCCACTGTAACCGTGACCACATCCCAACAGGACATCAACGGGCATTCACAGGTCGTCGAGCGAGTCACAAGCCAGATACGGGCATCCGGGGAGCGCCGCAGCGAGTCAGCCATCATCGAGAGGCCCGGCGCTACGGGGACGTTGGAGGTCGCTGAGAAGCGGACAGCGGTCGACACGAAGTCGGGCGGCACTGAGCGCGAGCAGGTCACCACATACAGGAAGGACATCAACGGCGGCTTCTATGAGGCTGCTCGAGTCGTCACGGATCGTAGCGGCGATGGCGCGCAGCGTTCCGAGACGGTGATGGCGTATGAGGCTCTGAATGGCGGCCAACTCGCCCCGGCATCGCGAACCGTAACGCGGACCAAGGTCTTGCCGGACAGCTCGGAGGTTCAGGAAAGCACGGTCTATCGGACGTGGTCTGCCACACGCATAGACTCGTCGAGCGGCATGCCGGTGAGTGAACAGATCCTCGTGGAGAGAAAAGCGGCTTCCGGCGGAAACCTCGTTGAAACTACGAGTGTTCGGAAACCTGCTGCCGACTATCCGTACACGATGGGTAAGTACGAGAAAGTCGGGGAGGTCGTTTGCTCCGGTTACTGCAAACCAACAAGCGGCAAATAGGTTAAGGCTTTAGTATTCGTACGGTTCCTCGGGAAGGCCCGGAACCTCTTCGTGTCGCCGCGGCCCCGCGTCACGGCGTAGAAAATCATCCCGAATCACCCAGCCTGCCACCGGCGGAAACGGCGGATTCTGGAGGTACTCTTCCTCGATTTCACGCAATTCCCGATCGACAATGGCCTTTTCAATACCCCAGCCGAGGGTCGGCGACCCCTCAAGCGCACGCCGCAACAAAATGCGATCCAGGACCTGGAGACCGCGTTCGAGTCTGGATTTTACGTTCTCTTCCGTTTTCATCTCGCGGTTTCCTCCCCCATATACAGAGATAATGCCGTCGAAACAGGGTTTCGTGAAATAGCACAAGCGGTTCATTTTGTTCACAAAAGTACTGGAACCGTCCGCACACCGCATGTTGACGCCCGCAACCTGTCTTTCTTTACAACAACTATCAGGTATCCCCGTAAACAATAAGCGGGTTATTCCGTCAAGCGAGGATGAGAGGTACAAGGAGCCATGCGATTCAAAGGAGTTCTGCTGTTACTTTCGGTGAGTGTGATGTTTGCTCAAGGTCCGATGCCGCCACCGGACGAGCCGATGGACCCCGTGGGGGACATGATCGGCGGCCCAATGGGGGCCCCCGAACATAAGGGCGCTCCCGCAGCCGGTGAGATCAAAGCGTATCTGAATCTGGACCAGGCGCAGATTGACAAATTGAACCAGATCCAGAAGGAAGCACGCGAAGGCCGTCAGGGGGCGCTGCGGAAGATGCAGGATATGCAGCGCGCGTTGAGGGATGCGCTTGAGGCCGCTAATCCCGATCCGGCCGCTGTTGGGAAGCTGGTGATCGACCTGCGAGCCTCGCGCAAACAGATGCGGGAAGGACGCGAGCAGCTTCACAAGCAGGCGATCGCGGTACTCAGGGAAGACCAGAGAGCAAAGCTGGCGGAATTGGAAACAGCCGTCGAGAAACTGCAGCCCGCCATCGGGCAGGCGCGGATGCTCAACCTGCTGGAACCACCCGCCATGGGACCGATGATGGGCAGGCAGGTCCGGCCTGGGCCCGGTCGTATGGGCATGAGACCTGGCCGCATGGGCATGATGCCTGACGGTCCATCCCCCTATTAAGGCGATACTCCCGCGAGTTCGCGTAAAAAGAACGCCTGCCGGAATGAAATTCTCCATCCGGCAGGCGTTTTTGTTTACACACACGAAGGATACACACCAAGAAAATCAGAAGCCCCGGGTCTGGGGTTCCCGGGGCTTCACTCAGAGGGGCTAGCGACGAGCTGGGCCTCGTCGCTGGGGATGCTATAAGTCAATAAGACTTATGTTTGCCGTAAACAGATGCACACACCGTTCCAAACTGCTCCCCATACAATTTAAAGGGTTTACGGCCACGCTTCGACCCGCCGGCACCCAAAGCAGGCTCTTATGGCGCAGGGGGGTGAGGCAATCTGCTCACCTCTTGGGAGAAGTGGGGGGAGTCTTCGCTCCCCATCCTCCTCAGAGGGACTTGATGATCCGTTCAATCTCGCTGTAAATCGCTTCAGGCGGACGGTTACCATCAATTCGGTGGAAATCCCGCGGTCCATAGAAGTCGACCAGCGGTCCGGTAGACTCCTGGTACGCCTTCAGCCTCGCAACGATGGTACGCTCGTTGTCGTCCTCGCGCTGGATGAGCGCCGTCCCGTCCTTGTCACAGACGCCGGCCTGCTTGGGAGGCTGGTGAAGGAGGTTGTAGATTGCGCCGCACTTCGGGCAGGAGCGCCGCGACGTAATCCGGGCCACTAGAGCCGAGTCCGGAACATCGAGGTAAATCACTGTCGGCGCCGGCATTCCGCGTCCTGCAAGCAGTCCATCGAGGTAGTGAGCCTGCGCGGTGGTTCGCGGATAGCCATCGAGGATGAAGCCCTTCCGGCAGTCGTCCTGGCTGATTCGGCGCGCCACCATCTGATTGACGATGTCGTCGCTCACGAGTCCGCCGCTCTTCATGATCTCGGTGACGCGCTTGCCGAGGTCCGTCTCCGCCTTACACTCAGCACGGAAAATCTCACCCGTCGAAATGGACGGAATGCCGAGGGACCGGGCCATCGACACCGCCTGGGTTCCTTTGCCGCATCCGGGCGGCCCAAAAAGTAGAATGACCATGTGCTCTCCCTGGGCGCTCGTAGAACCGTTTCGTCCTGTTAAAAAGGGAGTGGATGAGGCCCCACGACCAACTCAGCGCCCTGTTTTGAGCCTAGCGTATCCGAAACAAACCCGTCAAGGCGAGGTCGATAGACGTGCGTCATTTCACTCAGTCGTGGAAGAAACAGGGCAGGGGTGAATCAAAACCCGCTGTTTATCCTGCACTACTGCGCGAACCTGCCCGTTTTCCCTTAGACTTGCGAGCACGTGGGAATGGAACCACAATTGCCTATCTATCGGTAGAGGATCTTATGGCTTACGTTATCGTAAACACCTGCACGAAGGATGAACTCTGCGTTGAGGCTTGTCCGGTCGACTGCATCCATCCGAAGAAGGATGAGGCGAAGTTCGAGGAAGTCCCCCAACTCTTCATTCAGCCCGACGAGTGCATCGACTGTGGCGCGTGCGTGCCGGTATGCCCCACGAATTCGATCTATGTAGCTGACGAACTTCCCGCGGAACTCGCGGAGTTTGCCGAGAAGAACGCTTCCTACTACGCATAGAAAACGCGTAGTTCTGGGCGTCTGGGGAGCTGGCAGTTCCCAGTCAAGTATTTGTAGAATAAGCAGTTCCTAGAATTTCCAAGCCTCACTAGGCTGGAGAGGCCAAAGGTCGCCAGAAATGGCGGCCTTCCTGTCTTTAGGGGCCGTTAGCTGAGGTTTAGCTCTTGTCCTTCAGCGGAAGTGTCACGTAGCTGCCGCCGAGGTAGCTGTAGACGCAACGGCCGGACTCAAGAAGATGGCGGATTGCCTCCCGGCAGTCATCCTTAGTCGCTTCCTCACCGAACTTCGTCTCCATAGCCCGCATTAGATCCCCCGCTTTCAGGTAACGTTTTCCGTGGTTCGCGACCACCACTCGATAGATCTCTTCGGACAGCGCGTCGACAGAAATGGGCATGGGGATCTCAGGAATTCAGACCTTCGTGTCTGTAATTGCCCCGTTGCCCTAAGCAAGCCTCGGGCCAAATCCAATCGGCGGCGTCGAGGTGGGGCTGGCGTCGCCTCTGGGTAAGCGGTAAGCTTCTGAGTAGGAGAGGGCCGATTCGAAATGAGAATTCTACTGGGCACGTTTCTCATCGGCCTGCTCGGAGTGAGCATGCAGGCGCAACAGCGCGGCATGCCCCGGGCTGGCCCCGCGTTTCCCTTTGACTCGTCGCTGCCTCCGGTCTCACCGATCCCATCGTTGGCCGGGAGCCGTCCGGCTGCACAGCGCTTCGGGCAACCAATCAGACGGCCGGGTGGCCGGCTGTATGGAGGTATTCCGTATTGGTACCCGTATGCGACGGGTTACGCAACCGGCACAGAGTCCCCGCAGAACGTTGTCGTGATGCAAGCAGCTTCCCAACCGGAGACTGCCGTCGCCGCGGAACCAATACCCGCTCCCAAGTCCGATATCCGTGACTATAGCTGGGAAGCGCCCGGCGAGGTCCATTCAAATGTCTTCTCGATCGCGCTTAAGAGCGGCGGAACCGAAGTGGCGGAGGCCGTGTGGGTGCAGAATGGGTCTCTGCACTATGTCACACCACACGGGGACGACCGGTCCGTATCGCTGGAGAAGGTGGATAGCGAACGCACGGAACGTTTGAATCACGAAAACGGTCTCCGGCTCCGCATTCCCCCTGCTCAGATGAAGTAGCCGTTGCGGAACAGGGCCGCTGCGATCAGAATACGTAGCGGTAGCGCACCCAAAGATCACGTCCCGGGCCATCGATACCCGAACCATGTACGCGGTAATTGCGATCGCACAGGTTACCGATCCCCGCGGATAAGCTCGTGGTTTCACTCAGGCGGATCCCCGCCGTGACGTTGAACGTAACGTAGCCTGCTGTACGCGGGAACAACGGCACGCCCGCACTGTCGGAACTGACCAGCACTCCGTTGATGGTCGATCCCAGTGGAAGGACGCGGTCCTGAATCCGCCGGAGCGTCTCGCCGGACAGCCGGAATACGTCATCCGCCGTGCCTCGGGCCCCATCCGCGCCTGCGCTGAGATGGGGCGACATCCGTGCGCCGGCGAAGAAATCAGCGATGTCGCCGCGGTCTCGCTGCGCGCCGATGCGTTCGTCACTCAGATCTCCGCCGCTTAGCCTGCTCTGCGCTCCCACAAAACGCACTTCGGCCTGCCACCAGAAGCGGCTGGCCCCAGGTACGTGACGCACAATCACAGAGCCTTGTTGAGGGGGCAGCCTTCGCACCGCACGGTTGGGAAGCAGTTCTCTTCCCACCAGAAACGAATACTGCGACTCCAGCATCCACGCGGGTGAGACTCTCCAATTGCCTGCCGTCTCGATTCCCCAATAGCGCTGGCGGCCGTCGTTGACAAACGCTTTCAGTGCCCGGCTATCGAGTTCAGTCGCGACCGTCACTGTACCCTGTGCTCGTTGGGCATCCGTCTGAACGAGCGGCGTGACAGCCTTCCCTAGGATCATCGACGGGACAGCATCGACAGGAAACAGGAGCGTGCGTCGCACGATCGGGTCGTAGATTTCCGCGTCGAACATCTGCAAACGCCACGAGGAACGGTTTCCCCGCCAAGTCAGGCCCGTTTCGTAATTCAGCAGCCGCTCGGAAACCAACCCGCGGACTGCCCTTCCGGAAGAAACCGCGCTTTCGCCCGAACTGTTACCGACGAGCGCTCCAAGCGGCGCCACCTCAGATGCCGGCGCCTCATAGCCCAAGTCATTCAGTCCGACTGCGCCCAGATCGTTGGCGTTCGGAGCACGAAAACCTCGTCCGGCAAGCGCATGCCACGCGAGATACGGCGTGATCTGCCAGGACAGGCTCGTGTTAAACGTCGCATCGCGAAAAACCTGGGACGAGTCGATGACCCCGAGCGAATTGCCAAGGTGATCCACGTTCCGCGCGGCGTATGTTCGGAATCCGGCGTGAGTAAACCGCCCGCCTGCCGTCGCACGCAAACGGCCGGGGATCAACTCGACCATGTCCTGGGCGAACAGTCCCGCAATGAGGTAATTGGAGCCATTCGGAAACACGGATCTCAACTCTGCCGACTCCCCAGTCGCCGGGTCCTGCTCAATCCGCCACGAATCGATCGCTTCCTGGTAGATATCGGTTCCGAAGACGAACGCGTGCCGTCCCGAATGCGCCGTAGCCTGCCCGGAGTAGCCAAAAGCATCGACGCGGGTTCTGTCCCGCGTCACTACGTCGTCGAACTGGAGCCCCTGGCTGACCGAACCATCCTTTTGCGAGTTGATCGAGAACGTTCCGGTGATCGAATCGAGGAAGTGGAAACCGGACTTTTCATACCGCGCATAGAAGAAATCGAGCCCTTGTGGGTCGATTCCCGCTTGCAGTTTGCCGAGCCCGCCCAACAGGTTTTTATACGCGCGAACTCCATCGAGTGCGCTGCGCTGATACTGTATCGTCAGGTTCTGAGAGGACGGCAGCCTGATGGCCAGTTTCGATTCCAGACCGGACCGCGAATAAGCTGTCTCGGGCAGCCGGTTTCCCACCATATCCCGAACGAGTGACGAGTCGAGCCCGAGGTAGCGGCGAAAGACATTCCGCGAATCGACGCCCCCTCCGGCTCGCAGATCGTTATGATGGCGCGCCGCGACACCGCCGGTCCAGAACAGCCGTCCGGTCGAGACGGACAACTTTCCCGCCGCGCCCCCCGAGAGGTCAGCAGTTGCCCCGGAAACTGACATCTCCCCATGAAGCGCCGCTCCCGGACCTTCGCCGAAGAGGGGTGGGGCGCTGATCACGTTCACCGCTCCGCCCAGCGCGTCACTGCCGTACTGCGACGCGGCCGGGCCGAGGACGGCTTCCACACGCTCGACGCGACTCGGCTCGGCAAGGGCAAGATACTGGTTCGGACCATACCGGAAGGTCGAGTTATTGAGCCGTATCCCGTCGATGAGGTGAAGTACTTGGTTACCAGTCAATCCCCTGAGAAACGGTGATACTTGCCCCACCGTGGTCTGCTGGATCAGGACACCCGGGCTTCCCTCAAGAGCGTGCGCAACCGTCGGGAGCGGTTGGTATTCCATCCGGCGGAGCTCACGGACACTCACTACGTGCGGACTTGCTTCCGCTTCCTCGACCAGTCCCCGGCTCGCGGTGACTGTGATCTGGCTGGTAACGCGCGTTGGTGAAAGGACGACTCGGATGCCCGTTGCCTCGCCGCCACTATTCGAGCGCTCCACAGGCTCGAAGCCGCGCGCGACAAAACGCAGGCGGACCGAGCCCGAATGCGGAGATCTGACTTTGAAGACGCCATCGTCATGGGTATTCGCCGCATCGAGAACCGCGCCGTGCGGAGTGAGCACGAAGACTTGTGCACCGGACACAGGCCTCCCCATCGAATCCAACACGACACCTTGAACAAGAGAACTGCCCTCGCCTGGTCCGGCCCCGTGAAGGCCGGATCCAAGCAAGGTGACGAGGACAAAAACCCGAAGGCAAAATGTCAGGCCACAGCAAAAGAGGTGAAACCGCTGCTTTGGGACAACTCTACACATTGTCCGGCACAACGAAAGGCTCACGGTACTTTCGCGTCAGCAGCGCATTCGCTTCCGCATCGCCAGGGAACGTCTCGGTCGCCGGATCGAAGGTCAGCTTACGGCCCGTCCGGAACGCGATGTTCGCCAGATGGCAAAGCGAGGTGGACATGTGTCCGACAAGCATCTCGCAGTGTAAGTCTTCCCGCTTCCGCGAACGCATGCAGTCAATAAAATTCTGGAAGTGGCTGACCGGAGCTTCCTCGATGTCCGGGACCGTGGGCCCGGGCTTGTAACCAATTTTCGGAAAGCCGATACGCACCATGTGATCATTGACGCCCGAAGGGCGGTCCGTTCCGGTCCGCGGCACGAACTCGCCGGTCATGGTGCTCCAGTTGTCGGCGGAGGAGATGTAGCCGGTCGGCGTGTAGAAGAACTCTCCCATGTGAACGCCGCCGAAGGTCGGGCTCGGGAGGGTGTTCACTTCGGCTTCGACGAGCGTGCCATCGGCGTACTCGAACGACGCGTTCTGAACGTTCGGCGTCTCCTGCTCCGAATTGTCCGCGAAGAACCCGCCCACGCAGTGTATCTTCACCGGATGCACGCTCTTGTTCAGCCCCCAACGCACGACATCGAGGGAGTGAACGCCGTTGTTGCCCATCTCAC
Source organism: Bryobacteraceae bacterium (assembly GCA_039680545.1). GTDB lineage: Bacteria > Acidobacteriota > Terriglobia > Bryobacterales > Bryobacteraceae > JAEHDI01. The sequence continues at coordinate 13,762 of JBDKSR010000238.1, read as the reverse complement.
TCGTGGACGTGTCCCAATAATAATGCCAGCCGTAGTGGAAGCGGTTCAGCGTGAACGCGCGATATGGCGCCGGCCCGAGGAACAGGTCCCAATTCACTCCGTTCGGAATCGACGACTCCTGGACGCGGCCGATCGAGATTCGCCCGCGGTAAATGATCGCCTTGCCCCGGTACGCGGCTCCAAACTTCGCCTCTTGAACGAACCGCACTCCGGAACGGTTGCGAGGGATGCTCCGCTTGTTGAGTCCGCACTGGACGATGCGGTTGTACTTGCGGGCAGCATCCACCATCTTGCGGCCTTCGCGGAGATTGTGGCAGACCGGCTTCTCAACGTAGACGTCCTTCCCTGCCTGACAGCCCCAAATGGCCTGGAGTGCGTGCCAGTGATCCGGTGTTGCGATTGAGATCGCGTCCAGATCCTTTCGTTCCAGGAGCTTCCGCAAATCGATGAACGTTTCCGGCTTGTAGCCTGCCTTTGCCTCGATCTCCGACACGGCCTCCGGAAAGAGCCGTTCATCAATGTCACACAGGAACGCAACCCGGACGCCTGGAATCTTCATGTATTCGCGGTAATGATCGCGGCCGCGCCCGTGAAAACCCACGACGCCGATGCGGATCTGATCGCTCGGTGCGCTGTGTCCCCATGCGGGCCGAATCATCGGCGCCGCAACGATAGCCGCGCTTTTCACAAATTCCCTACGATTGGAAGAAATGGCACACCTCCTTTCGCGGTTATACCATAGAGCGCTCGAAGTTCTCGGCTGATCCACCGCCTCGCAGGCTCGCTACAATAGAAGTGTGGCAAGAGGTTGGGCAAGTAAATCAGTGGAATCAGCTATTGAATCAAATCAAGACGGCCATCCTAGCGCCGTAGAGGAACAACCCTCAAGAGAAGAAGTGGAGTACAAGCGGGAGAAGGCAAACCTTCTTCTTTCCCGCACGCGCGTCGTACATGACCTTGAGCGATGCGGACAACCCCGGTATCGAAAGATTCTGGAGGAGTCGCTCGCCTATCTCGACGCTAGGCTCGCCGAGCTTCACGAGCCCACTACGGTGTGAACGGGGCGCGGGTTCGCCCGCACCCCGTAGGTAGAAGGGTTTACTCGTGCCGTAAGGCCTCGATTGGATCGAGCCGCGCGGCCTGCCGGGCGGGAAAGTATCCGAATACCACACCGACGACAGCCGAGAACGTGAAGGATATCAGCACGATATCCATATCGAGAAGGAACGGCACATTCAAGAGTTTTGCCCCGAGGATTGAGATCCCCAGTCCCCCTGTGATACCCATCAACCCGCCGAAGGACGACAGGACGATGGCCTCCACCAGGAACTGTGTCATAACATCCTTCTCCAGCGCTCCGATTGCCAACCGGATGCCGATTTCGCGCGTGCGTTCGGTAACCGAGACCAGCATGATGTTCATGATGCCGATGCCGCCCACCAGGAGGCTGACCGCCGCCACAGCCCCAAGCAGCATGGTCAACAGCTTCGTCGTGCCTGTTAGAGTGCTGATCAACTCCTGCGTATCGCGGACGTTGAAGTCGTCGGGCTGATTATCAGCGATTTTGCGGCGCTGCCGGAGAAGCTGGGTGATGTCTTTCTTTACGCGCTGAGTCAGCTCACTGCTGCGCGCCGAGACGTAGATCGAAGAGATGTACCGGTTGGCGGACACGCGCCGCTGATACGTGTGCAGCGGGATCAGGACCAGGTCGTCCTGGTCCATGCCGAAGCTGGACTGCCCCTTGGCTTCAAGCAGACCGATCACCTGGCACGAGATCGTCTTGAGACGCATTTTCAAGCCGATCGGATCCGTTGTCTTGAAGACCTCCTTGCGGACGGTTTCCCCAATGATACAAACGGCCTTGCCGGAGCTCAGTTCGGTGTCGGAGAACTCGCGGCCTGAGGCAATCTTCCAACTCCGCACGGTCAGATAGGCATTGTCGGTTCCATACACCGTGGTGGAATAGTTTTCGTTGCCGTAGACAGCCTGCATGCTCGAAGACGAAGCAGGCGCCACGGCCACGATACCGGAGACCTCATCCTTAATGGCCTCGATGTCGTCAGCCTCGAACAGCCTGGCCTGCTCACGGATTGCGCCGGGTCCCCGGTCCTGTCCGGGATGAATCATCAGCATGTTGCTGCCGAGTTTGCTGATATCGGTCGAAACTTGTGCCGTGGCCCCGTTCCCGAGTGTCACCATAATGATGACCGCCGCGACACCGATGACGATTCCGAGAATCGTGAGCGTAGAACGCATCACGTTCCTCCGTATTGCCATCAACGCAAGTACAACCGCATTCCAAATCATTGCTGCCGGTCCCCCTTCTCCCTCATACCCGCTGCACCCGCTTAAGCCTGAGAAGGCGCGTCAGTATGGTGGGCATCTGATTCCACGTCGCCATCTTTAAACAAGATTGTCCGTCTGGCATATTTCGCCATCGTGGGATCGTGCGTCACCATGACGACGCTGATTCCGCGATCCCGGTTCAAGATAGTCAGCAGTTCCATGATCTCTTTGCTTCGCGAGCTATCCAGGTTGCCGGTGGGTTCATCGGCAAGCAGCACGTCCGGTTCCGTAACGATAGCGCGCGCGATGGCCACGCGCTGCTGCTGGCCGCCCGAGAGTTGGGCCGGACTATGGTCTTCCCATCCCTTCAGCCCCACGGTGTCGAGCGCCCGGAGAGCCCGCTCCTTGCGCTCCGATGCAGGAGTTCCGCGGTAGATGAGCGGAAGCTCCACGTTTTCGAGCGCGGATGTCCGGCTCAACAGGTTAAACCCCTGGAAAACAAAACCCAGGTAGTAGCGCCGAAGCAGAGCGCGCTGTTTGCGGGACAGGTCGCCGATGTTCACTCCCCGGAACAGGTACTCCCCGGAGGTCGGAGCGTCCAGGCAGCCGAGGATGTTCATGCAAGTGGACTTGCCGGAACCGCTCGGGCCCATGACGGCGACGAACTCTCCGTCACGCACGCTGATATCAACCGAGTGCAAGGCCTCCATCGCAGCCTCGCCTTCGCCGTAAACCTTCTTGACGTGCCGGAATTCCATGAGCGGCGCGTCCCCGGCCGGGACTGAACTGGAGGAATCCAGATCGTTTTTCATTGTTTCACCGCCTCGACGTCCACGATCAAGGGAAGTCCAGGAGCGACATCTCCGGATTTCACCTCGGTCACCTTGCCGTCCGTGGCCCCGGTCATCACAGAAACCGCCACGGGCTGCCCATTGCGGAGCACCCACACGCGCGACGCGCCCTTCTCGTCGCGCACCTCCGCGGTCTCCCTCGCTTTCTGTTCGCTGCGCGGTGGGCGTGGCATCAAATTACTCACCAGGCTCTCGCCCTGTCCGGATGCGGCGTTGTTCTCGCTTGGAGTAAACCGCAGAGCCGCATTGGGTACGAGCAGCGCGTTCTTGGTGGACTGAACCGTGACGTCCGCTGTCGCGGTCATACCCGGCCGCAGAAGCAAGTCGGGGTTGTCCACGGTCAAAACGGCTTCGTAAGTGACAACACCATCGGTGGTGGTCGCGGCATAGCGCAACTGCGAAACCTTCGCCGCAAACTTCTGCCGTGGATATGCGTCCACTGTGAAGACCGCCGACTGTCCTTCTTTCACCTGGCCGACATCAGCTTCGTCGATGTCCAGATGGAGTTCCATCCGGTGCAGGTCCTCGGCCAGCGAGAAGAGTTCGGGCGCCTGCAAAGAGGCGGCGATCGTCTGCCCTGGTTCGATTTCGCGTTTCAGCACGATACCGTTGACGGGGGAGCGGATGACCGACTTTGAGAGGTCGGTCTCATACTGTTGCACCGTCGCTTCACCTTGAGAAACGTTCGCTTGAGCGGTCTCCACCGCTACCTTCGCACGATCGTAAGCCGCGACAGCGGTGTCCATGTCTTTTTGGGACGGCAGTTGGCCCTTCGTGCGCTCGTGTACCTGCTTGAGCCTTTCCACTTCCTTACGGGTCTCTTCGACCGTCACCTTCGCATCGTCCACCTTGGCACGATACCCATCGAGTGACGATTTGGCTTGCTGCCACTGGGTCTTCAGCTTGTCCGTGTTGATCCGAGCCAGTACCTGACCGACCTTCACGCGGTCGTTGTAATCAACTTCCACGGTTTGTATCGTGCCGGAAATTTCGCTACCGACCGCGATTGCGTTGTTGGTGGGCTCAAGTGTCCCGGTCGCCGTGACCGTTACCGTAAGATCCCCGATTTGGGCTTGCTTTGTGACGTACTGGGGACCGACGTTTGCTTTCGCCGCCCGCTGTGCCAGGAAATAGTACGTTGCACCGGCGATCAAGCCGATCACAACAACCCACTTGACCAGCCGCATGATTCGGTTCTTGCTGATTCCGATCTCCAGGTTTTGGGCAATGCCGTTATTTGTTTCTGCCATGGTCGTTTCCTCTTCTTCTCATTCCGTCCACATTAAGCCCCGGGAATTGAGGCTTTCTGTGCGGACGCCTCGGGCTTACGATTCTCTCCGGATACCGGAGTGGCACCGGAGGCTGGCGGCGCGGCGGCAACGGAATCCCATCCGCCGCCCATCGCCTTATAGAGTTGGATCAGGTACGTCGTCACATTCGCATCGCTCTGCGCGAGCGAATCCTGATAAGTGAGCAGGGTGCGCTGCGCGTCGAGCACATCAAGGAAGTCCGTTGATCCCGTGTCGTACAAGTTGCGGGAGAGTTCCTCCGCCTTACGGGCCGCCACAACAGCCTGCTGGAGCGATTCCCTCCGAACTTGTTCCCGTGCAAACGAATCGAGAGCGTTCTCAACGTCCTCAACAGCCGTGAGCACCGTGCTCTCGTACTGACCGATCAATTGATCGAGCACTGCGTTCTGCTGGTTGACGTTCTCCCGGATCTGCCTGCGGTCAAAGATCGTGTGTTTCACTGAACCCGCGATGCTGGCCGCAATTGCGCTGGGCGAGAACAGATCTTTCAGCGAAAGGGCGTCCAATCCAAGAGAGCCGCTCAGGCTGAAACTCGGGTAGAGTTCCGTCCTCACCACGCCGACCTGCGCTGCTTGCGAGGAGATCTGACGCTCCATGCTGCGGATGTCAGGGCGCCTGCGGAGTAGATCCGCGCGCACACCCACGGCGATTTCCTTCGTCGTCACCGGGACCGGCTTGGTCGCTTCCAGTTCCTGGGACAGTGCACCCGGCTTCTCGCCAAGGAGTACCGCCAGCCGGTTCTTGGCTTGTTTGAGCCCGGCTTCGAGCGTTGGTATTTGCGCCCTCGTGTTTTCGAGCGAAGCCTTGGCCTGCTCGACCACAAGCTGGGTGACGAGCCCTGCATCGTAACGCATCACCGCCAGGTCGTAGGTTTCTTTCTGGGAGTCGCGGTTTGCCGTGGCGACGGCAATCCTCTGTTGGTAAGACCGTACGTCCACGTAGTTCACGGCAACCTCTGCCGTGAGGGTCACGAGCGTATCCCGCAGATCCTCCTCCCGCGCCTGCAGGGTCGCCTCGGCAGCTTGGATGTTGTAGTAGGTCTTGCCAAAAATGTCGGGTTCCCAACTAGCGTCGAAACCCGCCGAGTACAGGTCCGATGTCCGGCCGGACCCTGATTTCTCGCTGCTGCGGCTCACACTGGAAGATCCGCTGGCTGTCACCGCCGGCAAGCGGTCCGACTTGACGATGTTGCGGGCGGCACGCGCTTCACGAATCTTTGCCTGCGCGATTCGCACGTCGAGGTTCGCCTTAACGGCGCGTTCCTCAAGAGAAGTCAAAGTTGGGTCATTGAAGGTCGACCACCAGTGGGCCAGCAACTGATCATCAGCGGGCTTGGCCACCGTACCACCGGCGAGTTTGGTGCTCCACTGCTCGGACTCGGCGATTTTCGGTATCGACGGGGTCTGTTGCTTTAACCTTGTTTTGCTGCATCCAGCCAGTAGCACCACGCTCAGCCCGAAGGCAATCACCGGTGCCGGCCTTAGGAATCGTCTCATCTGTTCGGCCTCTCAACTCCAGCCTCGCGCCTCAGGCCAAAAGTACGTAAGGGACAACAGGAGACGAACAGGTGATGTAACGTGACACTCTTTTTGATTACAACAACTTAGCGTCGCTCTCTGGCGGGTGGCAGAGGGTTGTCAAGTATTCTTCCAAGACCGATTCTTCGTACGAGTTCGGCGAATCTAGGGTCGGGACGAAGCGGATCATATACTGGATCCACCCCGATCTCGATCACCGTGGGAATTCGAGCATCGACCGCCATACGAATCTCATCAATTGCCGAGGTAAAATCACCTATGCCTATGGAGATTAGGGCAATTTGCAGAGGCGACACATACGTCTTAGAGCGCTGTGCCTTCATCGTGTTCAGAATCTCGCGAGCCTTGTCTTTCGCACCGGTCCGTGCCAGGACGTAGCCAAGCTGGGCCGCCGCCATCACAGAATCCGGATGAGCGTCCCGCATGGAACGCAACTTCGGGAGAGCCTTCTCAGCCTGCCCAAGCTGCGCCAGGGCCAGCACATAGACCGGAATCGGCGGCGCATTCGCGTCTCTCCCTCCGGTGATATCGTCGAACTCCGCAACGGATCGCTTAAACTCACGCCTTTCATACATAAGTCGCGCCAGCATTATGCGAAACGCTTGATTCATCGGGTCTAATTCGATGGCGCGGAGCGTGTGACGGAGCGCTTCATCAAGCCGCCCCGTGGGAGTGAGACAGATGGCCGCATACATCGCGTGCCCGTGGGCCCATCCAGGGTTGAGGTCGAGGGCGCGCACGAAGCCTTGATCGGCGCGTTCCCAGTCCCAGTCCAAAGCGGCGTATGCCGCGACGGCCGCCTGCGCCTCGGCCAAGTCGCTATCCAAAGCCAGAGCCTTCTCCGCCGCCATCCGGCCCTTCTTCAGAAGATCGGCATCTTGGCCATCGCTATGAAGATAAAGGACATGGTAACTCTGCGACAACCAGGCCCAGGCTGGAGCGTAGTTCGGGTCCTCTTTGATCGCCTTCTCAAACAAGACAAGACTCTTCTCGACCCCGCCCTCTCCGAACCGATACCAGAAATACTGGCCTTTCAGAAACGCGGCGTACGCCTCCCTCGTGGTCGCGCGCCGGCGCTCGAGACGCTGGCGAAAGTCGGGGGCCAGCGCAACACGGATCTGGGAAGCAATTGCCTCGGCCAGTTCCTGTTCGACATCGATGAGCTTCTTGGCGTCCCGCTCGTAACTGTGCGCCCAGATGTAGGACTGGGTATGCACGTTGGTCATTTTGGCAGAGATCCGAACGCGATCCTCCCGGATCAGGATCGTGCCGTCCACGATGTAGTCAACACCCAGGCTGGCTGCCATTTCGATAGGCGATTGGCCGGACTCGCTGAGTTGAATGACCGACCCCCGCGAAATCACGCGCAGCCCACGGATACGCGCAAGTCCGGTGATGAGCGCATCGTCCATGCTTTCACCGAGATGCGCCTTATCCTCCCCGGAGGACAGGTTCTGGAACGGCATGACGAGAATTGAGGGCGGACCTTCAAGCGGACGCGTCGACATCCTTCGCCAAACCAGGATTGAAACTGCGGTTACGGCAGCCGCCAGGATGGCCACGCCGATGAGAATCAGCGTCCTCCTGGAAACGAGCTTCGCTAGTCGCCGTCCAGACCCTTCCGGCTTCAACTCACGCGTTTCGAAGTGCGGGACAAAACTTCGCGGACGGAAGGTGATGAGGAGCGAATCCTGGCACCCCTCCTCCTCGTAATATTTCTTGAGGCGCTCGCGCAAACGGCGGGCTTCCACCCGGACAATGGAATCGACGCGCGGGTCGAAGGATTCGCCCCGATTGAACACCTCGAAGCCGAGGACGAATTCGTTCAGTTTGTCGGTGTCGCCCTTCAGGGTCTCTTCGACGATGAAGCTCAGGAAGCGGCGATGGCGATCGGAGCCGGAAAACGTGTTGCTGGACAGAATACGGTCCAACTGTTCCACGACCCTCTGCCGCTGAGCATCATCCATGTGAGACGTCATACCGACGCTATTCAGGATAGCGAAAATTGCGCTCTAATCTGCGGAAATCGAGCCGGAACGCGCTCTTTTTAACGAGTTTTTGACGTGTTTTGAGGTACTAGAGCACCAAAATCTGGTGGTCCGCGCCGTCAACCGCTATGTTCTCGTAAATGCGGCCGACAATATCAAATCCGTGCTTCGCCAGAAACGGCAGGATGGAGTAAAGGCGCTCCTGGAGGTGCTTTTCAGGGTAGATAAGTCCATTTAGGAAGGTCGCTTCACTGCGGGCGCGCTCATCGCGGCGTAACGCTTCCCTGGCTGCCTTGCGCTCCAGCTTTTCGAACTGGTAAACGATTTTCCGCCGGCTCTTTTCGAAGGCGGCGACGAGCGTCGAGTCAAAGGTACTCAGGTCAACCCGCAGCCGGTCAAGTTGCTGTCTGACCGCTGCCAATGAATCTGAAAGTGAGCGATTCATGCCCGGCGGTACCAGGCGCGACGCAATGTGGTCGAGCACCGCCTCCTGCCCATTGAAAAAGTGGTCAAGATCCAGGCCGTACCTGAGTAATAAACGCTCCGCACGGGAGTCGAGCAAAGTGAAGCCGGCGCGCGGCGCTATCACCGGCATCCGTCCAAGCAGCGAGTGATAAAGTACTTGCGATTGAGCGAAGTACGCGGCTTCGCCGGGGCCTACGACGGTTGCCGCCACCGGAAGCATATAATCCTGCACAACCGGCCGCAACAGGGCGTTTGGAGAGAGCTGCGCGGCACGCTCCGCCAGTTGTTCCCGAGAGACGCGCTGCGTTCCCGCGCGGTATCCATCCTCGTCGCGGCGCAAGGGCAGACGCCGGCTCCCAGCAAGAAGGAAGAGCAACGAACTCTCGGGCTCCACGTGTACCTGCGCATGGTAGCCTGCGTCTTCCAAGGCACGGTTTCGCTCAATTACTTTGGCCACAAGCTCGGAAGAGCTTTCGAGGGCCCGCCGAAGCATAGGCGCCGCTAATTCACGCATTGCCGGCCGCAGGGGATCAAGATAGAGAAGTCCATACCCCGGCAGCAGCTTGCCCATCAGGGCACGAAAGGCCTCAGCGAAACTGCGTCCCGCGACGTACGTCTCCCCGGCAAGGGCGGTCACATCATCGGCAAACGCAAAACCAGAGAGGGTCCGCCGCAGATCGTCCACGATGCCGTAGGGAACCGGAACACTGCCGACCGGTCCTCCATCGCCGGACGAAGCACCTGCGTAGATTCGCACCGGTTCGTGTGACGGTCCATACACCCAACTGTGATTCACCTCAGCGAAGTCGTGATCCTCGGACGCCAGCCAGAAGACCGGGACCGCAGGTGTACCCTGATCCGTCAGCCACCGAGCTAAACGTATGGCCGTTAACGCCTTATAGACCGTGTAGGAGGGGCCGCCGAAGAGCCCGACCTGCTGCCCAGTCGCGACAACCACCGTATCGGGCCGCGCAAGCTTTTCGAGCGCCGCTGCATCATCATTCTGTTCTCGAAGGGCCTCAACCAACGCCCTCCGCCGCTCAGCCGGGTAGTCGTCCAGGCGCCGGGCGGCTGAACGAAAGCTTGCCGGGGCGAACGGCGCAAGGTCATAAAACGCGGCAACACGCTCAAAATGATAGAGATAGTCGGAAAACAGGGTGCTGGTATGGGGAAGCTCGGTGTGGCGCAAACACAGCGATTCCATCGGAGAGTTCAAGCGTAACAGATGATCGGTGTCCGCGGAAAGTCGCCGATTTAATTCTTACTGCAGGGTCCGGTTCGGAAGACCCGCCTCTTGACCATGAGGCATGGTTTCGGTCTCCGGTGCGTGCAAAAGATTGTACAGAACCCGATGAGAAGGCAGATTCGACTCGACGAATTCCGCCCCTTTCGCCGTGATGTTGTAATCCGCGTTGTTCTCCGCGCGGATCAGTTCCTTTTCCTTCAGAAACCAGAAGGTGAACATCAGGTGTTCCCTCGGGAACAGCATCATCTGTTCGAATTCGAGCAAAGAAAGGCCCGGGTCCTCCGGATTGGAACGGCGGCGCATGTACAGAAGACAGAGCACGCCTAGCCGCCGGTTCGCCTCGCCTTCAATACCGCCAATGAACTCCTTTAGTTCGAACACCTTGAGCGGCTCACCACGACGGCGAGAATAGTTCGAGTCGTAGATCGCGCGTTTCCCTGGGTCGATAAGCGTCCGGTAGGCTCGGGTAAGTAACAGAAATTTTTCGCAGTCCCCCGTTTCGGGATTGTCGGGATGGTACCGCACAACGAGCATCCGGTACACCCGCTGAATCGTCTCCATCTCGGCGTTTGGGCTGATCTGCAAAAATTCGTAATAGTCGGCGAAATCATCGTCTTCCTGGACACTGGGGCCTGGCCCAGCATCATTCAGTTCGACTCCGATGACGTACTTGTCGCCGTGTTTCGAACAGTGACGGACAGAAGCCCCACCCGCGACATCGTACTGATCCATGTTCAGGAACACATAGGAATGGGGCTCGATTTGCTCGTCGCTCTCAATCCCTGCACCCGTCTCGGACAGGTCCAATCCACGCGCACGCATGTACTTCGTGTTCCCAGACCGGTCCTGCCAAGAAATCGACAATTCGCAACTAATACGCCGCCTCTCGTGTCGTCTCGCCTCTGGCTTTTGCATTTAGACAGCCTCCAGCACGGTTTCCCGCAGCACACCCGCGCTTCGACCGGAGAGGAGCGGGCTATCTCCGGCCGTTCGCGGTTTTGAATAGCGCGGGAATTTGTCCAGCGTATTTCCGATTCTATGAGCTGGCAGAGGGGGGAGCCAGATAACCTGGCGGGGGTCAGTACCAGTTCTATTCCGATAAAGACATGGGACTTTAGTATCAGACGGATCCCGCAACCCTGGCTTCCACCGAGGGTATGGCTGGCCGCCGGTCACCTTTGACCGGGGGATTTCGCCCCAAGTGAGATCTTCCCGATAGGACAGATTTCTGTTACTTTTGTATTGGTTCTGTTTCGTTGCCGAGCGTTGTGACTCCGGGGCAAGATGCCATGGTGAGGGACGACGACTTCCAGCGTCACGCATCCGCGGCGTTTCAAGATCTCCATGACTCGCTGATGTCAGCATCAGAGGATTACGACTTCGCGGTAACACGTGACGGCTCGAAACTCGTCGTCGAATCGAAACACCCCCCTGCAAGGTGCGTCGTTGAGGTTCACCCGGCGTTCAGTCAGATCTGGATTGCAACCGCTTCGAAAACGATCAAACTCGATTGGGATATTGTCGAAAACGCGTTCCTGCTGACCCGGACCGGCGAGACGCTGAGAGAAGTGATCGAGCAAGCCCTCAGTGCGCAATTGCGGCAAGAGGTTGTTCTCTAGCCGCCCAAATGCCTGGCGTCTACATCTCATACCCGTTTTGCAGGCAGAAGTGTACTTTCTGCAATTTCGCCTCTGAAGTGTACTCTCGCGCGCTCGAGGCGAGGTACGTTGCCGCGTTGCGCGCCGAAATCCAGCGGCACCCGTGGCGATGGCAGCCCGAGACGCTCTACCTCGGCGGGGGCACACCGGGCGACAACGACCCCGCAGTCCTTGAAACGATCCTGGCCCTCGTGCCCGGCTATCCCTGGGGCGAGGCGACCGTTGAGGCCGCGCCGGGCTCGATCACCCGCAAGAAAGCGCATGAGTGGCGGCGTCTCGGCATCAACCGGATCAGTCTCGGAGTACAAACGTTCGTCCGGGCCGAGATCGCCCGGACCGGACGGAGACACACGGCGGAAATTGTTAGGGACGAAATCGAACTTCTGCGGGACGAGGGAATCACGAACTTCAATATCGACCTCATTGCCGGGCTCCCGGGGCAGACCCCCGAGAGTTGGAGTGAGTCGCTCGATTGGATAGAGCGGCTTCGTCCTCCTCATGTTTCGGTTTATATGCTCGAAATTGATGACGACAGCCGCCTTGGACGCGAGATGCGCCGTGGCGGATCGCGGTACGGCGCGCCGGATGCGCCCTCGGAAGAGACGACCGTCACCCTCTATGAGATGGCAGTTGAGCGATTACAGGCGGCGGGCATCGAGCGTTACGAGATATCGAATTTTGCTGTACCCGGGCACGAATCGCGCCACAACCTCAAGTACTGGAGGATCGAGCCTTACGTGGGTTTCGGTGCAGACTCGCATTCGTTCGACGGAGAAATTCGGCGGCAGAACGCTGAGACTGCCTCCGAGTACGTTACCCGAACGGAGCGGAGCGAATCGCCCTGCATAGCGGAATCGCCTGCCAAACCGGACGAAGAACGTTTCTATGTGGGACTGCGTCAGACTGCGGGGATCCGGCTGCATCCCGACGACTGGCAGCGGTTCGAAACAACGATTCGACGCTTTGCCGATCAGGGTCTGGTCGAGGCCAAGGGTGATACACTGCGGCTTACACCGCGCGGCATTCTATTCTCGAATGAAGTACTTCAGGAGTTTATCGGGACATGAGCGTGAATCAGTGGATTGACCTTCGCAGCGACACAGTGACGCGGCCCACGCCGGCGATGCGCCGGGCCATGGCGGAGGCAGAGGTCGGCGATGACGTCTATGGAGAAGATCCAACGATCAATCGCCTGGAACAGCGAGCGGCAGAGGTTTTTGGCAAGGAGGCAGCGCTGTTCGTCCCAAGCGGCACGATGGGGAACACCATCGCGATCAAGCTCCACACCACCCATGGCCAGGAGGTCATCTGCGAGGCGCGGTCGCACATCCTGAATTACGAACTATCCATGATGGCGTGGTTCGCCGGATGCGTCGCACGGCCCGTGAAGGCAGAGGACGGAGTGCTGCGCTGGAGTCAGATTCGCCCTGAGATACGGCTGCTGGGGCCGCACAGTGCCCCGACAGGCCTCATCGAGATTGAAAACACGCACAACATGGCCGGGGGCACAGTAACACCCGTCGACGTGGTTGAAGAGATCTGCGACGGCTCACATGAGTGCGGATTGAAAGTTCACATGGATGGAGCGCGCATTTTCAACGCTGCTGCGTATCTGGGCGTCCCCGTGGACGGCATCGTAGTGAAGGTGGACACGGTGATGTTCTGCCTCTCCAAAGGATTGGGCGCACCGGTTGGCTCGATTCTGGTGGGCACGGCGGCGAACATAGCGCGCGCTCGATTGTACCGGAAGCGGCTCGGCGGCGGCATGCGGCAGGCAGGCGTGCTGGCAGCGGCGGGTCTCATCGCGCTCGAAGAGATGCCGAAACGCATCGGTGAGGATCACGCGAACGCGAGGTTCCTGGCGGATGCACTCAGCCACATTCCGGGTATAGGCGCTCCGCAAGATGTCCAGACAAACATCGTCATCTTTGACGTCAGTGGCACGGGTCTCGATCCCGACGAGTTCAGCCGCCGCCTCAACGAGCGCGGAGTGCTCATCAATGGAATCAACTCCAGGGAGATGCGTCTGCTGACGCATTACGATGCGGACCGCACGGCCTGTGAACAGGCAGCCCTTGCGATCGCGGAGGTAGCAGCCGGGGCGCTCGCCTAAACGCTCGACGGAGCAGCCCCCGCCATCAGTCTTCGTAAATGCGAACGCCTTGCACGACCCGGTTGATCACGCCACCCGGGCTGGGATTATCCGGATCGATGCCGAGTCCCGAACTCAAGTAGTACGCAAACAACTGGCAGAAGACGATCTCAGCGGGTGTGCGCAGGTAATCCGGCAAGGAGCTTGCGCCGGTGCTGATCACCTCGTCGAAGGCAGCAACATCCGCGTCAGCCGGAGCGAGCCCCACCAAGCGGCCAATCTTCTTGGCACGCAACTCATTGACAAGATCCATCTCGTAACGCCGCCG
>JBDKSR010000237.1:0-7454 GCA_039680545.1 Bryobacteraceae bacterium | reverse complement strand
GCCCGCGAGGCGCTTGCCGGGAAGGACGGCCTGCTCCTCGTGCTGTACGGCGATGCGCCGCTTCTCTCGGCGGACACGCTGCGGAGTTTGATCGGCAAGCAGCGCCAGGAAGCCGGAGCAGCCACGGTCCTCACGACCATCATCGAGGATCCGGCGGGTTACGGCCGCATTGTGCGCGACAAAGCCGGAAAGCTCAGTGCGATCGTCGAGCAGAAAGCAGGCACGCCGGAGCAGTTGGCTATCCGCGAGATCAACTCCGGAATCTGTTGCTTCGACACCACACTCCTTTGGAAGCACATTGACGAAATCAAACCCGACAACCCGGCCCGGGAATACTACCTCACCGAAATCATAGAGATCTTCCGCCGGACGGGACATGCCGTATCGGCCCTATTGCATCAGGATTCTCAGGAGTTGCTCGGAATCAATACGCGCGTTGAACTTGCCGCTGTGGACCGCATCTTCCGGGAGCGCAAAGTGCGGCGTCTCATGCTGGACGGTGTGACGATCGAGAAACCGGAGACAGTGACTATCGACGACGGCGTGACCATCGGGATCGACACGATCATCGAGCCATTCGTCCAAATTCTTGGGAAGACGGCCATCGGGCAGGACTGCCGCGTGCGGGCGTGTTCCGTTCTGCGCAACGTCAACCTGGGCGATTCCGTCTCGATCGGACCTTTCACGTTTGCAGCCGATTCGGAATTTGAAAACGGCGCGATAGCGGGACCATTCTCGCGACTGCGGGGCGGGAGCCATCTCGAACAGGGAGCGGAGACCGGAAACTTCGTCGAACTGAAGAACACCCGGCTTGGCCCAAAGGCCAAAGCGCGGCACCTGGCATATCTTGGCGATGCGCAGATCGGCCCGCGTGTGAACATCGGGGCCGGGACAATCACCTGCAATTACGACGGCGTCAAAAAACATCCCACGAAGATTGGAGCAGGAGTGTTCGTCGGCAGTAATTCCACGCTCGTCGCCCCCTTGGATCTCGGCGAGGGAAGTTACATCGGAGCGGGCTCCGTGGTAACCGAATATGTACCTGAGGATGCCCTGGCCCTCGGGCGGGCGCGCCAAGTGAACAAACCGGACTGGGCCACCAAGAGACGGAAAAAGGACTAGCTCCCGAATCGTTTCCCTTACGGACGCCGTTTCGCGGGCAACCAGCGGGCACGTCCACCCGTATCGCCGAGGAACCTCATTGCTTCCAGGTGGCAGAACAACTGAACGCTGACCAGGTCATCGACAGTGAAGATTACGGGCTTGCCGTCGCGCTTCGCTGTCGAGAAGCCGTGCGAAGGTGACTCGATCACCACGCTCAAAGCACCGCAGTGCAGGTTCAGCGCCGTGTCGAGGTTGTACGACGACAAGCGCTTCATCCGTGATGCGGCGCCCTCCCTTTCGGGGTCTATCGTGGCCTGGTAGTCTTCGACGGCCAACCGGCCTTGCACACGGCGGAACAGGTTTTCGAACACGGGCGTCAGAACAGGCTCGGCGAACGGCCGAAGCACGAGCGGGAATACCGCGCCGGTGTGCATGTTGAGCACCAGATCCGGACGCTCGCGGGCAACCAGATCGAAGAGAGCCTGGGTTTCGGGCTGGCGTTTTCCAAGGAAATCGTCGTGCTGGACGTTGACGCCCGCATCGTTAGGATAGCCTCCGGGGAACTGCGTCCGGGAAAAGTCCAGAGGGATGAACTCCTTGCATTGCGGCCAGTCGATGATTTTGCCATCCAGGCGGCCGCCGGTGTTGAAGTATTCATGGACTGTCTCGTCGGAACCCCGGTACTTCTCCATGCGAAGAGGGACTCGCGAGCGGCCATCTACGTTGACGACGGGAACCAGGATGAGCCGACCGAGCGACGCGGCCGCGGCTGTGATCTCGGGCCATTCCCTGCCCCGCAGGTCCTTGCCCGTCTCGATCACCGAGATCAAATTGACCATCCCGGCGATTCCCTCGAACTCGCCCCCATGCACTCCGGCGAGGCCGAGATATACCGTGCGCTCATGGCCGGACCCGCGATACGCGCGTGTGTCCCCGAAGCCCAGCGAGCCCGAGAATGTCGTAGTCCCCTTCCCCTCTCGCGGCGTTCCATAGAAAACCGCCCGGATGGGGCGCCCGCCGGCGCTCACGCCGATCTGCTGAACGGAGCCTTTCCGCACGTGCTCGTCGAGGAAGCGATTCACGTCCTCAACTGTGTTTACCCAAAACTCCGGGATGTGTTCCGCCTGCTCCAGATAGGAGGCAGGGATGTCCGGAAACGCTGCGGGCCGTTCCGCGGCAGACAGAGAAACGGCTAGAAATATCAGGACTACAGGCAAATGTGGGCGCATTTCGTGCCAAGTGTAGCAATTCGGGAGGCATGCGATAATTCTTGAGTACCAATGGTGCGCCACTCCGTTTGCGCGCTGGATTGCCCGGACACATGCTCCATCCTGGTGACGGTGGAGGGGCACAGGGCCGTTAAACTGCGCGGCAATCCAGATCATCCCGTGACACAGGGCTTCCTCTGCGCCAAAGTAACCCGTTATCTCGAACGCGAGTACTCAGCGGAGAGGCTGCTCTACCCGCGGCGGCGATGCGGCGCGAAGGGCGAGGGCCGGTTCGTTCGCATCTCGTGGGACGAGGCGCTCGACGAAATTGCGTCCCGATTGAAGGACATTGCCGCTGAATTCGGTCCCGAGGCCGTTCTGCCGTACAGTTACGCCGGAACCATGGGATTTCTGAACGGTTCGGGGATGGACAGGCGCTTCTTTTACCGCTTCGGTGCGTCGAGACTGGACCGGACAATTTGCTCCTCGGCAGGTTCCGATGCCCTTACCGCGACCATCGGATTCCGTTACGGCACCGAGCCCGAGCAGTTTCGTCACTCCAAGTTGATCATCGCCTGGGGCGCGAATGTTCTGGATACGAACGTCCACCTATGGCCGTTCATCGTGGAAGCGCGCAGGCAAGGCGCGCGTTTCTATGTGATCGATCCCGTGAAAAACCGCACGGCTCGCTCCGCGGACGCCCATTTTGCGCTGAACCCGGGCAGCGACGCGGCGCTGGCTCTCGGCCTTGCTCACGTCATCATCGCCAACCATCTTTACGACGCGGATTACGTGGACCGTTACACGTCCGGCTTCGAAGCGTTGCGTCTACGCGCCGCCGAGTATCCTCCCTCGCGTGTCGCCTCGCTCACGGGACTCGCCGAGGCCGACATCGTGAATCTGGCGCGGGATTATGCCACGACGCGTCCCACCGTGATCCGATTGAACTATGGCGTGCAGCGCAGCGAGAGGGGAGGTGCCTCCGTACGGGCCATCTCGATCCTGCCTGCGCTGACCGGCTCGTGGAAAGAACGAGGCGGAGGACTGCTGCTCTCAACCTCGTCAGCCTTCGCACTGAACAAGCAGAGCCTCGAAAGGCCAGATCTGCAGGCTCGTTCGCCGCTCGGCCGCGAGGCGCGCCTTGTGAACATGTCTGAGTTAGGCAAGGCACTGACCGGCCTCGACGATCCTCCCGTCAAGGCGCTCTTCGTTTACAACTCAAACCCGGCGGCGGTCGCGCCGAATCGCAATCTGGTTTTACAGGGGCTGCGGCGGCCCGACCTGTTCACGGTCGTCGCCGAGCAGATGCCCACCGACACGTCGGATTATGCCGACATTCTCTTGCCGGTCACAACGTTCCTGGAACATACCGACCTGTATCTCGCTTACGGACATTACTACCTACAACTGGCGCGACCCGCCCTGCAGGCGCCCGGAGAAGCAAAATCGAACGTCGAGATTTTTCGTTTGCTTGCGAGACGTCTCGGATTCGATGACGCCTGTTTCGAAGAGTCCGAGGACGACATGCTGCGCTCGCTGCTCGCGACCAACCACCGGTTCCTTGATGGAGTCACCCTGGAACGCCTGGATCGGGAGCACTTCGTGCGGCTCGCTTTCTCGCCGGAAGGCACGCCGTTCCTTCCCTTCGCCGAGGGTGGATTCGGCACGCCTTCCGGGAAGTGCGAATTCGGAGCGGAGTCGCTCAATTACACGCCGCCGATCGAATCCCGATTCGGCGCCGAGGAATTGCGCGCGCGTTATCCGCTCGAATTGATTTCTCCCAAGAGCGGCGACGGACTCAATTCCACCTTCGGTAACCGGCCGGAAGTGGACCATCAGAACGCCAGTGTGTCGATCTGCCCGTCCGATGCGGCGGCTCGCGGAATCTCAAACGGTGACCGCGTGCGCCTGTTCAACGACCGTGGCTCTTGCGTGCTTACCGCTGCCGTCGGGGACGACGTGCGGCCGGGGGTGGCATGCGCCCGGTCGGTGCGATGGGGCAAAATGGCGCAGGATGGGCAGAGTATCAATGTTTTGACGCCGGACCGTCTCACCGACATCGGGGGCGGCCCTACCTTTTACAGTTGCCTGATCGAAATCGAAAAATGCGAAAACTAGCTCACAGTACGTCAGTAGTTCTGCTCGCAACAGCCTTGATAGTGTGTGCCGCGGGCTGCAAGCGAAAGTCACAAAAAGTCCAGATGGACGCGACCGAGGAGACGGGTGCGACGATGGCCACCACAATCCACGTCGCCGATCCCAACGCGTCTGTTCAGCTCATCAAAGGATTCCACGATGTGGAGCAGAACGCCTGGCGCTGGACCATGAAGAAGTTCTCGGTCACGTTGCGTCCTCCCGCGGGCGCGGCACAGCGAGGTGCGGTGCTTCGTGTTCAGCTCGCGGTCCCCGATCCCGTCATTACGATGTTCAAGTCGGTTACGCTCAGCGCGAGCGTGGAGGGGATGCCGCTGCCCAGCCAGACCTATTCGACTGCCGGCGACCAGGTATACATGCAGGATGTCCCGGCAAAGGCGCTCGGCGCGGAAGCCGTGGTTGTCGATTTCACGCTCGATAAGGCGATGCCTCCGGGGGACGCAGACAAGCGCGAACTGGGCGTTGTGGTGAACACAATCGGATTCGAAGCGAAATGAACCGCGCCAAGAGCGCCGCATGGTGGTGCATCCCAAGTTTGGTGTGTCTGGCCGTATATTGGCCCGGACTGCGTGCGTGGTTTCACCAGGATGACTTCGCCTGGCTCGCCCTGAGGCTGAACGTGGACGCGACCGGCGACCTGTGGGGAGCCCTGTTTGCCCCCATGGCGCAGGGCACCATCCGCACGCTGAGCGAACGCGTGTACTTTCTCGGGTTGTATTCACTGTTCGGCCTCGATGCACTGCCGTTCCGCATCACGGCGTTTCTCACTCAGTTTGCGAATCTCGGCCTCGCGGCGTCGATCACGAGCCGGCTCACGCGTTCGAGGGCGGCCGGCTTTTGGGCGGCAGTCTTCTGGGGAGTGAATAGCGCCCTGGCGCTGCCCATGTCGTGGAGTTCGGCGTACAACCAGATTCTTTGCGCCTTCTTCCTGCTGGCGAGCTTTCGCTTGCTGCTCGCCTATATCGACACAGGAAAGACCCGTTACTGGGTTGCGCAATGGGCCGTGTTCCTGTTGGGGTTCGGCGCGCTGGAAGTGAACGTAGTCTACCCGGCGCTCGCGGCAGGCTACACGCTTTTGTGCGCCCGGACGCACTTCCGAAAGACCCTGTGGCTTTTCGTGCCATCGGTCGTTTTCGCGGTAGCGCATTGGAAGTTTATCCCCAAACCACAGGGCGGGCTGTACGCGATGCGCTTCGACAGTTCGATGCTCGCATCCTTGTGGACCTATTGGCGTTGGGCGCTCGGGCCGGAGCGTCTCGCGGAATCCGGTTTTCAGGTGCCCGGCTGGATGATTGCGGCGGCTACAGCGCTGCTGACTGTGGCAATCATTGGGTTCGCCGTGTGGCAGATCCGTAAGCAGCGCTGGCTGGCTGCTTTTCTGCTGCTTTTCTCCCTGGTTGTGATCGGCCCGGTGCTGCCACTCGCGGAACACGTTTCGGATTACTACCTGGCCGTGCCGGTGGCGGGACTGGCAATGCTTGGCGGATGGGCGCTCGTCTCAGCCTGGGGCGGCCGCACCGTCTGGAAAATTGTCGCGGTACTCGGGGCGACTGTGTACTTCGCCAGTTCGATTCCTGCCGCCAGGGTGGCCTCGCAATGGAACTATGAACGCAGCCGGGACGCCCGAACGCTTGTGCGAGGGCTCACGCGCGTGCGCGAGTTGCACCCGGGCAAGGTCATCATTCTGACGGGAGTCGACACCGATCTGTTCGCATCAGCGCTCAAAGACAAGTCATACAAATTGATCGGGCTGCGCGATGTGTTCCTGGAGCCGGGTTCGGAAACCAGGATAGCCGCGCGTCTGGGGACCGGCGATGTGAGCCAGTACGTGCTCCCCGCCTCCCCCGCCTCGCTGGCGCTGAACGAGGGACGCGCCGTGGTGTACAACGCGGACAGGGGAAGGCCCCTTAGAAACGTCACAGCGCTGTACCGGGCCGTTGCGCGGACACGAGGGGTGGAAAAGGGACTCCCGAGGCGCGTCGACATCGGTAACGCGATGTTCGCCAACCAGCTTGGTCCGGAATGGTACGCAATTGAAGGGACCTACCGCTGGATGCCGCGCCGTGCGTCCGTAAAACTGGGCGGCCCGAATGAGCCCGGCCGGAAACTTTACGTTTCCGGTTACTGCCCCGCGCGGCAGGTTGCCACAGGCCCGCTCAAGTTGACTGTTGCGGTTAACAATCACACTTTCCCTCACGTTTTCGTGGAGCGGGGAGATACGACTTTCGCGTTCACCTTCCCCCTCCCCGGCGAACTTGCCGGACTCGCGGTAATTGAAGTAACTCTAGAAGTGGATCGGACGTTCGTAGTGCCAGGGGACGGCCGGTCGCTCGGGTTGGTGTTTGGCGAAGTAGCTGTGCGCTGACGAACAGAACTTTGAACCAGGCGGCCGTAGAAGGACCGCGGCGGACAAACAGACAAGGAGTTCCCATCGGCACATGAGCTGGATCGAACAGTACCGGTCGAAAGTGAGAACCGCCGGCGAGGCGGTGGAAGCAATCAAATCGGGACACCGCGTCTACATTCACCAGGGATGTCAGGAACCCGAAGACCTGGTGGCGGCGATGGTGCGAAGAGCGCCGTTCTTGCGGGACGTCGAAGTGACGCACCTCGCGACAATGGGCACAGCGGACTATTCGAAACCCGAATACGAGGGGATATTCCGTCACAGCGGATTTTTTATAGGATCCAACGTGCGCCTCGCGGTGCAGGAAGGGCGCGGCGACTACATCCCGATCTATCTCCACGAGATCGAGGCGTTATTTGAGAGCGGCGCGATGCCGATTGACGTCGCTCTCATCCAGTGTTGCCCGCCCGACAAATACGGCTACATGAGCCTTGGGACGGGCATCGAGACTTCGCTGACCGCGGCACAACTTGCCAAGCATCTGATCGTCGAGATAAACGACCAGTCCCCGCGCACGCTCGGCGACGCATTCATCCATATAAGCAGGGCGGACGCGCTTGTCGAAGCCTCACATCCCTTGG
>JBDKSR010000236.1:0-6652 GCA_039680545.1 Bryobacteraceae bacterium | reverse complement strand
GCGGAAATCTCCGCACCATGCTCCGCGAAGGCTCGCTCGACGCTGTCGCGATCGTTCCACTGGGCAATGATGGCGCGACTCTCTAACTGGCCGATGCCCCCCGGAACCGGCCCGGTCTGCGACTCGACTTGTTGCGGTCCGGGATGATAGCTGACCAGGACGCTATCGTCCCAGCCGTGGTAGTGCCCTTCGAACTTCAGGAAACGAGGGCGCCCCGTGATGGCGCGGGCGAGGCGCAGGGCCACCTGCACGATCTCCGTGCCGCTGTTTGCGTAGCAGACTCTATCGGCGCACGGGATGGCCGCCACGAGCTTTTCCGAAACTTCATATTCCAGATCGTGCTGTGCCCCAAATGTCAGCCCTTTCGCTACCTGGCTCGTCAACGCGCCCTGTAACTGTTCCGGAGAATGGCCGAGAATCAGCGGACCCCAGGCCAACGTATAGTCCAGGTACGCGTTGCCGTCGACATCCACAATCTGCGAGCCGTGTCCGTGGTCGAAGAACAGCGGATAGGGCCGGGCAGCCCGTCGCAGGCCGCTTGAAACGCCTCCCGCCAAGGTCTTGCAGGCACGTTCGTATCGCTGCAGTGAACCACTGGTCTTTTTGCGAACATTCGCGTCACGGTATTGGCTTCGGAAGTCTGAATGCATATAAGTGCCCATCGTTTGTGCTACTTGCGCGTGCAACCCCGGAGTATATCACCCGTCGACGGAACGTATCAATACATATCTTCTGCTGTTCAATACAGAGATCAGGCGGCGGGAGTGCGTTCCAACGCAAATCGCCGGTCCCGAGTTTCCTGCGGCCTGCGGCCCGGCACCGCAGGAGGTTCGAACGATTGCAGCGGGTCCGATTCGACCCTTGCTACCATGTGAGGTGATCAGTACGAGCTTCGGTCGCGTTCCTCGGAGAAATACCCGCACGAGAGACAAGGTTCTGTTTGTCAGCCATGATCTTACTCCGCTGGGTGGCGGCGGTGCGGTAGCTTCGTGGATGCTGCACGCGCTGGTGTCGGCCTACGACGTCACGATTCTCACGTGGAACCCGCCAAACTTCGACGCCCTGGATCAAATGTTCGGAACCTCTCTCGCGGGGGCGCCGATCAAGATGCAAAGGCCGTCTCGGGTCGAACGATGGCTCATCGATCGCATTCCCGATAATTGTTTCCATCAGCAGGCCAACTATCTGTTACGGATTACGAAACGGCGCGGTAACGAGTTTCGCGCCGTAATCGGTTGCAGTTTCGAGTGTGATTTCGGCCGCCCTGGAATCCAGTACGTTCACTACCCGTACCTCCTGCAAAGGAGTGGGGCGTGGAGGGTTCCTGGTGACGCGCCTCCGGTCGCTCGCATTCGCGGGCTGCTTTCAAGGCGTCTGCCGCCCTGGATGCTGATCTCCGGATATTCATTTGAAAGGGTGCGATCGAATCTCACCCTGACAAATTCCCGTTGGACGCTTGGGCAGATCAGAAGGCAACCGGACGCGGATGCCGAGGTTTTGTATCCGCCAGCGCCTGGCGATTTTCCGGACGTCCCCTGGGAACAACGAGAGGACGCATTCGCGTGCATTGGGCGGCTGGAACCTCCCAAACGCCAGGACTGGATTATTGAAACGCTTGCCCGGGTTCGCCGGGAACGGCCGAGCCTGCAACTTCATCTTTGTGGTTTCAGTTCGTCACTCGATTTCAAGCGGCGGCTTGATCAACTTGCGAAAATACATGGCTCGTGGGTCCACATCCACAGTGACCTTTCCCGGACGGACATGGTGAAGTTGCTGTCGAGATGCCGTTACGGGATTCATGCGTACATAGACGAACATTTCGGCATAGGTCCCGCTGAACTGGCACGCGCCGGCTGCATCCCGTTCGTTCATGCGAGTGGCGGGCAGGTCGAAATAGTAGACGAGGACCCGCGACTGTGCTACACGACCGCCGAAGATGCCGCCACGAAGATACTGGCCGTGCTGCGGGACACAGCCTTGCGGGACGGATTGCGAAAGGCCGTGTCCCATCGCAGCCAGCTATTCACTCCGCAGGCATTCGTGCAGGGCTTTCTCGGCCGCGTCTCGGACTTTCTGGAAGCCCAGCGTTAGCCCCGTTCCGCTGCTGCACGCCACGGGAAGTACAAACGCAAAAAAGTGCGGAGACTCAACAGCAACGGATGGTGGGGCGGCACGCCGGTCATGTCGTCGTTAATGCAGAAGAACCTGGGCTGTTTCAGCAGAATATCGAGATAAACTCGCATTGCCCAGGCGAAGTTGTCGTCCAGCATCAGGAAGGAATAATCACGGGAGAGTCCCATGAGCGACAGCAGTTCGTGGCGGCTCCGTTCTTCAATTGCCTCGCTTAGGCTGTATCCGTATAGGACACTCAGCACAAGGTCGTCTCTGGAGCGAAACCGGTGCGACGCCGTCTTTTGGAACTCACTCTGCAACATGCTCTCCAGGTGAAGAAGGATGTCCCGGTCGTATGCCTGTGGCGTGTGCGCGGGAAGGCGACGCGGCACGGAGGGTGGCCCCCAAAGCTGCGTGAGAACGTTCTGCGTGTATGCGCACGCCCTGTCGCGCGACGAGCCGTGGTCCGGGTCGGAGGGCAATCGTGTGTTCTGAACAAAGACCTTCTGTCCTCCGCCTTTTAAGAAAAAATCGCTGGGCTGAACGTTCCGTCCCAGGAAGACATCGTCGTTGAAATAGATGAACCGCCGACTGAGACCGGGGATGCGATGCAGGCACATCTCGATGGCATTGGAGTTGAATGTCGGAAGGCACTCCGGGTCGGGAAAAACCTCCGCGTGGGTGACTAAGTGGATTTTTTCATGCGACGAATCAAGCCAGGAGGGGACCTGTCCGTTCGTCAGGATATGGATGCGGCGTATCCAGGGAGCAAACCGGAACACGGAGCGCAAGGAATAACGAAGTTCGTCGTTGTTGCGAAATCGGCTGAGGCCGGGCGCATCCGGTTGAGCGGAGGCGTAGCTCCGGAAGGAGTCTTGAAACTCCGGGTCGCTTCCATCCACCCAGGTGTACACGGCGTCGATTTGTTCTCCCATAGGCGCACACGCCAACCGAGCATCTCACGGCCGCTTGCGGCAAACCATGATCTCGATCGCCGGACTCTCCTTGAATATGGAAACGAGTAACAACTCAATCGGGTACAGAAGGACGCCGTAGAGGTATCCGCACGACTCGCTTAATCGGACCGGTAACAGAGCACGATCCCAGATGTGTTCATTCCTCTCACGGTGACGGCTATCCGTAGGGGCGCTAAACAACACGGAGAAGGGAACTCGGGAGACGATCTCGAAGCCGCCAGCCTCCAGGGCGGCGGATGCCGTTGCGAGTGACCGTCCTCTCCAGTACTCTCCGCATACCTTGCCGGATCCGTGGAAGAACGAATCGGTGTAAAGGAGCCAGCCACCCGGCTTGAGAGAACGGTGGATGTTTCCGATTGCCCGCTGATACGCGGCTTCGTCCACGATGTGAGTCAGAATGTCGATCGCACTGGCAACATCGAAACCCTGAACTGGAAGCGGGGAATCCGTTTCGCCGATGCTCATCCGGTAGAACGTAACGCTCGGGTACGCGGACACCAGTTTGGCAACAGCCCGATCGGAGATGTCCAGGCCAGCCAACGAAGTGACGCCCAGTGCTTGCCATTCGTCCAGGTAAAACCCTGTGCCGCTGCCCACGTCGAGCACGGACAGAGAGTCCGTTGGCAGCGCCAGTCCTCGCACAATACGACGGAACACCCTGCGACGTGCGCGATAACGCCACTCATTGAAATACCGGCCGAAGGGGATAGAGCTTGCTCCCGCCGGCCCCCAATGCAACCGGAAACGTTCGTTCCAATATGCCCGCTGCCGCTCCTCGATTCCAGTCATTTGACAATTCTACGACCAGGTCCAGATGCGCTCGGCGTGGGCGTGGTAGCCCAGCATCCGGCGCCACAGTCGCAGGCGCAGTCCGGAAGGGGCAAGGCACCGGCGCATCCGTTCCCACCTGTTCCGGGCACACGCCGCCTCAGCGGTAAATGCGCTGATTCGGCGGATCATCTCTCTTTCGCTACCGAAAACTCGCCCGATCTGAGAACGGTACTCGCGCACTGCCTGGATCTTGGCACGCACGTCGATGGCGACAACACGGGAACTCCATTGGCGAGGTCCGAAGCGCGCCATCGCATCATGAACTCCGCCGGGCACCAGTTCGACATACGGGTAGTCTTCATAAAAGCAGATTGCGCAGCCCGATTCGGCAAGGCGCTGTCCGAACCGCCGTGCCAATTCGTGGTCGACGTGCCCGCCTACTCCCAGCGGACTGTAGAGCACGAACGATTGCCCATACTCCTCGACGATCTGCTTCACCTGCGACTCCCAGACTGGCAAGAGAGTGGCAACGTCCCGAGGTTGTGGTTCCCTGAACAGGTCCTCGCGGGTGGAATAGTACGGCGATCCCGCGTTGTTCCGGTAGATTGCGTCTACAGTGGTGCAATTCCAGATACTCACACCCATTTCCGATAACGCCACGGCGTTCTCCGCGCGCCTCATCGCCATGGCATCGCCGCATTCGCCCCAATCCGCCTCGTAAAACCGGGCCAGAGGAGACAGAGCGTCTCGATCGGGTGACCCGGCGCACAAAGTGAGCACGCCGACCCGCTCTCCAGCCGTCCGCTGGGCGTGAATCAGGCCGCCGCAGGAAAGAATCACGTCATCGAGGTGGGGCGAGAGATAGAGATGCAGGCGGGATTTCGCCTGCCCTTCGCGGTTCGCCGGCGCCGCTGCTGTAGTTGGGTTCGAAAGCTGAAGACTCTGGAATGTCGCCATTCATGCACTACGTGTTCCGAGGGTAGGATTCGTCTCTTGCATCCGCTTTTGCACAGGATAACTTACTGATCTCTCAAGCAGCGTGGACAGCGAAAACTGTGCCTAAGGGGAAGTCAAACATGCCGCTCACACGCCAGATCCGTTGGCTCTTGCGCAGCCACCTGAGGCCACGAAGGACGTTGCCGACCACATTCTAGCGCACTGTGCGCCGAACCCGGAATACCGATCACTGCAACGCCGTTCCACAGCCCTGCGTCGTAGAGATTATGTTCCTACAGTGCCTCACCGATTACCCGCTCTCCGATCTCCTGCACAGCGGTTACAGCGTTGCGATCTGTCAACTTGACCCAGAGCATCTTAAGAACACGATCTGCGAATTGTGGAGTCGTCGTCATCGTCATCTTGTGCTCGAAGCGACGGATGGCTCTCTTTGGCTTCTCGTTGCCGCCAGTGCGTTCAATGACGGCAACATGGTGGGCGATGCCCGAAGATGGACACGAGAGCTTGGGCGGCAGTTCTACATCAAGCGCTCGAATGAAGAATTCGAGATGCCCACGCCAACTTCGTTCGTGCTGCCGGATGGCCGGATCATTGAGGTTCGTTCCGTTCTTGTGCGGCCACAGAATTTTACCTGTTGGGGTCTGTCCACCTTGAAGACACTGCCGCCCAATTACGTCCGCATTTGAACTCGCTACGGCAAAGACGCTTCCAGCCGGATGCAGGCGTGCAATTCTCGTTCCCATCGATTGCAGCCGCTTGGAGCATATGGCCAGGCAGCGTAGCATTGGACATAAAATCAGATCCGGCAAGGAGATACGATGCGCCTTGGATCACGCCTACTGCTCTGCTTCACTATCCTCTGGCTGACGTTCACTCTTGTCTTCTTTGGGGTCATCTCGGTTCTCATCTACAGAACGCCAGCATTTGCTCTTGGTCTCGGCTGGTTTCACACACAAGGAAACGATGGACTGCTTGTGACGATCTCAAACGTCGTGCTCGTGTTGGCGGGGCTGGTGCTGTGGTTGTTGCACCGTCGTATTGGGGCATGGATCTTGCTTTTCTATTCTGCATTCTGGACCGCTAACTTTGGGTGGGCGGTCCTCAAGATTGTGCCGACGATTGTCCGTCATCGGGTCGTGGTGTGCAGCGGCGGAACGTGTGATAGCCTACCGATTGCCGTTGCCGTTGTTGCGGGTTTCACTCTTTGCGGAGTGTGGAGTCTCCTTCAGGTATTGCACAGGCGAGTACCTTAACCTGTTTGCAATCCCGGGTTTCTTCCAAGAACCACCGCTGGCCTTAACAACCATCACGTGCCGCTGAAAGGCTCGCTTTTGCCGCCATCTATAATGGCTCTCTATGGCCAAAAAGCGTAAGGTGGCAGGTGCGCCCACGGTGACAGATGTTACTCCCCGGGGGACGCTGCCTTCCTGGCTCACCTTCGCGTCAATTCTTTGCGCCACATTGGTTGCCTATTGGCCTGCTCTCAGCGGCGGAATGCTTTGGGACGATGCCGCCCATGTGACCCGGCCCGATATGCGCTCGATCGAGGGCCTTTGGCGCATCTGGACCGACCTGAGCGCCACCCAGCAGTACTATCCGCTGCTGCACAGCGCCTTTTGGCTTGAGCACCAACTGTGGGGCGACGCTTTACTGGGCTATCACCTCACGAATGTGTTGCTGCATGCCCTGGCCGCTTGCCTCGTAGTACTGATCGCGCGCCGCCTGTCGATCGCAGGCGCTTGGCTCGCGGGTTTGGTTTTTGCGCTCCATCCCGTGTGCGTGGAGGCGGTCGCTTGGATCTCGGAGCAAAAGAGTACGCTTTCGGCCGTGTTTTA
>JBDKSR010000235.1:0-4049 GCA_039680545.1 Bryobacteraceae bacterium | reverse complement strand
TCTAGCAGTTCCTGCGGAATGCTCTTGTCTGGTGTTCCCATGATCTCCGAGAACACAGTCGAAGCCTCGGCCAGTCTCTTTGCAGGCGCTTTGTCGGCGCCCAGCAGCGGCGTAAGCGCTAACGCAGCCAATATAATCAGTCTCACGGTCTCACCTCTTCTGTCGCGGGAATCCTCGCGACCTCTTTGCTAGTGCACGAGCCACGCCATCTTTTGCCGCCAGGGTAGCTACCGCGAGTTACTGTTCCCGTTCTTGTCGTGCATTCGCGAGGCAGGGGTCAAGGTACCGTGTCCCCAGATCAACAGACTGTTGGGGTTGTGAGGAGAAGCGGACTCTGGCGATGCCGGACCTGCGGAAGTAAAGCTGCTTCGGTTTCGCTGTTTCCCTGGCTCTCGTCGAGAGGCTTGGGCGCGAAGCGGAGTGCAGAATCCATCACTCGAAGTGCAGGTTCTGCCTGATCCCGCTCGTGGCTGGGTCTTCGACCGTATGAAAGCGTTCCTTTTTTCAGCCGAACTTGCAGCGGGCCGCTTGGCGGTCGAACTTCCAGTTGATCTTGGTGCGAGCACGATTCATTCGGCAATTCCAGAGCCGGACTTCGCGGCGCAGGGTCTTGAGGTCAGGGATTTGCGGCGATGGATGTTCAAGTTGTCCATCACCAGGTGGATGGTCTCGGCCTCCGGGTACTAAATGGCCAAGTGGAAGGCTGCCTGCGCGAACTGAAACGCTGAACGGTCCGGCGTGGGGAAGGTGAAATGCCGGCCTGTTTTGGATTTTTTTGGAGTTTCTTCAAACGGTCACAGATCCAGGAACTTATTTAAAGAGCCGCGGGGCAAGTCGGGAGACTTGCCCCAAGAGGGCGCACGTCTTTGATTCAAATGCTATCTATATCAGGGTTCTTCCAGTCTGACTGCGGCTAAAGGAAGTTCACCAGTTCGCGGTTCACTTCGTCCGCGTGGGTCCAGGTTATGCAGTGCGGCCCATCCTTCACCACCAATAAGCGGGCGCCCTTGATCAGCTTGGCGGTCCGGAGACCCGAGGCGGTGATCGGTAGAATCCGGTCCGCATCCCCCTGAATGACCAATGTGGGCACGTCGACACGAGTCAGGTCCTTGCGGAAATCCTCATGCCATGTCGCCACGCAAGCGAGGCTGGCCGTAGCAGAGGCGCCGGCTGCGATGTTCCAGCTCGACTGAACGGTCTGTTCGCTGACACGCTTCCCCAGCAGGAGATCCGTGTTGTAGAAGTTCTTGAAAAACTCGGCGAAGAACGCGTAACGATCTGCGACGATGGCCTTTTCGATCCCCGCGAAGACACTGCCGTCCACACCCTCCGGGTTGTCCGGCGTCTTCAGTAGGAAGGGTGGGACCCCCGAGATGAATACCGCCTTGCTCACGCCCTTCGACCCATATTTCCCTATGTAGCGAGCCACTTCGCCGCCTCCCATGGAGAAACCGGCCAGCGCGAAATCACGTAGGTCGAGCTGCGTCACGAGTTTCTGTAGGTCCTCGGCGAAGCTGTCGTAGTTGTAGCCGGTCGTTGGCTGGCTGGATTTGCCGAATCCTCTGCGATCATAGGTGATGACACGGTATCCAGCGGCCAGAAGCACCGTAATTTGTTTCTCCCAAGAAGCGCCGCTCAGCGGATATCCGTGGATAAGGACAACCGGCTTACCCCAGCCGTGGTCCTCATAGTAAAGATCAATATTGCCAGAGTTTTCCTTCCCGACAGTGATGTATGGCATTGAGATTCTCCTTTGCGCATTTGTGCGCGCGTTGGCGTCGATGATCTTCAGATGCCCCTGGGGCGCTCAGGCTAGTGCTGAACGTGCGCTTCCAGGAACCACAACTGCTTATCCGCTGTTCGCGAAATCTCGGTGAACAGATCCGCAGTGGACCTGTCGTGGTGCTCGTCCGCGAGGTCAATGGCTTTTCGGATATTGGCAGTGAATACGGCGTAACGGTCGATCAAGGCCTTCAGATGCCTTTGCCCCTCCGTAGCTTCAACGGGATACTCGGGCAGGATCGAGTTGGCCGCCGCCATTCGCGCGGTTCCCATCGCCACTCCGCCCAGTGCGGTCGCTCTCTCGGCGATGAGATCGATATAGGGGAACACCTCTCCCGCTAACTGGTCAAACAATTGATGAAGCTGGAAAAAGTCCGGACCCTTCACGTTCCAGTGTGCCTGTTTGACCTGCGAATAAAGGTCTGCTGTATCGGCGAGCCGTCCGTTGAGCAATTCGATGAGAAGCTGCCGATCGTTTTCAGGGAGGTCAATGTGAGTCTGAAACGTCAGTGTTGCGGTTTTCGTTGCTGGCATATTGTGATTTCTTCCTTTGATTCCTTCCTATCGCTTGTGCACGGCAGGGGCCAAATCCTTCTGCGTGACCCTTCGCCGATGAAACGCCTGCTGGCCGCCCAGTCCAACTCAACCGCCAGGCGTATTAGCAGATGGGATGAGAAGGAGCCCCTTCCGACACCTGCATCACAAGACAACTCGAATCATGCAACCCGGAACTTCCCGTAAGGCCTTCGAAGGCGCCTTCATTTATCGTGTGTTTTCGCCGCCAGACGGCTCATGTTAAGGCCCTGGCGGTCCGACCGGGCGGTGTGACAACATTTTCCGGCGGATACATTTGCGCGGTCTGCAACCTCCGCTTCTTTAGCGGTGCTCGCAACAGAGTCGCATTCCCAGCGGCTCCAGGCAGCGAAGGTGATTCGCAAGACCTCCTCCGGCTCGAAGGGCGTCATCAGCACGTCGAAGCCACCCATATTCAGCACTTTCGCCCAGAGGGACTCGTCGGCCAGACAAGAAAACACAATGAGGTTCGGTGGAGTCGGCAGTCTCGCCGTGGCGTTCAAAAGGTCTTCCCAGTTGCCGTCGGCTTGGTCACGCTCGCAGAGGAGCACCGGAACACTTTCGTCGCGCAACAAGGCTAAAGCTTCACAGCAGTCTGAAGCCTCATGCAGTTTCCAGTTCTCCTGGGAGAAGATCTCCCGAAGTCGAATGCGATCAGCGGGCAAAGGACTGACGGCAAGGACCGCTATGGTCCCCTCCGGCGATGGGATAGACTTCTCTGATCGGCCGTTCATTGAATTCCTCCGCGGGATTCACTACTGCGAATGTTAGCCTTCGATATCAGGCGGTGGGGTCGGACAAATGTACGGTCCAGTCGAATGAGCATTGGCTGCAAGTGGCCCAACCCGTCAACGATTCGCCGTTGCTGCATTTGGAAGCGGCCCATCGAGCTGGATGCAATTGGAAGCGCAAGGGCGAATCTCACCTGCTCTCAGTAGCATTTCATTTACCACCCGGGGACAGTGGATTGAGAACGTCCAAAGCTTTATGCCCGGAAAAGACAAAGAACAGCACCGGGAACAAGGAACGACCGTCCCTTTACGGTCGCAGTGTACGCGCAGCACCAAGCGCTTCTTATGAGGAAGGACGTTTCGTGCCGCTGGTTCACAGGCTTTGTGCCATCGAGCAAGACGCTAATCCGAGAAGGTGTGTGCAGAATCCATCACTCGAAGTGCAGGTTCTGCCTGATCCCGCTCGTGGTGCAGCGGCCACGGCCGCACTAGCCGCAAGCTGACTCTGGTGCCCTCAATGTTGCCGGCCGCGCTGGGAACCCGCGGTCCTCGTGTACACCTTGGTGAACTCAGCGCCCCAGAAGAATAGCTGCGCCGAGTAGTATACCCATAGCAACACCACGAGCGGCAAGCCAGCAGCACCATAGGTCGACGCGTACCCAGTGTTCGCGAAGTACAGTCCCATGAACTGCTTCCCAATCATAAAAAGCGTTGAGGTGATGATGGCTCCGAGAGCCACGTCGCTCCAGTTCAAATTGACATCCGGAACCATTTTGTAAAGAGCCGCAAACAAGACCGCTATTGCCAGAAGTGACATCATGAACGTGGCGGCCCGTGGCGCCGCGATCCCCATTGCCGCGATCCAGGGGTCGAACACTAGAGAAGCCAGCAGCAGGATCCCTGTGCCCAGCACCGTCGCGAAAGAATAGAAGCGTTCCCTTATCAGGCGAATGACAGTGGCGG
>JBDKSR010000234.1:0-2542 GCA_039680545.1 Bryobacteraceae bacterium | reverse complement strand
TTGATGGGAGCCAACGGCGGAATCGGCACTTTCTACAATCTCGTGCCCGGCTGGTTTGTGCACCTCTTTGAGCTTAGCGAGGCCGGACGCCATAGCGAGGCCCGCAAGGTGCAGGATAGTGTCAACGACTTGATCCGGCTCACTGTGCAATTCCCGGTTACGGCAGCGGTAAAACGGATGCTCGACTGGTCCGGCATCAGTTGTGGTGCACCGCTTGCACCTCACAGGCGTTTGACGGAGCAAGAGGACGACCGCCTCCGTCAGTGTCTTGAGGCGGCACACCTCGATCCGGCGGAAGTCTTTGTGAACAGCACTCTCGATCTCTCGTAACTCACCCGATTACAGCGATCACATGACCTCTCGTCTGCATCCTTGGCTCCTGGTTGCGCTGCTGTGGGTGGTAGCGCTCCTTAACTACATCGATCGCCAGGTAGCGTTCTCAGTGTTTCCATTGTTGAGGGGCGACCTGAACGCTAGCGACGTGGAGTTGGGACTGATCAGTACAGTCTTCCTCTTTGTCTATGGCCTTCTGAGCCCCTTCGCCGGCTATCTGGCGGATCGATTCGGGAGAGTACGAGTAATTCTCTTCAGCCTTCTGGTCTGGAGTGCAGTAACGTTCCTAACGGGACAGGTCCGCGGTATTGGCGAAATGCTCTGGACGCGTGCGCTCATGGGCGTGAGTGAAGCGTGTTATCTTCCGGCAGCCCTTGCCCTGATCGTCGAGGCTCACCCGCGGCGCAGCCGCTCACTTGCGGCCGGTTTGCACCAAAGCGGCACCTACACGGGAATGATCATGGGTGGTGTCTGGGGCGGATGGATGGGCGAACACTATGGCTGGAGGCCAGTTTTCCTGATTCTCGGAGGAGTTGGCGTCGGCTACTTCCTCGTGCTCTGGTACTTCCTCAGGCGGCGAGAGGAAAAGAAGGCCGCAGCCGGGGAAAAACCACGCTTTCTCTCCTCTTTGCGTCGACTGGTTGCGACAAGGGGCTTCTTGTTTCTCGCCGCAGTCTTTGCGGCCACATCGATCGCCAATTGGCTTATCTACACGTGGCTGCCACTTTTCCTGTATGAAAAGTTCGGGCTCAGCCTGACGGACGCCGGTTTCTCCGCGACGTTCTACATTCAGGCGGCAAGTTACGCCGGAATCCTGGCTGGTGGCTATTTGGCCGACCGTTGGATTCTGCACACGCCGCGTGGCAGGTTGTTGACCCAGGTGGTGGGCGTCGGACTTGGCGCCCCATTCCTTTTCCTGATGGGGTTCACGCAGTCGTACATCCTGCTTGTCTTGGCACTCGTCACGTTCGGACTTGGGCGCGGCTTCTATGACTGCAATACCATGCCGGTCTTAAGCCAGCTCGTGTCCTCTGACTTGCGATCGACGGGCTATGGATTTTTCAACCTGGTCGGATGCCTTGCGGGCGGGTTTACCGCAGTCTTTGCAGGATATTTGAAAGCCACGATCGGACTTTCGGCTGCGTTCCAAATCTCAGCCGTCTTGCTCCTGCTGTCCTCCCTGCTCCTGCTACGGGTGAGGGTCTCGCCGGACGGAATCCGCCCGGCGAGCGCGAGTGATGACGTCAACTAAACACTGCCTGGCTGACGGCTTGGCGATAGTCACTTGGCAGCTGGCCGGCCCCACGGTGCGCGGCCTCGGCGCGCAGGTTGAAACATACGCCGGATTGCAGCTAATCCCTTGTTTTGGTACTCCGCGCCGAGTTCGAACACCGCTCCCTCTGCCAGCAACTGCTTCTGCAATGCAGGAACGTCGACATCCTGGACGGCTGACCCATTCTTCACAGCGAGGGCGGCGGCCACTCCAGCCGCGTGGCCCAGGATCATGTACTGCGGTTCCATGCGCAGGCTCGAATACGCGATATGGCTGGCCGAGAAGCACACCGGCACCAGCAGATTGGCCGCTTCGCTCTTCTTCGGCAACAGCACGCGGTAGGGGATCTGATACGGCCGCACGGGGACTTGCACGTCGCCTTCGTTCTCGACGAAGCCCTTGTCGTTCACAAAGCGCTGTAAGTTGTGCGAGTCCGAGTTGTAGCTCCCCATGCCAATAACGTCAGGCTTGGTACGCTCGGTCTGCAGATCCTTCTGCGTGGCGACAAAATCGCCTACCATACGCCGCGCCTCCCGAATATAGAGCTGATTCGGCCAGTTCCCCGTATCGACGAATTCGTCCTTCGCCAACCCGTACCGGAGCACCTCCTCCTGAAGCGGCTTCGGCACGCGAGGATCGGTGGCCAGGAAGTAATAGAAACCCTTCTGATACTCCTCGTGGTCTTTCCAGATGCGTTCCCGCTCGGCGTACGTGCCGTCGGGGTAGCCGTAGTTCTTCCCAATGTAATCGGTCGAAAATCCGCCCCGGTTGTTCAGGTCCACCTTGCCATTCGGGATGACGCGCAGCAGGCCCACCTCATTAAATGTCAACGGGCTTCCCATGAATGCCGTCATGGCGGTCAGGTAGCGCGCCAATAGCTCGTAGCGCTTCGGATCGTAATTATCCGGCTTCGGCCACGGGATCCGGTTCTCAGGC
>JBDKSR010000233.1:0-16465 GCA_039680545.1 Bryobacteraceae bacterium | reverse complement strand
GTTGTGGTGGGTGGCGTGACCGTATCGCGAGCCACGTTGCACAACGAGGACGAAATCGAACGCCTCGGAGTGAAGATCGGCGATACGGTGCTGATCGAGCGCAGCGGTGACGTGATTCCGAAAGTCGTTCGCGTAACGAAGAGCTCGGAACTCTCACGTCCTTTCGTCATGCCGCGAGAGTGTCCGGTGTGCGGCGGACAGATCGTACGGCAGGAAGGCGAGGTTGCGAGCCGCTGCATCAATACGAACTGCCCGGCCCGGTTGAAGGAATCGATCCTGCATTTCGCCGCTCGGGGTGTCATGGACATTGACGGCATGGGCGAGGCGCTCGTGGATCAGCTTGTGGATCGCGGGCTGGTCCACAATGTGGCCGATATCTACGGTCTCCGGCTGGAACAGGTTATGGGTCTGGAGCGCATGGCGGAAAAATCCGGGCAGAAGCTGCTGGACAACATCGAGAATTCCCGGTCGAGTCCTTTGCCTCGCGTCCTTACGGGACTCGGCATTCCGTTCGTCGGCGAGCGTACTGCGTCCATACTCGCGAATACGTTCGGCAGTCTGGACAAGATCGCCGCTGCCGATGAGGAGACATTGAAACAGGCGGAGGAGGTTGGGCCAAAGGTCGCGCGCAGTATCTGGCAGTTCTTCAGGGAGCCTCACAACCAGGAACTCATCGAGCGGCTTCGGAAAGTGGGCCTCCAGTTTGAG
Source organism: Bryobacteraceae bacterium (assembly GCA_039680545.1). Lineage (GTDB taxonomy): Bacteria > Acidobacteriota > Terriglobia > Bryobacterales > Bryobacteraceae > JAEHDI01. Next base: position 15,757 of record JBDKSR010000233.1, on the reverse strand, counting down.
CACAAGATCGAGAGGATGGCCGAAGCTGCCCTGCTTGCGGGGAAGACCTTCGTCCTCACCGGGACTCTCCCGCACCTGACGCGCGAAGAAGCCAAGACCCGGATCGAAGCCGCGGGCGGTAAGGTTTCCGGGTCCGTCAGCAAGAAGACGCATTATGTTGTGGCCGGCGAAGAGGCAGGCTCCAAGCTGCAGAAGGCCAAGGAACTGGGCGTACCCGTGATCGACGAGGCGGGCCTCGTGGCGATGCTCGGCGAAAAGCCGTAAATCCCGGCATCGAAGCTGAACGAAAGTCCGCGGGCCGCTAGAATAGAGATTTCCCGTTTTTGGAGGGTTTTCTGCGCGCACTTGCCAATCTGCTTGTTTCCTGGGGTCCGCCGGGACTTTTTGTCCTCGCGTTGCTCGATTCGGCTGGAATCCCATTGCCGGCCACGGTGGACGCATTGGTCATGACGCTCGCCGCCCTTCGTCCCGCGATGGCGGTACTTGGAGCCACTCTGGCGGTGATAGGGTCCACGGCGGGCTGCATGATCCTTTTCTATCTTGCGAGGAAGGGCGGGGAACTGTACCTGGATAAACAAACGCAGACCGGTCGCGCACGGAAGTTCCGCGACTGGTTCCTTCGCTACGGCCTGGTGACCGTCTTCATCCCCGCGCTTTTACCGATCCCGCTGCCGACCAAAGTCTTCGTGATTTCGGCCGGCGCGTTTGGTGTGCCCTGGCCGTCGTTCCTCCTGGTTGTCCTGGCCGCGCGTATTCCGCGTTACTTCGGCTTGGCCTGGCTCGGCTCGCAACTGGGCGAGTACTCCTGGGTGTGGCTGAAGGCCCATGTCTGGCATTTGATGGGAGTAGCAATCGTTCTGTTCGGCCTGTCAATCCTGCTGCTCAAGATAGCCGGGCGGTCACGTCAGGTTTCAACCGGTATGCGGTAGAATCGCCAGATGGCGAATCTGACCCGCAGGTCGTTCCTCACCGCACCGGCTATCGCAGCTATTGTTGGGTGCAAGAAGCGTCCACAAACCGGTATCCGAATCCGGGAGATCAGTACTGGATACGAAGATTACGTCTACCGCACGCCGATCAAGTTCGGCGGCCGGGTACTCGACCGAGTAACGCTGCTCAACGTTAATTGTGTTGTGGAAGGACCGGATGGGCGTGCCGCCAAGGGTTTTGGCTCGATGCCGCTTGGAGCCACGTGGGCGTTTCCCTCCAAAACCATGCCATATGATGTGACGCTCAGAGCGATGAAGGCCCTGGCTGCGCGCATCGAAAAGATCACGGGAGCATATGGTGAGAGCGGCCATCCGATTGACCTGAACGTGGCGCTTGAGCCCGGGTATCTCAAGGCGGCCGCTGAGGTGAGCGCCGAACTGAGACTTGCTGAACCGATCCCGAAGCTCTGCACGCTTGTGACCGCCAGCCCGTACGACGCATCCATCCACGATGCGTTCGGAAAACTGCACGGACTCAACTGTTACAGAACCTATGGCCCGGATTTGATGCCGCGCGATCTCGGCAACTACCTTAATGCCGAGTTCCGTGGAGAGTATCTCGATCGGTACGTCCTGAAGACGGCTAAGCCGAAGATGCCGCTGTATCACCTGGTGGGGGCGCTCGATCCGATCACCGAGTCGGACATCCGCAAGCGAATTGGCGACGGGCTTCCAGAGACGGTGCCTGAGTGGATCCGTTACAACGGGCTCACTCATCTCAAAATCAAGCTCAACGGGGACGATCTGGATTGGGATGTCGAGCGGGTGCTATCGATCGACCGGGTGACTGCCGAGACACAGAAGGAGCGAGGTGTCTCGAAGTGGTTCTATTCAGCGGATTTCAACGAAAAATGCCGGAATGTGGATTATCTCCTTACATTCTTGAAACGGGTGAAAGAGAAGGTTCCAGAGGGCTATGAGCGGATACAGTATATCGAGCAGCCCACGGCCCGGGATCTGAAGGCGGATCGCGCGAACGTCATGCACGAAGCGGCGAAACTCAAACCAATCGTGATTGACGAATCGCTCACGGACCTGGAGAACCTCCAACTGGCGCGAGAGATGGGATATACGGGCGCGGCGCTCAAAGCCTGCAAGGGACAGAGCCAAGCCCTGCTAATGGCGGCAGCAGCCCAGAAGTACAAAATGTTCCTCTGCGTGCAGGACCTGACCTGCCCGGGTGCTTCGCTGATCCACTCGGCCGGGCTCGCGGCTCACATTCCTGGAGTCGCGGCCATCGAAGCGAACGGCCGGCAGTTTTGTCCCGCTGCCAACAAAGAGTGGGAACCGAAGTTTCCCACTATCTTTGTTATCCGCGACGGGATGATGGGGACCAGTGTTCTCGATGGTCCGGGACTGAGCGCGGTCTCGTAAATACCAGGGTTTAGTCAGATCCCCCGGGTGTGTCCGCGACGACTCTTCCATCACGCATCTGCACGATCCGGTCAGCGTATGCGGCAGCCTCGGGATTGTGCGTGATCATCAGGATCGTCTGGCCCAGGCGTTCATTGAGATCCCGCAACAAGCCAAGTACAACCTTGGAATTCTCTGTGTCGAGATTGCCCGTCGGCTCGTCGGCGAGCAGGATCGAGGGACCGTTGACGATCGCTCTGGCGATCGCGACGCGCTGCTGTTCGCCTCCGGAGAGCGCGCGTGGCTTGTGATGCAAACGCCGGCTGATACCGAGGAGTTCCAGCATCTCGCGAAACTTCTGGTCCTCCACGGCGCCCTTCCCTGCAATGTCGCGCGCAATTGCGATGTTGTCCTCAGCACTCAGCGTGGGCAGCAGGTTGTATTTCTGAAAGACAAAGCCCACTTCGGTCTTCCGCAATTCGGTGCGGTCGGCTTCCGACATCGCCAACAGGTCTTTGCCGTGGATGAAGACGCTTCCGGACGTCGGTGGAGTCAGCCCTCCAAGAATGTGAAACAAAGTGGACTTGCCTGAGCCCGAGGGTCCCACAATGGCCAGAAACTCGCCGCGGCTGACCACGAGATCCGCGCCACGCAGCGCCTGGACGTCCACATCACCAACCCGATAGATCTTGCGCAAGCCGTGGACGCGAATGACGATGTCGTTACTCATATGCCAATGCCTCGATTGCGTCCTGTCGCGCAGCCTTCCAAGCCGGATACATCGCGCCCAACAACGCGCCGAAAACGGAGATCGCCCCCGCAATCGGCCACCATCCAGGCACTATCTTTTGAATCAGGGATGCCGGGACGAGCGTCTCAATGGCCCAACGGGAGCCGTACGTGAGTAAAATCCCGAAGATTGTACCGACAACCGCCAACAACACTGTCTCGCGGAAGATCATGTTTAGGATGTATGCAGGAGAGGCCCCGAGCGACTTAAGAATTCCGATTTCCCGCGTGCGCTCGAGCACTGCCGTATACATCGAGAGGAAAACAACGAGGAAACCGACGACGATCGAAAGCCCGACGATCACGCCGATGAACGCTCGAAGTCCGGGAACGTTATTCACCGAATACAACGAGGTCAACTCCTCCATGGAGTAAATCGGATAGTCGGGAAGAAGTCTCTTGAGGCCCGCGACCACCTCGTTTGTTTTGGCCGGATTGTCCAATTTCAGGAAGATTGAGCTCAACTTGCCCGTCGTGCTCGTCAAATCCTGGAGCGTCCGGCGCGGGATGACGAGCCGTGCGAGTTTGCCGGGCTCGGCGATGCCGCAGATGTGCCAGTTACGGTCGAGAAGCTTCACCGTGGAGCCTAGCTGAATATTGTTTTGCCGGGCATAGTATTCGTCCACGATCATGTCGTCCGGTCGCCGGAACGGGCCACCCTCGATGTAGCGGAACCCGCCGCTGATCCGGTTAAACTCGTCGAGATCGATACCAGTGATCGTATTCACGCCGCCAATAGGGTAGACGACGGTTCCGGTCACGGCGCGGACGTGGGGCTGCTTCGCGAAGAAGCCAATCAGCTTCTCGTTCATCGAAGCGGAACTCATGCCGATCAACGATGTTCCGGGGGCGCGTACGAGCACGTCGGCGCCCACGCCGCGCGCGCGGCGGGACGAATCCTCCAGCATGCCCTCGCTCAGGCCCACAAGTGTCAGCATCATAGTGACTTCGACGCCAATGGCGAGCACGCTGAGCGCCGTGCGCACCGGCCGGTGCCTTAGATTCGCAAAAACAAGTTTATTGATCAAGAATTGCTATCCTTCAGGATCAGGGGGCTCCGTACAATTGCGGAGTACCATGTCCCATTGTAGCGATGATGCGCTCCGGCGCGCCTCACATCCATAGACTGCGCCGCCGCGACCTCAGCAACCAGATAAAGAACGGCCCGCCAAGCATGGACGTAATTACCCCGACCGGCACTTCCGTAGGAGCCAGAATTGTCCGGGCCAGCGTGTCGCACACGGCCAAAAACGCCGCGCCAAGGAAGAAGGAGCAGGGAATCAGGATGCGGTGATCCGCGCCCAACCGCAAGCGGAGCGCGTGAGGCACAATCAGGCCGATGAAACCGATGGGACCGGTAAGTGCCGTGACCGAGCCGGCTACGACAGATCCAGCCAGGTAGCCGATCAGCATCAGCCGCGACGTGGAGACTCCTCGTGTGGCCGCCCATTCCTCACCGACCGTCAGCAAGTTCCAATCCCGCGCTCTAGAGAACAGATAGATGACGAATGGCAGGATTACGGCAGCCAGCCAGGCGAGGGTCGAGTAGGCGACCGCGTCGATTCCACCAAGCAGCCAGCGCACGATCGCGAAAGACTGTCCGAAATCCGCCATGTACTGCAAAAACAGAATGCACGCCAGGCAGATGCTGCTGATGGTGACCCCCGATAGAAGCAGGGTGAACGACGACATGCGGCGTCCCTCGGACGCAATACCCAGCACTAGAGCTAACGTTGCCGCCGCTCCACAGAACGCAGCCACCCAGATGGCGGGTAATCCGACCGCCGTCTGCCAGCCAAATGAGATCGCAAGCACTGCGCCGAGCGACGCGCCGCTCGATACCCCAAGTGTGTAAGGAGTCGCGAGCGCATCGCGCAAGAGTGCTTGGAATAGGGTCCCGGCGACTGCCAACCCGCCACCCGCCAGCAGCGCGAGCATCACGCGGGGCAATCGCGCATAGAAAAGGATTTCGGTGTCCGGCGACAGGCCCGCAAACGCGCGCGAGTAGCTGATCTTGGCCGAACCCACGAGCGGCAATACCAGGAATGCGATACCCGCCATCGCGGCACAGATGGCGACCGTCACCACCCAACGCCGCGCTGTTAACTCTCGTCCAGGCATCGCTCTCAATCTCCGTAGACAATCCACGGGCGACCCGCCTCGGTCTGGCGGACCTCCGCTTCTACGCCGAACACGTCCCGTAGCATATCCGGGGTCATGACTTCCGCCGGGCAGGAATCGGCCAGAGTCTCTCCGGCTCGCAGCATGATGACGCGGCTGGAATAAGCTGCCGCGAGATTCACGTCATGTGTCACGGCCACAACCAGCAGCCCCTGCCTGGAAAGGTCCCGTAACAGGCTGTAGATGGCCACTTGGTGCTGCAAATCCAGGAAGGTAGTCGGCTCATCAAGCAACAGCACGCGCGGCGATTGCGCGAGTACCGAGGCCAGGATGATGCGCTGCCGTTCGCCGCCGCTCAACGACCGGAAATCACGACGGCGGAAGGCTGTGGTATCCGTCCTAACCATGGCGTGCTCGACAGCCTCGCGGTCCTCCGGCGACTCGAACAGCCCATCGCAGTGAGGTGTTCGGCCCATCATGACCACTTGCTCGGCGGTGAATGGAAACTCGAGATGAACCGTCTGCGGAACAAACGCCACCTGCCGGGCGAAGGCGCGTCTCGGCCACTTACGCACCTCGGTGCCGTTGTACCGGCACTGGCCGGTGTAATGCGTGCGCAACCCAGCCATGACTCCGAGAAGTGTCGATTTGCCTGCGCCGTTCGGCCCGACGACTGCCACCATCTCGGAGCCTCCGAAGTCAAACGAAGCCCCTCGCAGCACCTGGCTGCCGTTGTAACGCATGCCGACATCTCGAAGGCAAAACAGTCCGCTCAAAAGCGTGCCTCCGGGTGAATCAACTTCAAGAACTCGACCGCTGCTTCGGTGACGCGCGGACCCGGCACAACAAAAGCGTCTGAAGCGACTGCGTAAACCCGCCGCTGTTTCACGGCGGCGAGGTGCGGGTAGTGGCTCCACAGCGCCACGACGGCCTTCTTTTGTGCCTCAGTCACGCCTGTAGTCTTGGCCATCTCTCCCATGTCGATGATGACTTCGGGGTTGCGCGCGAGGATCTCTTCCACGGAGACTTTCGCGTAAGGCACGGCGGCATCCGAGACAAGATTCCTGCCCCCGGCGATCTCAAGCACCTCGTTGAGATAGGACGCCCTTCCAGCGACGATCAGGTCCTCAACCCTCCCCGGTGTCCGTCCTACGACAAACAAAACACGGCGGCGCGGCAGACCTGCCGTTCGTTTTCTTACTGCCTCCAGGCGTCCGCGGATCGAGTGACAAAGTGCGCCGGCGCGCCGGTCGACTCCGCAGAGTCTTCCGATCTGTTGGATCGAATTCAGAATCCCAGCGACCGTTGCATCGTCCACTTCGACGACATTCAGCCGGAGCGAGGGGAGCGTTATTGCCTGGCGGATCATGCTTCTTTCCGCCAGCACGACATCCGGCCGGAGCGAGAGGATCATCTCGACATCCGGCCGGAGATACGTACCAATCTTCGGTTTTCGCGCTACCTCCGGCGGGTAATGACAGAACGTCGTCACGCCCACAACGCGATCACCAAGCCCCAGGGAGTAAAGCATCTCCGTGATGCTCGGCGCGGTCGAGACAATTCGTTGGGGCGGCGCCGCCAGCGCCAACGCGAGTCCGAGAAAGTACGCTGCTACCATTCGAAGCGAACACCTCCCCGGATGCCCCGTGAGCGGCAACTGTAGCCCCATACCTCGTCATAGCGGCTGTTCAGCAAGTTCTCGACTCGCAGGTACGGCGAGAGGTGAGAATTGATCTGGTACGAACAGGCAGCGTACACATTCTGGTAACCCGGATTCCGCGACAGCCCAAGATAATACTCGTAGTCCTGCCGCTCTCCGGCGAACGTCGCACCGGTTTGGAACCACCACCGCTTCGGCGTGACCGACATCGAGACCGTGCCCGAATGTGCCGGGCGCCGACCCAGTTCCTGCCCGATTCCCGTGGACAGAGAAGCCGGGGAGTACGAATCGATGATTCGCGTCCAGAGCCGCATGTAGGAACCGGAGAACGTGACCGGGCCAGCCGCGCGGACTCGTCCCGTGACCTCGATGCCACGAGCACGGCTGCGGCCCACGTTGTCCCAACTCCCCCAGATGGGCGCAGGCAGCGAGACGAACGTGATCAGGTCTTTGAATGAATTGTGGAACACAGAGACTTCCGTACGCGCTCTACGCCCAAGCCACTCCTGGACAAGGCCGGCCTCGTAGCTGGATGTCTTCTCGGGACGCAAGTCGGCGTTGCCAACGTAGTACCATTCCTTAGCGAAGTTCTGAATCAGGCTGGGCTCCGTAATGCCGCGTCCCGCGCTCACCCGGAATATCGTGGACGTGAGCGGTCCGTGTTCTCCCGCCGCCAGGAAGCTGACCGCGCCGCGCGGCGTGAACTTCTGCCCGAAAGCGCTACTGTGCTCGTAGCGTACGCCACCGGAGAGAAAGATCCGCTGCGTCAGCGTGTGCTGCTTGTGAAGAAAGAGACCATGGTTGTTCCGCGCCACCTGTTGTGACGAGATGTCTCCTTCCTGCCGCTCGTAATCGTATCCGAAAACCATCGGCCCGCCCGGTTGCTCCCAATCCCCCTGGTAGCCGGCACGCTTCCGGGAGGTGGCGCTCAGGAATGGGTCGGATGGATACAGTGTCACCGATTGTGAAACCAGCCGTGTCCCAACCGGCAGCACGGCCGGGATGTTCGCCGGGTCGAGCAGACGTACCAGGTATGTACGCTGCTCCGGGGCGTAACTGTCGCGGACGATTGCTGCCAAATCGTAGGGGCCGTCGTAGCTCAAATCGGTGTACAGATCGCGCATGCGATGGTAGCCGAAAGTGAAACGCTGGAAATATCGTGAACCGCGGGCGTCGTCCAGGCGGAGCGAGAGCGACGTGTCGCGATTGGTTTCGTGCGCGTCGTTATCGACCAGCCCGAAGCCGACTTGCCCAGGGGCGCCAAGCACGGAATCGACCGAATTGAACACCCCGCGGAGTTGCGTTGATTGAGCGAGCCGGAAGCCCACGTTGGCGGTGCCGCTCGTATTACGGTAGAAGTCGTTAGCGAATTCTCCGACGCTGTGGTACTGCTCGGCGCCGAGAGCGTAATCCAGTCGCGCGCCGCTGCCGCCCATCAGATTCGCCGCCCAGCGGTCAGTCTGGAAGCTTCCGCGTTCATAGGACAGTGAGCCACGGGGACGAGTCGCCTCGGGATCGCCGCGTCGCGTGAACAGTTGCACGACTCCGGCAGAGGCTTCAGCTCCGAAAAGGGCGCTTTCCGGGCCCCGTACGACCTCGATCTTGTCGATCATGCTCGAAGTCAGGTGGGCCAGGTTGTATTCGCCTCCGGGGTCGTTGGCCGGAACTCCATCGATCAGCACCATTGTGCCGGTGCGCTGTGCACCGCGCGTGTAAATCGACGTGAGGCTGCCCACTCGGCCTGTGCTTGAAACCTGAAGGCCCGAAGTCTCCCGGAGTACATCCGAAATCATCGGAAGGGCGCGCTGGTCGAGTTCAGACCGTGTGATGACGGTCGCACTGACGCCGGCGGCCTCCATCGTGGTCTCGTGGCGCGTCGCCGAGACGACTATCCGCTCGACGACACCCGCGACTCTCAGTTCAACGCGGTTCTCTCCGGCGCTCGTCAGTTCGAATTCACGTGTCTCGAGCCCCGGTGCGGAGATGAAGCCTCGGCAACCATCGGTGTTGTCGATATGGAAGCGTCCGTCCGGACCAGTCATCGCCGTATGGCTCCCGCACTCGACGCGCGCGCCGGGAACGGGCGCTGCAGAGGGGTCCAGCACGACGCCCTTTACAGCCGATTGTGCAGTTTGCGCCGCCGGTAAGGCGGCCAGAGAAGTTATCAGTAAGATTGTTCGAAATTGTGATCGCATGAGTCGTTCTCCCTCGGAACACACCACTCATCCAGCGAGGAACCGGTCTTCTGGCTCGCGACTTGGCCGTCACTAAGGGTAGTTGCCTGGCCTTCCCACTTTTGCAGTGACCAGGCGGCCGTACAGCGTGTCGCTCACAGTTGCGGGGCAGCGGTGGAGTTACACCACGTTCTCGTTCATTCCTCGCCCGCGGGTGATACTTGTGAAAGAGCAATGTTGCCCGGCGCGCTATGATACACCGGCGCGGAGGGCAACTTTGCCGAGTATAACAGGTTCAATAGGTTACTGGATGTATTGGCGACCGTCTTCCTCATCCAGGGGGAGATCGCTGACGGCCGAACCGTTGGAGACTGACTGAAAACGCATGCGGCGCACTTCCAGTGCGATCGACCGAGCGCCGGCATCCCTATTCACACGAACCACTTTCGCTAGACAATCCAGGATCGGCTCCCTGGCATTCGGACTGGCAGGTAGCCGGACCACGGCACGAGTCAGGGTGCCGAGTTGAGGCAGTTCGGGGCATTCCCGGTCCGAAAGATGCACCAGGATTCCGGACCGGCTGATGTTCTCAGTCACGCCCAGCATCGCGTCAAACGTCTCGAGCGGTGACGTCAGCTCGCAGGCTAGCTTGAGCGCGTAGCGGTGGCCCCGGCGTTGATCCTGTTTCGACGGCATATCCAGACAGCCGAAGCATACCGCAAATCAATACGTTAGCGTTAGATCTTTTGGGGGAACAGTATTACCAGGGAGTTTTAGTACCCTGGTAAACTCGGTTAACTATTGAGCTCGCGCGGCTACGCCCAGACGCCGGGAACCAGGGCGTGGCATGACGGGCAAGAACCACTCTTTTCGAGGTGGTTTTCGAGGATTCGATACCCCCTGCGCCGGACCAGGGTGCTCCCACAACCCGGGCACAGCGTGTCCTCCAGGTTGCCCACCCAGCCCGGCAGATTGCCTGCATAAACGAACTTTAGACCCGCTTCGCGTCCGATCGCAGCGGCGCGGGCAAGAGTTTCCGGGGGAGTGTCATCGGGCCCGGTCATCTTGTAATCCCTGTGAAACGCCGTGACATGCCAGGGGATGCTCGGCGAAATCCCCGCCAGGAATTCCGCCATACTCCGTAATTCGTCTTGTAAGTCGTTGAATCCGGGAACGATGAGTGTCACGACCTCAAGCCAGAAACCCATCTGGTGAATCAGCCGCAGGCTGTCGAGAATCGGCTGGAGACGGCCGCCGAGTTCCCGATAGTGCCGGTCGTCGAAGGTCTTGAGGTCCACCTTGTACAGGTTCGTCCAGGGCCGCAGGTATTCAAGTACCTCCGGGGTGGCGTTCCCGTTTGAGACAAAGCCTGTGAGCAGGCCGGCCTTGCGGGCCAGTCGAAAGACGGCCACGGCCCATTCCGCAGTGATCAGTGGCTCATTGTAGGTGCTGATGACGGCATCGGCGCCGGAGGCTATGGCCGCTGATACCAGCCCTTCCGGAGTGGCAGGCTGATACGGCGCCATGGCGTGGGGGTCACGCAGCGTTTGTGACGTCACCCAGTTCTGGCAGTATGAGCAGTGCAGATCGCAGCCGAGCATCCCGAAACTGAAGGCCACCGATCCGGGACGAACGTGGAAGAACGGCTTCTTTTCAATCGGGTCCGATTGTGCGCCGCTCACGTAACCCCATGGAACGTAAAGCTTTCCATCCCGATTGAAGCGGACCTTGCAGACGCCGCGCTGGTTAGCGGATATCGGGCACCGGTGTCCACACGCGACACACCGGATCCGCTGTCCTTCGATGGGCGACCAGAGTTCGCCCTCGCGGACGTACTTCTCGAGGACCTCAGCAGCAGCCCCCATAGCTTCTAGTATCCCTCCGCCGGGAGCGGTAGTCTCAGGCTCCTATCGCCACATCGCGAGCAACTGCGCGACTACTATTTTCGCAATCGTCGCGGCCGGGTACACGCTGGCGTACGCGACGTTCGGCGCATCGGACTTGGTCTGGCTATTCGCGTATGCCAGACAGGCGGGCTGTGTCTGCACACCGGACATCAGCCCCATCAGCGCATCGAAAGGTATCTTCATGAACTTGTGACCCACGATCAGCGTCACAAGCGTCACACCAAAAGTCACCGCCGCGCCAGCCGCGAGCAACTGCACGCCGCTCGTCGTCAACGTGTCGAAGAAACTGTAGCCGGCTCGTACGCCGACTCCGGCCAGAAAGAACAATAGACCGATCTGCCGCAGGGTGAGGTTTGTCGATGGCGGCAGGACCCACGTGATTCGCCCGGAGTGTTCCAGTTTTCCAAGCACGAGGGCGACCAGAAGTGGCCCTCCCGCCAGTCCTAAACGGACGACGGTTCCACCGGGTAGGGGGATCGGCGCCAAGCCGACCAATACGCCGAGCACCATGCCGATTGAAATTGAGGCGAAATCAGTTTCCGCGGCCCTGCGGATTGAATCACCAAAGAATCTTTGCACATTCGGGATGTTTTCCCGCCGGGTAAGTACGCGGGCCCAGTCGCCGAGTTCAAGCCTCGTGTTTCCGTCCGGCACGATGTCGATGTCACCGCGCCGCACTCGCGTCACGATGGCCGACAGGCGGTTTTGCAGGTCAAGTTCCCGAATACGTTTGCCGACCACTTCCTTGCTCGACACGTGCACTCGCTGGTAGTCGAGTTCCGTCCGGTCGAGTTCGATTTGCCCTTCGCTTGCTGCCCCAAAAATCTGCTGTGCCCGCCCGAGGGCCGTATCATCGCCAACTACAACGATGACGTCCCCCTCATCCAGCACCGTATCGGACTTGGCGAGATCGATACGTTGCTCGTGCCGGATCCTGCTGATGACAAACCCGACATCCCGGTGCAGGCCCAGCACTTCTTTCACCTTCCTTCCGATGATGCCCGGGTTTCTGATAACAAAATTGCGCGTCTTGATTTCGGGCGGCTCTTCGGGAGGCGGAACTTCGATCTTCAGGAATTTTCGCGCCACATGGAACGAAAGCAGGACGCCGAGGATCCCGATGGGATACGCGATACTGTACGCCACAACCGGCTGGTCCGCGGCCTGCCGGAGTTGCTCGGCTGGCACGCCATCCTGTTTGCCCGTATCGCGGATTCGCTCTCGCGCGGCTGCAAGAGCGGGAGTGTTCGTCAGTGCCCCGCAATACAGGCCCACCGTGCGCCCGCCGCCGAGATTCATCGAGTATCCCAGAGCCATTGCGACACCTGCGCCGAACACCAGGACCCCGACCGTCAGCAGGCTGTTCCGGTATCCCTGGCGGCGAAACGATTCGAAAAACACGGGTCCGGAATGAATTCCGACCGCATACACGAAAATGATCAATCCAAGCGCCGGCAGCACCTCGGGCAATGCCAGATCGGGACTTAGAGAGCCGACGGCAAGGCCCACGAAGAGCACCCCTGCGACTCCCAGGCGGAAGCCACGGATCTCGATCTCTCCGATGAGGTAACCCAGGCCGATGACTACGAACAACGTCAACGTGGGGTATTCAACCAGCGTTGCTACCAGCGATTGGAACATAAGAGTGAGAATGGCCTAAGCCGCCTATTTCATCATAGTTCCGGCAGTACCTCTCTCAGAAGATACAATCACTCCTGAATGCCTGGCCGCGGACAGTCTATGATGGTGGCGGGGAAAACGTCGCAGTAGCAACCGGCTGCTGTCCCTCGGGCCCGGCTGCGGCGATTCCGAAAGACGTAGGCTGGTCAGACACGCATAGAGACGGATTCATGCCGCAAAGCTATGCGCGCGCGACAGGTTTGCTGGAGAGAAGACATGATGAACGAGAAGGTTCTGCTGAAGCGGCGCGAACTGTTGTTGGCTCCGTTAGCTGCCGTTGCTTTGCGCGCCCGGAGCCGCAGCCTGAAGAACCCGTTCTTCGCGTTGTGCATGGATACGCACGACGAGAAAAAACGCAATCTGGCGGAACAGGCCGCGATGCTGAAGGACCTCGGATACGATGGCGCCGGGCACCTGTGGCTGGACGGCCTAAAGGAAAGGGTGGAGACGTTGGACCGGGCCGGTTTGCGGCTGTTCCAGGTGTACCTTCGGCTTAATGTCGGCCCCAATCCCAAACAGGTTTACGACCCAAGGCTTAAGGACTCATTGCCGCTCCTGAAAGGGCGCGAGACCACACTCGCCTTCCTGGTCGATGGGGCTGCGCCGTCCGACGAGTCCTTCGATGCGCGCGCCGTCGAATTAATCAGGGAAGTGGCGGGAATGGCGGAACCGTACGGGTTGCGTGTCGTGCTCTATCCTCACTGGAAAAACTGGCTGGAGAAGGTCGAGGATTGCGTCCGTCTATCCCGGAAGATCGACCGAGGTAACGTGGGCATCATGTTCAATCTGTGTCACTGGATGAAAGTCGGCGACGAAGAACAGCTGAAGCCACTCCTTAAGGCCGCGATGCCGCGTCTGATGGCCGTGAGTATCAGCGGCTCAGATCGAGTCGCTGAGATTAAGTCGGGTAAAGGAAACTGGATACAGCCGTTGGACAGCGGAACATTCGACATCCGCGGATTCCTGAACACGTTGACGGGGATGGGATATGGCGGTCCGATAGGACTGCAGTGCTACGGCATACGCGGAGATGCTCGCATCCATTTAGAGCGTTCGATGGCCGCATGGCGGAAGCTGAAGGCTGACTGATACATTAAGGATTACTCATGTCTGAGACGCGTAGGCAGTTCATACAGAAAACGGCTGGCGGAACGGCAATGCTGACGCTTCCTGCCGTCGCGAATTCCCAAGCTCCGGAGGCCATCCCGCCAACGGGCAAAATCGGGAAATTGAATATCAGCCGCTTGTTGCTCGGTGGCAATCTCCTGACCCGCTACACGCACAGCCGGGACCTGAGATACGTGTACAACCTGGCCCGCCATTACAACACGGACGAAAAGCTGCTGGAGACGCTTGAACTCGCCGAGTCCTGCGGCGTGAACACTCTATCGGTTCACCCCGATCCCGAGACCATGCCGGTCCTGAAAAAGCACCGTGCGCGCGGCGGGAAGATCAAGTGGATTCTTGCCACGGAACCGCCCACTGCTAAGGTGATGCCGGATATGGAGGCCCACAAGAGACGGGTCGGTGAACTGGTGGAGCACGGGGCGGATGCTATCTATCTATGGGGCGTTCGTGCCGATCAACTTGCCAAGGCAGGCCAGATGGATCTGATGGCCAAGGCGGTCGAGATCATGAAGGCGACCGGGTTGCCGACCGGCGTGGGCGCTCATGCACTGCAGACCATCGTCGAGTGTGAAAAGGCTGATATCGGCGCGGAGTTTTATTTCAAGACCCTGCACCACCACAACTACAAGACCGGGCCCAGACCGGGCGAGGCGGGGGACGATTATAAGGAGTTCCCGGGCTACTGGTGTGGCAAACCGCAGGAAACGATCGAATTCATGAAGACCGTCCGGAAGCCCTGGATCGCTTTCAAGGTCATGGCGGCAGGCGCGATTCCGCCGAAGGACGCTTTCCAATACGCGTTCGAAAACGGAGCCGACTTCATCGTTGCCGGGATGTTCGATTTCGAGATCCGCGAGGACCTTAAGATTGCGCTGGACATTCTGCCCGGTCTTTCAAAACGGACTCGTCCCTGGCAGGCGTAGACGCCGCCGTGCGCTGACGGCAGGTTTGCGGCCGGTCCGGTAAGTGCACCAGAGCGGTCTGTAAGACAAGTGCTTAATCGCGGTCCATCGCCACTGCTGCGGCGCCGATGACGCCGGCGTGGAAGCCGAAATCACTGGAGCGGACGCGCAGTCCCCGCTGCCCGTAAACAGTGAGGCTGGTTGCGAGATGCTGCTTCAGACTCTCCGTGAGTAATGGGTTCGATTGCGCCAATCCGCCCGCCAAAACGACCAATTCCGGATCGAGAAGCTGAATGGCTGATGCCAGTCCGAAGGCCAGATACCTGGCCAGTTCACGTACGGCGTGCGCCGCGACTGGATCGCCTGTGTTTGCCGCTTCAATCAGCGTCTTGGCGGAATCGAAGCGCCCATTGGCATACCGGAGCAGGGCAGCCGCATTTGCGTAAGCCTCCAGACAGCCCTTCAGCCCGCAGGTGCAGTTCTCGCCGTCCGGCACAACCGGCATGTGACCCAGGGCATTCGCAAAAAAGTGAGCGCCGTGATGCAGTTTCCCACCGGAATAGCAGCCCCCTCCCACGCCCGTTCCCAGCGTCACGCAGATGAAGTCCCGTACTCCTCGGGCGGCCCCGAACACATACTCACCCACGGCCAAAGCGTTGGCGTCGTTTTCCACCGACACGGGCAGACCGCAGAACTTGGAGACCTCTTCAGCGATTTTCGTCCCTGTCCAACCGGGCAGGTTTTCTGTGGCGTACACAACGTTGCCGCTCTGCGGATTGACCCAACCGGCCGTCGCAATGCCGATTCTCGCAGGCCGGATGGAGTTTCTCTCCGCTTCAGCGATGAGTTGGCTCGCGATTCGCTTCAGATGCTCCAGCAGCACGTTGCGCCCCAGCGTGAAGGGCGTAGGGCTGGAGCCGGCGAACAGCAGCGTGCGGTCTGCCGAGACCACACCGTACTTCGTGTTGGTCCCTCCCATGTCGATTGCGACGACATAGGCTGGACGCGGGCGCATCGCCCGAACAAACCCTTCCGTGATCAAGTGCGGCCGGGT
>JBDKSR010000232.1:0-3365 GCA_039680545.1 Bryobacteraceae bacterium | reverse complement strand
ACCAGATACCATACCGTCGACCCGGTGTTTGCGAGTGTTCCGAAGGGAGGACGAGTGCCCTACGGGAAGATCCCGTCCCATGCTATCCCTTTCTGGCGTCAACTGAGGGAGAAGTGCCCGGTACCATTCTTCCCGGACTGCACCGTCGGGTTTGACAACAGCGCGCGTGTCGGACCCAGCGCCAAAATGGTCACGCAGCGTTCGCCTGATCAATTTGAGCGCCTCATGATTGCGGCGAAATACTTCCTGGCCGAATCGAAGGCGGACGTTCCAAAGATCGTTTTCCTGTCGTCCTGGAACGAGTGGACCGAGGATCACGTGCTGGTTCCCGACACCGTTTTCGGTTACAGCTACCTGGAAGCCATTCGAAGGACCTTCCGAGGATAAGAGGTTTCAAGGCAACACAAATGCCCACACTTTCTCCCAGTCGGCGTGACTTTCTGGCAGGAGTGAGCGCCCTGACCGCGCCCTCCATCGCTGCAACAGCGCAAGGTCCGGCCGAAACTTCGAAATACGTACTCGAGCCGAGGCCGGCCAAGACCAAGTACCTGGTGGGTGCGCACTATTTCCCGGGCTGGAAAGAGGGTACCCATTTTGTCCCATGGCCGGGCGAGACCCAGGCGTGGGGCTGGTACAAAATAGAGCCGTATCTCAACCGCACGCCGTTGCTGGGTTACTACGACGAGGGGTCGCCGGAAGTGGCCGACTGGGAGATCAAGTGGGCTCTGGAACACGGCATTTCGTACTTCGTGTACTGTTGGTATCGCCAGCGCGACAACGTTGGCAAGCCCATCTCGGTCGATACACTGCGCCTCGGTCACGCTATCCATGAAGGGCTGTTTCGCGCTCGCTACCGCGACCGGTTCCACTTCGCCATCATGTGGGAGAACAACAATGGCGGCGGCGTGACTTCAGCCGACGAGTTATTGAACAACTTGGCGCCGTTCTGGATTGAGCAATACTTCAAGCACCCGTCGTATCTGAAGATCGATAACCGGCCGGTGCTGTACATCTATCAGATCAAACGGCTCATGGAGGATTTGGGCACGCCGGAGCAGGTCCACACAGCCCTGGACCGATTGCGGGAGACCGTTCGCAAGGCGGGGTTCGATGGTCTGATTCTGCTGGGCGCGCCCCACGATACCAACCCGGAGGTCTTGAAGTCCGTGCGCGATTGCGGCTTCGACTACCTGTTTGCCTATGGCTGGGAGCCGCGCAAGCAGCATCCCACCACGGCGCAGTCCATCGAAAGGCAGATCAGCGCAACCGAAGCCTGGCGGGATAGCGCTATCCTGCCCTTCGTACCCACCGCCACCATGGGCCGGGACCGAATGCCGTGGAACCGCGACCATCCCAGCACACCCGGACTACATCCGTCCAAGATGAGGCGCTGGGTCCTCTCGCCGGAGCAGTACGGGGAGTTGCTCGCCGGGCTCAAAGGCATCATGGATGCATTACCCGCCAAAAGCTTGGGCCGGCGCATGGTGCTGCTCGACGCCTGGAACGAGTGGGGCGAGGGCCACCACATCGCCCCCCACATCGGTGCAGGTTTCGGCTACCTGAAGGCAATACGGGAGGTTTTCACCAGGCAGGACAACCGGCCGGATTACCGCAGCCCTTACGAACTGGGTCTGGGGCCGTACGATTCCCGCCATAGGGCGCGGTGGATCAAGTAGGCGTAGACGTGATGAGCGAGCAGCGGCGTCTCGCGATTCGACGAATTGTTTCACGTAACAACTCACCCGCCGCAAACTCTTCTTGCGGCCGAATGGAACGGTGTGGTGCGCACGCTGCAGGAGCAGCACAAGGACAGCACACGCGTGGCGAGATCTAGGTTGGTTTGAAGGGACGAAAGACGGGTTGCAGCGCTAATGGCATTCGCGGGTACGACCGGATGAGGGAGTTCCCTTCTTTCGGTCAACGCAGCGGCCGTACCACTACGTTCCCCGAGTCGTCTGTAAGATACACATGCATCGAGCGCAATGTGAGGGCACAGAACCCCTGATGGTCCGGTAAAGAGGGCTCACACAGCAATCGCCACGTAAGTGGGCGATTCGCCTCTTTGAGGATCTTCAAGAGTAGGGATCGAGCCGGTTGGCCTGTGGCGTCCACTCTAGTCCTCAATGGCCCGAATACTATCTGGTCCGACCGCCACGACATGTCGATGTCGATCTGGATGCCTCGCGTTCGCGACACCTCATCGATGATCTGTCTGATCGCTAGGGATGGTGTCGTCTCGTCAATCGGTGTGTGAATGGGTGTATCCAGCAACGGTGATACTGCCTCTCGCCCTCCACCTACGCCTTTGGCGAAGGTAGGAATGAGATGGAGAAAATCACCATCTGAAACGATCTTGAATGAACCTGGATTCCCCGCATCATCGTGTGCCTGAATAATCTTAGAAACGAGCGAGCCCTTGTCGGGACGCTCTCCAGCCGTCGACAGTAATGCTCCGATCGGAAGTTGTCCAGGACGCGGAGCAAGAAAACGACGCGTACCAGGTTTCCTCACAGGCACAAGGTCCACAACCTCCCCTGCGAAACTCCATACCGGATCCTCGTAAGTGATCACCCAGCCGAACTTGTGTTCGAGCATATCCGCCGCATCGTCAAGGGGCCTTGCGCTCGTAATGACCGCTTCCGCGTCTATCGTAAGCGGCGTTTGTCCATTAGTAATTCCGGCAACCACAGACAGCATCAGAAGACCAATTGACCATTTCATCTTGACTAGTCTCCCTCACAGAATGAACTGAAAAGTAGAAACAAGGCCCCGCTGATTGCTTACACCGTTATCGTTAAGCGTGATGGTCAGATTATTGTTCTTGTACCACTGCAAGCCGTTAACACCCAACCGAACGTCGCGGCGAAAGCCCTCAGCGCGCGATCAACTCGAAATCCGTCCACTGCGTCACGACGGATCGCTTCTCGGGAGCAGCCTTGTCGATGGCCGAGACCTGGATTACATAGGAACCCGCCGGCGTACGCGGCCCGAAGCTGAGTTTCTGCACGAAGAGCGCACGGCTGGGATCGGGTTGTCCGTCGACCCTCAATGGATACGGCTGGCCGCTCCACACGAGTTGGCCGTCCCGCAGTACGCGGACCTCCATCTCCACGTCCGGCCGGTGTGTCCCCTTCGTTCCGGCGGCATTATAGACGACGACGCCGCAGTAAATCGGTTCGCCGTGCCGGAACACGCGCAACGCCGGCCTACCGGCATCCTCCAGTGAAGAATCGCCTCCGGCCGTCGTCAGGCGACTATCGAGCGAGGCTCCACTGAGCGCCAACTGCCGCGTTTCAAAGCGGACAAATCATGTGTGAATTCGACCGGACAAATCACATGTTAGCGACGGCTGCCGTCGCTGGCAG
>JBDKSR010000231.1:0-6724 GCA_039680545.1 Bryobacteraceae bacterium | reverse complement strand
CGAATCTGGCGCACCTGCTGAGAGAGGAACGCATCTTCAGACAGGTAGTCTTCCAGGATTTCGGTATGTCCCAGGATCACTGTGAGCAGATTATTGAAATCGTGGGCTACGCCGCCGGCGAGACGTCCGACCGCTTCCAATTTCTGCGCTTCGCGAAGCTTCCCCTCCAAACGCGAGCGCTCGTCGTCGGATCGCTTTCGCTCCAACCCGCTGACGAGGATTCCAGCCAGCATCTTAAGGAGCGCAAAATGGTCATCGTCCCAAGCTCTCTCTTTCCGGACGGATTCGATCCCAAGTAGCCCGATCAGCCGCCCGCCCGAAATTAGCGCGACGATGACAACCGACTCGATCCCTTGCAGTAGGTTTTCGCGTTCCGGCTCTGCTTCGGGTGGCAGTTCGTGTACACGCGGAACACAGATGTATCCCGACTCGAGCAGCCTCTGCAGCCCCCACCTATAGTCCTCGACATTCAGGTTCTGAAACACACTGATCTGCGGCTCGATGCCCGGGGCGCACCATTCGTGAGTATTACTGGCCGTCTTCCCGTCTACTGCAAGCCGGAAAACGTAGCTTCGGTCCGCTCCGGCGAACTCGCCTATCGCCTTTAAGGCAAACGAGATTCCATCGTTAATCTCACTTGGTTCGAGGTTAATGAAACGGCTGGAGACTTCTGCAACGAGCGTCTCCAATTCGAGCCTACGGCGAAGCGTCTCTTCCGCTCTTTCATGTCCTTCTATCGCGCTTGACACAGGCACACCCATCACTTCTCCACTATCGACCGTTGGCAACCCGGCTGTTCTCAACTGCGGGCGTGGGAACCCAACGTAAGAAGATCGGCTGTCTCTCAGTTTCTGTCCACATTTAGTTTCTTCCTGGAACTCATCACACTTCGGCCCACCGTAGCGGATAGAATCAGAACGCCGCCAAGGATGGCGAGCCGCCCTGGCCGTTCTCCATGGACGAACCAAGCCCAAACCGGGCTGAGTGCGGGTTCGGCAAGCAACAACAATGACGCTTCGAGAGCGGGGATGCGCCGCATTGCTCTGGTGAGAAAGACATATGCGAGACCGACCTGGATCAACCCCAGGTACAGAATTGCCAACCAATCGCTGAGCACGGGGGCACCGAGCGGAAATGCCTTCGGCAGACAGACGATACTGACGATCAGGTTGCCGGCAACTACGGCCGCCATGCCGGAGTCCCGGCCACCACTGGCGGTCTCAATCCAGCGGAGCCCGGCGATCGTCAGCGCCCACCATACACTCGAAAAGACGCCCAAAAGATTGCCCGAAAACGGATCAGGCGCCGTCCGTTGCGGCGCCTGAACACCCACGAAGAACAGGCTCATGCCAATTGCGATCACAACCATGAGCAGGATTTCGGGGCGTCTGACACGTTCGTGGAGCAGGAATGGCCCAATAAGGAGCAGATAGAGCGGAGCCGTATCCTGCAAGAAGATCGCATTGGCCGCTGTCGTCAGCTTGTTGGCCATGACGAAGGTGATCAGGGTTCCCGTATAGGCGAGCCCCACCAAAAGCGTGCGGTGGCTCCAACGGCATCGGGCCGCGGGCACCAGGAGGAAGAGCGCGGCACCGGCGATGACAGAACGAAAACACGCGATCTGCCAGCCGCTAAAGCTAGCGGCCTTGATCGCTGCTCCACCTGTCGAAAACAGAAAGGCTGCCGCCAGGGCCTGGAGCCGGCTGGCGGCTATCGAATGACTTTGGGGCACAATATACTTGAGCTTGTCATGATAGCAAGGTGGAACTCCCTCGTTACCGCTGCATTCCTCTTCTCTCGCCTCGCTGACGCCGCGGGAATTCAACAGAACCTTCCGAAACCCGAGCATGGACTGCATTACGAGACCCCTGCCATGGTCTGGGACGAAGCGCTGCCGCTGGGCAACGGCATGATGGGCGCGCTCGTATGGGGCGACGGACATCCGCTCAAGATCTCACTTGATCGGGCCGATTTGTGGGACTTACGGCCGGTGCCGGAATTCTTCACGCCCGAATATAAGTTCCGGACAATGAGGCAGTGGCATCTCGATGGCCGGGTAGCGGATCTGAAACGGTTGTATGAAGAGCCCTATCACCGGCCCGCTCCCACAAAGATCCCTGCCGGACGCATCGAACTGACGCTCGGTGATAACAGCAGATTCCGCAAAGCCGACCTTACGCTCGCCGACGCCCTCGCTCAGTTCGCGCTCGATGACGGGACGACGGCGCAGGTTATTGTGCACGGTGCACAGCCCGTGGGCATGATCTCGATTCAAGGCTCGCCGTCAGTAAAGCTGCGGCTGGTCGCGCCGGCTTTTGCGGGAAAGGTGGAGGAAGCTGCGAAGGGAGGCATCGGAGCAGGCGATCTCGCGCAGCTTGGGTATCCGGCGCCGAAGGAATCCGCCGGCGCGAACTTCCAAGCCTTCACGCAGCAGGGAGCCGAAGGCTTTCATTTCGCAGTGTATGTGGAATGGAAGAGAAGCGGGTCCGCATGGATTGGCGCCTGGTCGGTGGCATCAAGCTTCGAGGGCAACGATCCCCTGGGGATAGCAAGGCAACGCGTCCAACGGGCTCTCGCTTCCGGATTTGGCTCGATGCTGGAATCTCATCGCCGCTGGTGGGACGGATTCTGGAGAAAAGCCACAGTACGGCTGCCGAACAAGATCCTCGAACGGCAGTGGTTTCTCGAAACGTACAAGTTCGGCGCGGCCGCGAGACGAGGCGCTCCACCGATCAGCCTCCAAGCAATCTGGACAGCCGATGACGGCAAACTGCCACCCTGGAAAGGGGACTATCATCACGACCTCAACACCCAGTTGAGCTATTGGCCTTGTTACGGCGGCAACCGTTTGGACGAAGGCCTCAGTTATATCGACTACCTTTGGAACACGCGGAAAGCCGGTTTCGACTGGACCAAGCGGTTCTTCGAGTTGCCGGGCCTCAACGTTCCCATGACCGCCGACCTCAACGGCAGCCAGATTGGCGGCTGGCGGCAATACACGCATTCCGCGACGACGGCGGCATGGCTGGCGCACCACTTCTATCTGCACTGGAAGTACAGCGCCGACCGTGAATTCCTCAAAGATCGCGCCTATCCATACCTGCACGACGCCGCGACGTTTCTGGATGCCTTCACGTCACAGAAGGGACCGGACGGAAAGCGGACGTTCGCGTTGAGTTCCTCTCCGGAGATGAACGACAACCGGCCGGATGCGTGGTTTCTGACCCCTACCAATTACGACCTCGCGCTCACACGGTGGCTATTCGGTGCAGCTGCGGAGCTCGCCGGAGAATTGGGACGCGAAGATGATGCTCGCCGGTGGCGCACGGTGCTCAGTGAATTGCCGGAGTTCAGCCAGGGAGAGGACGGACGGTTATTCGTGGCAAAAGGCTATCCGTTGCCCCAGTCTCACAGGCATTTCTCGCACTTGATGGCGATACACCCGCTAGGCCTCATCGATGTCGATTCGGGAGAGGATGCCAGGCGGACCATACAGGCATCGCTTGCCGAACTGGAACGATTGGGAACGAGCATGTGGACCGGATACAGTTTCTCCTGGCTGGGGAACCTGGAAGCGCGTGCGAAAGACGGCGAAAAGGCCGAGAAAGCCCTGGAAATCTTTTCGACTGCCTTCACGCTGCGAAACAGCTTCCACTGCAATGGCGATCAATCCGGGAAGGGCTACTCGAAGTTCAAGTACAGGCCGTTCACGCTCGAAGGGAACTTTGCAGCCGCGGCGGGGATTCAGGAAATGCTTCTGCAGAGCCATCTAGGCAGGATCGTAGTCTTCCCGGCCGTTCCCGCGACCTGGACCGACGTCGCCTTCACGACGTTGCGCGCTCAGGGAGCGTTTCTGGTTTCCGCGGAGCGAAAAGCAGGAAAGACCGTACGTATCGAAATCACCGCAGAGAAGGGCGGAGAAGCCGCCCTTGTATCGCCGTTCAGCGGTAAGGAACTGCGCTTCCGTATGAATCCTGGAGAGACCAGGACACTCAGCGAGGATCCGCGTCCCTGAGAGCAGTTCCGGCGGTAGAATATGGACCGGCGAGAATCATTCCTATGGCAAAGTCGAACATCAGGTACACGCAGTATTTTCACGAGACGATCCAGCGAATGAGGGAGGACGGACTCCTTCTTGTGACAATCAGCAAAGGCGGCACGCCAGACGTTATGACAATCGGCTGGGGCGCGATTGGCTCGATGTGGGGCCGGCCTATATTCATGGTCCTGGTTCGCCCATCCCGATATTCATACAGCAAGCTGGAAGAAGTTTCCGAGTTCACCGTAAACGTTCCTCCGCGGGAACTCGCGGCTGCCGTGGGCCATTGCGGAGCCGTCTCCGGCCGGGATCACGACAAGTTCCACGAGGCCAAGCTCACAGCAACTCCATCACGAATGGTGAAACCGCCGATCATCGAGGAATGCGTGGTGCATTACGAGTGCCGTGTCGTGCACCGGAATGATCTCATCCCCGACAACCTGACGCAGTCCATATGCGATGACTTCTATTCAAGCGACGACTTCCATCGTGTCTACTTCGGCGAGATCGTAGCGGCATACGCCGATGCGGACGCGGATATCCGCTTTACATCAAAACCGAAGTCGGCAGAGCTAAAGCTCGCGTGAGAGCGCGCCCGAAGTAAGGTTCAGCACCTTAACACGGTAACCTGCCGGCACGTCCACGCTGTAGACAATCCCGCCGTCCGCGGCTTTGTGCCAGCGCAACGAGACACGGCCTCCGGGCACTGGAACATCTCCTTCAGCCCAAGGGAGGTTTAAGCCGGCGAAGCGTAGCGTTACGGTCTTGTTCACCGGGTCTACGGCGTACAGCCCGAGAACGTCGCGATAGAGCGTATGCACGATGTGGGATGCGAAGCCGTGATTGCAGCTCGCGGTCGGTGTCGTGTTCTCCCACAAGGTTCCGGTGCGTTCCGCCATGTAGATCAGGTACGAGATCGACTCGTCAAGCAGTTGCTGGGACCGGCCTTCGCGCGATAGAAGCTCGAACCGCAACATATTCCCGATGAAAGAGTTCGCGGGGTAGACATCGCGGAACGCGCCCGACTTCGCGCGGTCCGGCCCAAAGCTGTCGCGCAGCGAGGCCCACAACTTGGGGTGAGTCTCCGGCGAGACAATGCCAAAGAAGAATGCGAAGTACTGGCAGACTTCGGTGCGGTTGCGCGTCACGTCAAGTTTTCCGTTATTACGCACTGCATTGTCTACGAAAAACTCGCCGTCGAAGGACTGCTTGAGCACTGTCTGACGGATGCGGCGTGCGTCAGCGGCCAATTCGGGGACTCCATATATGCGCGCTCCCGCGTCGAGTGCGGCAGCGTACAACATATTGCTCGGATAGTTCACGTCCTGCACGAATTTGTTGGCCGCGGACCATTCGACAAATACCCAGCTCGGCAATTTCTCGAGCAGGCCGTCTTCGTTGCGGAACTTCTTGAAATAGTCGAAAAGACAAAGGACCTTCGGGCGTAACGCATCCACCATTTCACGGTCACCGCTCCTGGCCAGATACTCTTCAAGCTCCAGGACGAACCACAAAGACCAGTTCGGGATGAACGTGCCGTTCATATGATCCGACGGGTAACACATGGGCAACATGCACTTGGGCAGGACAGGATAGCTTTCGGGAAGAAGATAATTCTCGAAGAAGTTCTTCTCGATCACGTTCCGTCCGCTCAGACGGGGCTCGACGCGGGCGGTGAAGTAGCTATCACAGAGCCATCCGGCCCGCTCGCGGTGGGGGCAGTCCATGAAGATGTCGACGGCGTTCTGGCGGAAGGTCTCGCGCCCGGCTACAAAGAGCCGGTTCAGACGAGGGTCAGCCGAGGCGAAATGGGCGTTGTGGACGTCGGGATTCACATATTCGCGCAGGTAGATTCCGTCCACCGAGCACTCGCCCCCGGCGACAAGCACCTTCAGGTAACGCATCGTGTACGGCTCGATCGCTTCAACGTGGTAGCTGCCCGGCTGCAGGTCGTAGGCGATCACGTTCACCGCCGAGAGCCGCTTGAAGTTCACATCCCCATCTGTGAGGATCTCATCGAAAAGGAAATACACCCGTGAAGCGGACGCGCACGTCAGAGTCGCGCCCGGAAACCCGGTGAGGTTCGTGCCAAAGTCGAAAATACGATATGAATTCGGTGAAAACTTGAATTGGGCGGGCCCTGCAAGGTTCTGGTCAAGCCTGCGGTTCCCGGCAGGAGCGAAGTATTGCAGCTCGCGAGATGGCAGGCGTTCGATTTCATTTTCCGGATAGCCACTGAGAGCCTTCCCGACTTCGACGAGCCCGCGCGATCTCCAAATCTTGGCCGGCGCGACATCGGGAGTTAGCGTGCCTTCAGAGACCAGAGCGAGCGGGCGGCGTCCCGCAAAATCGGGATAGGGGATCCGCCGGGGCAGGAGATTCACTCCCGGCTGATCGGCGCAGTCGACGCGGGCAATCCGTATCGAAGCGTCCCGGCGCCAAGCGTCCCAGCCTGGTTTGAGACGGTACACTTCGCTGAAGGGACGTTGATACGAATAGCGTTCTACCTTCTGCAAGCGCTCGGTGAGGATCGCGGCTTCAAACCGGGAACCCGTGCCGCCCGTGGCGGCGAGAATGCTGCCGTTTGAGACCACCTCGGCTTGAACGAACGACGAATGATTGGCGAGGTAAAAACTGTTGACGTTGTAACCGGCGACTTCGATGGCCACAAGGTTCCGGCCGGGA
>JBDKSR010000230.1:0-7341 GCA_039680545.1 Bryobacteraceae bacterium | reverse complement strand
GGGGCTTTGGTGCGCTTGCCGAACGTTGCGGCGAAGTCGTGTTCGATACGGCGATCACCGGTTACCAGGAGGTTTTCACCGACCCCTCCTACTCCGGCCAGATTGTCGTTCTCACGTATCCCGAAATCGGGAACTATGGCACGACGCCAGACGACAATGAGGCGGACCGTCCCTACATCGAGGGGCTCGTAGTCCGTGAGTTTTCCGCAGTTGCGAGTAATTGGCGATCGCGGGAACACGCCAACGAGTTTCTGGCCGCGCACGGGATCCCCGTTATTGCCGAGATCGATACACGTAGCCTGGTTCGCAAGCTGCGTACTTCAGGCGTCATGCGCGGCATCATTTCCGGAGCCGCCGGCGATCCGAAAGAATTGGTTGAGAAGGCCCGCCGGAGTCCGTCAATGGCGGGACTGGACCTGGCGACGCGCGTGTCAACGGCCAAGGCGTATACCTGGGAGTCTCCGGTTGAACCCTGCTCGCCTTCCGAAGGCGTGGGCTCACCCGCAGAATCCGCGTTCAGCGTCGTGGCGTACGACTTCGGCATCAAGCGGAACATTCTGCGGCGGCTAGTGCAAAGCGGATGCCGCGTAACAGTGGTCCCGGCCTCGACGACTGCCGAGGACGTGTTAGCGCTGAAGCCGGACGGTATTTTTCTCTCCAATGGTCCAGGCGATCCCGAGCCGCTGCACTTCCAGGCCGCACAGGTCCGGAAGCTGATCGGCAAGAAGCCGGTATTCGGCATCTGCCTCGGGCACCAGATCCTGGGGCTGGCGCTCGGCGCACGGACCTACAAGCTGAAGTTCGGGCACCGTGGCGCCAATCATCCGGTGATCAACAAGATCACGAACAAGGTGGAGATCACCTCTCACAATCACGGTTTTGCCGTGGACCCGGATTCGCTGAACCTCAACGAAACCGAAATCACGCACATTAATCTGAACGATCACACGCTTGAAGGGTTCCGCCATCGCAGCTACCCGGTTTTTTGCGTGCAATATCACCCCGAGGCCGCTCCCGGACCTCACGATTCGCTTTACTTGTTTGACGATTTCATCAAACTCATGCGGGATTCAAGGACAGGTTGGTAAGAGCGGATGCCTAGACGCAACGACATCCATAAGATTCTCATCGTGGGCTCCGGCCCGATTGTGATCGGCCAAGCCTGCGAGTTCGATTATTCAGGAACACAGGCGTGCAAGTCCTTGCAGGCGGATGGTTACGAGGTTGTGCTGATAAACTCCAACCCCGCGACCATCATGACGGATCCAGAACTCGCGAACCGGACGTACGTGGAGCCGCTCACCAAGGAATTCGCCGAAGAAGTCATCCGGCGCGAACGCCCTGATGCGCTTCTCTCCACGGTCGGCGGACAAACCGGCCTGAACCTGTCGGTCGAACTGGCCGAGAGCGGCGTACTTGAAAAGTACGGAGTCGAACTGATCGGGGCGAAGTTGGAAGCGATCAAGAAGGCCGAAGACCGCCTCCTGTTCAAGGACGCGATGCGGAAGATCGGTCTCGAAACGCCGCAGTCCCAACTGGTCAACAACCTCGATGACGGTCTGGAGTTCGTCGCCCAGATCGGTTATCCGGCTATCCTCCGGCCGAGCTTCACGCTGGGCGGCACAGGCGGCGGGATCGCATACAACCGCGAGGAGTTTCTCGTCATCCTCGAACGCGGCATCACGCTCTCCCCGGTGCACGAAGTCCTCATTGAAGAAAGCGTGTTGGGCTGGAAGGAGTACGAGCTCGAGGTCATGCGGGACCTCGCGGACAACGCAATCATCATCTGCTCGATCGAGAATTTCGACCCGATGGGCGTGCACACCGGCGATTCGATTACGGTCGCGCCGGCGCAGACGCTCACCGACCGGGAATACCAGATGATGCGCGACGGCGCGCTGCGATGCCTGCGGGAGATCGGCGTCGATACCGGCGGATCGAACGTGCAGTTTGCGATTGATCCCAAGACCGGCCGCATGGTCATCATCGAGATGAACCCGCGCGTGTCGCGCTCCTCGGCACTGGCATCGAAAGCCACAGGGTTCCCGATCGCCAAGATTGCCGCCAAGCTGGCAGTCGGTTACAGGCTGGACGAGATCACCAACGACATCACGCGCAAAACGCCGGCATGCTTCGAGCCGACCATCGACTACGTGGTGGTGAAGATCCCACGCTGGCAGTTTGAAAAGCTGCCCGGCGCGGAGCCTGTCCTTGGCACGCAGATGAAGTCGGTGGGCGAAGTGATGGCAATCGGTCGCACGTTCAGACAGGCGCTGGCCAAAGGCATGCGCAGCCTGGAGACGGGCAAAGCCGCTTCCGCCGAAGTCTTCGACAAAAACCTCATCCCCCAGAAGTTGATTACGCCGAATCCGGACCGCCTCGGTTACATCCTGTTCGCTTTCCGCAGCGGATACACGATCGATCAGGTACACGAGATGACCGCCATCGATCCGTGGTTCCTCGATCAGGTAAAACAGGCGGTCGATCTCGAAAGCAAGCTGCAAGGAACCGATCTCGACTCGATCACGAAGGAGCAGTTTTCCTTAGCCAAGCGTGAAGGGCTCTCCGATTCGCTGCTGGCAAGGATCTGGAAGACGGATTGGCAGTCGGTCCGCAATCGCCGCAAGGAATTGGGCATACGCGCGGTCTTCAACCGCGTCGATACCTGTGCCGCCGAATTCGAAAGCTTCACGCCGTATCTGTACTCGAGCTACGAGCGGGAGTGCGAGGCGGAGCCTACGAAGCGGCCCAAGGTGATGATCCTGGGGAGCGGGCCCAACCGCATCGGGCAGGGGATCGAATTTGACTATTGCTGCTGCCACGCCTCGTTCGCGTTGCAGGGTTTCGGCTATGAGTCCATCATGGTCAACTGCAACCCGGAGACGGTTTCGACCGACTACGATACGAGTGACCGGCTGTACTTTGAGCCTCTGACCCTCGAAGAAGTCCTCAACATTTACGACACCGAGAAGCCGGACGGCGTGATCGTTCAGTTCGGCGGGCAGACGCCGCTCACTCTTGCGTTGCCATTGCAGCGGCTGGGCGTTCCCATCATCGGGACCGATCCGACCAATATCGACTTGGCCGAGGACCGCAAGCTCTTCGGAAAGTTGCTCGATGACCTGGGCATTCCGGCTCCGGCCAACGGGACGGCCACGAGCGTCGAGGAGGCCTGCGAGGTTGCGCGCCACATCGGTTACCCGGTGCTCGTGCGCCCAAGCTACGTGCTCGGCGGACGGGCGATGGTCATCGCCTACGACGAGGACACGGTGCGCCGTTACATGCGGGAGGCCGTGGTGTTCTCTCGCGAGCGCCCCGTGCTGATCGACAGGTTCCTCGAAGACGCGACCGAAATCGACGTGGACGCGCTTTCCGATTCCGAGGACGTTCTCGTCGCGGGCATCATGGAGCATATCGAAGAAGCCGGCGTGCATTCCGGCGACAGTTCGTGCGTGCTGCCGGCGTGTTCACTGGGTGAAGCGGAAAAAGCGACGATCCACGATTACACGGTGCGGCTCGCACGGGCCCTCAAAGTGATCGGCCTGATGAACGTGCAGTACGCGATCCAAAACAGGACGGTTTACGTGCTCGAAGTGAACCCGCGCGCATCGCGCACGGTGCCTTACGTCAGCAAGGCCACGGGCGTGCCGCTGCCGAAGGTGGCGGTGGGATTGATGCTGGGAAAATCGCTTCGTGAACTGGCTCACCTGACGGGCGGCGCCTTTTCCGGGATTCTGCCGGTGCCGCAGTTCTTCGTGAAATCGCCCGTCTTTCCGTTCAATAAGTTTCCGGGTGTGGATCCGGCACTAGGCCCGGAGATGCGCTCGACCGGCGAAGTCATGGGTGTCGGCGTGAACTTCGGAGAGGCTTTTGCGAAGGCCCAACTCAGCGCCGGGACACCGTTGCCCGATGCGGGTCGTGTCTTCATCGGCGTCAGCGATAAACACAAGCCGGAAGCGGTGGAAGTGGCGCGGCGTCTTGACGAAATGGGCTACGAGATCGTGGCGACGCGCGGCACAGCCGCCGCTCTCAAAGCTGCCGGGGTGCGCTGCAAGCCGATCTTCAAGGTCAATGAAGGCCGTCCGAACGTTGTGGATCTGATCAAGGCCGGCTCGCTCGACCTGGCGATCTACACGGCGGCAGGCGCGCATTCGTTCAGCGACGAGCGCATCATCCGGCGGACTGCGGTTGCGTACCGCCTGCCCTGCATCACGACGATGAGTGGAGCCAAGGCAGCGGCGGATGCGCTTGTGTCACGGCGGCGTGATCCCATCCGGGTTTGGAGCCTGCAGGAGATACACGGCCGCGAGGCATCACCGGTGAAGTAGGCCGGCTCTTGTCCGCTCTCTCAAGCCGGCGTTATACGGGACGCAAGCGGCAACTGAAGTGGCGCAGGAACCTCGGCTCCGAGACTATCTCGAATCCACGAAGTTCGTTCTTACAGGCGTTGACTTCGAGAATCGCCTCGACGACATAGTCGATGTGACTCTGCGTGTAGACGCGCCGCGGGATAGCCAAGCGCAACAGTTCGTGGTGGGCCCTCTCCCCAAACATCAGTGAGCCGATTTCGACCGAGCGGATACCGGCGTGCCGGTACAGTTCCACGCCGAGCGCCTGCGCGGGGAACTGCGCTTTCGGAATGTGCGGCAGCATACGGCCAGCATCGATGTAGATGGCGTGTCCGCCCGGGGGCTCGACAATGGGCACGCCATGATCCGCGATGTGGCGGCCGAGGTATGCGGTCGAGGTGATGCGGTACCGCAGGTAATCGGGATCGAGAACCTCGTCAAGGCCCACGGCGATCGCATCGAGGTCACGTCCGGCCAGCCCGCCGTACGTTGGAAAGCCTTCGGTCAGGATGAGCAACTGCGTTTCCTGCTCGGCGAGGCGGCTGTCGTTCGTGCAAAGAAAACCTCCTATGTTCGCGAAGGCGTCTTTCTTGGCGGAAAACGTGCAGCCGTCGGCCAGGCGGAACAACTTTTGCGCGATTTCTCTGGGCGTCGAGTCCGAGTAGCCCGGCTCCCTTTCCTTGATGAACCAGGAGTTCTCGGCGAAACGGCAGGCGTCCAGATAGAACGGAATCCCGTGCCTCGCCGTCACTTGCCGCACCGCGGTGACGTTCTCGATTGACACCGGCTGGCCGCCACCCGAATTGTCAGTCACGGTCAGCATCACGAGGGGGATGCGGTCCGCGCCCTCGGCGGCGATCAGCCGTTCGAGCCCGTCCACGTTCATGTTGCCTTTGAAGGGCAGGCGCGCCTGTGTGTCGGCGGCTTCGGGGAGCGGAAGATCGACGGCGTGCGCTCCGGTGAACTCGATGTTCGCGCGGGTTGTGTCGAAGTGCGTGTTACTGGGGACGATGTGCCCCGGGCGGCACATGACGGAGAACAGGATGCGTTCGGCTGCGCGTCCCTGATGGGTGGGAATGACGTGTTGGAATCCGGTGAGGTCCTGAACCACCTTCCGCATCCGAATGAAGCTCTCGCTGCCGGCGTAGGACTCGTCGCCACGCATAATAGCCGCCCACTGTTCGGTGGACATGGCGCTGGTACCGGAGTCGGTCAGGAGATCGATCAGGATGTTCTTCGCATCGATGAGGAAGAGGTTGTAACCGGCTTCGACGAGAAGGCGCTCCCGCTCCTCGGGGGTCGTATGGCGCAACGGCTCGACGCTTTTGATCCGGAACGGCTCAATGATAGTCCTCACAGGGGCGAGTCTATCACCGGGGGCGAGGAGTGCAAGCAGGCACCGCTTCTTCATGCAGCAGAGCGCTCTGAAACCGCTCTTTTCACTTGCTCAGGTCGATGCGCGTCGGAAGAACGCCGAAGTCGTAGGGCTGGCTCTCGATACCTGTGTTCTTAACCGTGACGACGCGGATCCCGGACTGCGTTTCCGCACACGTGATGGCCGTAGTGGTCTCCAGTTTCAACGGACCGTAGCTGGCGGTGGCGTTCCGATGATAATGGCCGGAGAAGACGTGACTGACTCCGTACTCGGTGAACAGATCCAGGTACTTTTGCCGCCGTTCCAGGGGGATCGCGTAGTAAGTGTCCTTCTCCTCAGGCGAGTCTATGAACATCAAGTGGTGTTGGAAAACGACGAGGTCTCGCACTCCGTCCCGCCTCGCTTTTGCGAGCTCTTCCCGCAGCCAGGCTTCCTGCCTGGCGAGTTCATCGGGCACGTTCTTCGGGCCCGCGATGATCGCCGAGTCCAGAACGAACGCGGCCATTCCGCCGACACGGAACGTGTAATAGTCGGGGCCGAATGTCTTGCGGTACGCGGCGAGGCTGGCCTGGGTCGGTTCATTCAGGACATCGTGGTTTCCGGGGATGTTGTAAAGGCGGATTGACGGATCGAGTTTGCCCGTGACGCGAAAGTACTCAGCCGTCTGGGCGTTGTCCTCATGCCGGTTCACGAGGTCGCCGGTGATGATCAGGAATGCGGGGCGCAGACGGTTGACGGTGGCGATGACGAACTCGAGGTTCGCGGTGTCCTGCGCGAATCCATTGCCCAGCCGCTGACGGGCTTCGCAAAATCCGGACTGCGGGTCTGAACCCTGAATAAAGAAGAACGGCTCGCTAACCTGGGCTTTGCAGATCAGGGCGAAGCAGACGAGAACAAGTGGCCTAACGTTCCAGGGCATATCGTACCTATTCTGGCTCTGGTGCAGATTCGGGTCAAAGGTCGAATGGACCTCTGTCGTTGAGGGCTGCTTGATTAAGCCGGACATTTTGACGTGTTAACAAAAGCAGGCACCGGCGCGCGTGCGGTTTTGTCATACTGAGGGCTTCCGGCGGTGAAGGCAGATGGCAGAGGGACAACGAACTCAAAACTTTTTCACGAAGGCGGCTTTCTGGCTGACGGGCGGCGCTGCTGTGGCAGTGCTTTTTTCGATCGCGGCCTGCCAGATTCTTATCGTTCTCGCCTTTGCCGCGCTGCTTGTGTCCGGCGCGAAACTTCGATTTCCTCCGGTCAAGCTGCCGCTTGGCCTGTTCATTTTGGGCACCGTTGTTTCGCTGCTGCTCTCGGGTGATCCGGCATCGGGACGTCCGCAGCTTCGCAAGTTTTTCGTCTTCCTGATGCTGCTGATCATTTACTCGACGTTCCGCGAACTGGCCCAAGTGCGGCGCCTCGCGTTGTGCTGGGCGGGGGCGGCGGCGCTCGTGTCGGTGAGAGGCCTCGTGCAGTTCGCCGAGAAATACAGCGAGGCACGATTTCGAGGACAGAGCTTTTACGAATACTACGTCGCCGAGCGCATCACGGGCTTCATGAGCCACTGGATGACGTTTGGCGGCCAGCTCATGATCGTGCTGCTGCTCATCGCGGCCTTCGTGATGTTCG
>JBDKSR010000229.1:0-13712 GCA_039680545.1 Bryobacteraceae bacterium | reverse complement strand
CTTTGCCTAAACTCCGGTGGCTCTGCGCCATGCGCAAGCAGCAAGGCTGGGCGGCTGACGTCTGACTACCCCGCACTCACTACTCACCTACCCATCGCCCCGGCCCGCGCCGGGGCTTTTTTGTTGTTTTTCCCTAGGATAAATCCTAGGAGGAAATATGTTGACTCAATGTTGACCCAATGTTAGTGTGGAGACGTGTCGGAAGCAAACCAACTGAGCCGGGCGCAAATCAAGCGGCTCCTAAAGCGACAGCGCGGTTCGATGGCCGACCTCGCCCGGTCTCTCGGAGTCGATCCGAGTACGATCACTCAGGTCTTGAAGGGCAAGTCGGACAGCGCCCGTATTCTGTCCGCCGCGCGGGAGCTTGCGGACGCCATCGGGAGGGCGCAATGAGAGGCCAAACAGCGTGCTTGCGTGATGGCGGGCCACAGGCGAAGTTGACAGCGGGGTTCCGGCTGTTGGCGAGCGCCGGGGACTTGGACCTTGAGGACCAAGTACCAATCCACCACTACGAGCGATTTGTCTTGGCTGGCGACTACTGCCCAAAGCGGGCGGCGCTGATCGACGAGCTCGTCGCAGAAAGGCGGAAAAAGTCATGATGCCCGACCGTGATCCCGCCCACTATCCCGTCATGGACCGCGCTGAGCGTGACGCCCGGCGGCAAAGGGCGAAGACTTTTTTGATCTTCGTGGTGGCTCCCGTAGCCAGCGCGATGGCCGGCGCGATCCTCTACCTAATGACACGGTAGGGGCATGGGGCGGCGTGCATCCTCCTCCGAACGCCGCCCCGACTTTCAGAAAGGACTTTATGGATACGGTTTTAATTCTCAGGACTTGTGGCCCAAGCGGAGAAAGTCACGGAGATTTCCGCTGGCCGCTTGAGATTGGTGCTGAAGTAGTCGCTCCAGATTGGGATGCAACACCAACGTGTGGACATGGTTTGCACGGATTGCTATGGGGAATGGGCGATGCCTCCCTGATGTCGTTCAACCCAGCCTCAAAGGGGCTGGTTGTTGAGGCGGATGCAGATTGCGTGGTGCATATTGGCGGTAAGGTCAAGGTCCCTCGTTGCGTCGTGCGGTTCGTCGGGACTCTCGTAGAGGCAGCCGCTTGGATCAATGATAGGCAACCAGTCGCAACACAAGGCGGGTACGGCTCCACGTTGATGGGCGGGGACGGCTCCACGTTGACGGGCGGGTACGGCTCCACGTTGACGGGCGGGTACGGCTCCACGTTGACGGGCGGGGACGGCTCCACGTTGACGGGCGGGGACGGCTCCACGTTGACGGGCGGGGACCGCTCCACGTTGACGGGCGGGGACGTCTCCACGTTGACGGGCGGGGACCGCTCCACGTTGACGGGCGGGGACGGCTCCACGTTGACGGGCGGGGACCGCTCCACGTTGATTTGTAGGTTCTGTGATGGCAATAGATATCGCACAAAGATGGCAGAGGTTGGCGACGGTGGGTTGACTCCAGGAGTCAAGTACCGACTAACCGAGGAAGGCGTGTTCATTCCGGTAAAGTAGTCCGCCCCGACTTTGAAAGGATTCTCATGTATCTCGCTTTTAACAAGCAGTGCGATATAGGCGAGTTGGTTGGCGTCACTCTATCTGAAATCAAGGGGCTTGAAGCCGGGAGTGATGCGGTCACATTCGCGGCAAGCGACGGTAGGACATGGGTAATGGCACACGTCCAGGAATGCTGTGAATGCGTTGATGTGAATGACGTTTGCGGCGATGTGGCTGATCTTATTGGCTCACCAATCATCAGTGCAGAAGAATCCAGCAACTCGGACCAGGGCGCGAAAAACGATTATTACGACTCATACACCTGGACTTTCTATCGCATCCAAACCGCGTGCGGGCTTGTGGTCATCCGCTGGTACGGAGGAAGTAACGGCTACTACAGCGAGTCGGTTGAATTGTACCGGGGCTAGTCCTCCCCGACTTGATCTTTGACAACAGAAGAGTTCGACCCATCAGCGGAGGTGGCGAATGCGACTGATGCTGAATCCACTTACCGTCATCGGCATAGCGCTTGAGGACGACGGGCGTAGTGGTGCGGAGAGCGTGGCGACAGTCAGCCTCCAAGGGTGCCTTGCCGCATCGAACTGGACGATGGCCGGGCTTGGCCCACGGGAGAATCGACTGACTAATTATAGAGAGCGCGGGTTCGCCACCCGCGCTGATGGGTTGAAGAGTTTGGCGCGGCTTCATACCACGGGCGGATGGCCCCGTTGAGGGGTCATGTCGGTCGCGCCAATGTTTATGACCACGGGGTGAACCTGGCAGCGGTTGCGAGAGAGCCTGAAAAGCCGGTCTGACTCCGGCCCGTGGTCACCCAGTTCGGGAAGTAGTGTAAGAGCCTGTTTCTAGAACAAATGCACGGCTGGCATGGGCCAGACAGAGGGAAACGAGAATGGATAGACGGAAGGAACGACGTGAAATCCCAGGTAGGCGGTTCCCCTTCCCGACCAGTTCGAGCGGCGCGACCCGCTCGATACCCACGGCCTGGTCGTGAGTAGAAAGTTTGCCCTAGCCGCGCGGCCTCAAATAGCGCGGCGGCGAACCGGCGCATCCGGGACCGAACAGTCGAGGATACAGCGGGCGGTTTGACGGCAAATCTGGGCCGCCCGCTCAAAGGCTTGGAGGCAAAGTGAAGAATTCCCCAGACGATGAGGATGCAGTCCGCATCTGGCGCAACGCGCTGGTGATCATGTTCCTGATCGGCGCACTGTTCATCTTCCTCTGGGCCGGTGAAAGGTGGTGGTGGTGATGACACGCGAAAAGCTCCATACCATCCTTTCTGAGGTCGCCTACGATCTCGACCAGACCCATGGCCAAGTGCTTTCGGCTCTCAACGAAGCTGAGACCGCGCTCGCCGTCCGTGACGAACGGCTCATCAGCGAGGACGCCGAGATGATGCTGACCTTGCTGGTCGGCAGGGTGCGATTGGCGTCGGACCAGGCGGAGTTGCTCGCGAAGACGCTGGGCATTGACCCGGCGTACGGGCGCGGCTGTTCGATCGTCGAGCAGATCCGCGAGAATTTCCGGGCCGTCCGAAACCAGCCGAAGCCATTAGATTTGACGGGCCTTCCCGCCGAGCAGCAGAAACCACCGGAGGTTACCTCATGAATTTCAGCGATGCCATTTTACCGTCGTGGCCGTGGGCCAAAGAGACGGATTTCCACCAGCACGCGAACGGCGGCGGGTGGGTGGCAAATAGTGCGAAAGTGCCAGACGCCGTTATCGTACCTCAAGGGTCCGAGATCGGCGAGGGGTCCGAGATCGGCGAGGGGTCCGAGATCGGCGAGGGGTCCAAGATCGGCGAGGGGTCCAAGATCGGCGCGTGGTCCAAGATCGGCGCGCGGTCCAAGATCGGCGAGGGGTCCAAGATCGGCGAGGGGTCCAAGATCGGCGCGCGGTCCAAGATCGGCGCGTGGTCCAAGATCGGCGCAACTCTGTACATCCAACCTAGGGCTGGCCATCCACTGACGGCCCTGTCTAATGGGCAGGTCTGTATCGGCTGCATCACGAAGCCGCTTGCGGAGTGGCTGGACACCTACGCGACGGTCGGAGCGGAGAACAAATACACGCCCGAACAGATTGAGGAGTACGGCACGATTTTGAAAGCGTTGCAGCCGTGGATGGATCTGATAACGCAGAGAGAAAAGTCCGCATGAAGAACTTTCTCTTATGGATGGCTGCCCTCGTGGTTGCGCTGGTCCTGATCCACATCCTTGAGCAGTGGGGGTTATTGCTACGGCTTTCGCGGTAAAGCAGGCAAGGAAAGGTTATGTGAGAAAAGGACTGGATAGGCGCGGCAGCGCAGGCGAGACGGGTCAAGGAAAGGAGAGTCAAGGCATGGATAGGCAGACATGGACGGGAGCGGAGGGCACGGAGAGGCGAGCCCAGGAGTCGCACACATGAGCCTCGTCCCCATCGACGCTAAGGCCCGCGGCGCTCTGCTGCAAGCCCGAGACTCGCTCGCGGACTACATGGAAGAGATGGCCATCGCCCTGCCCGCGCTCTTCGCCTGCAACGTGCCCGACGTGACGCTACCGGCGCTTGAGGTCAAGCGGGACATCGCGCGGATGAAGGAACTGGTTGACAGGATGATAGGAGGAACAAGGTGACGAAGGAAGAGAGATGGGCCGACCTCTGGCTGAACAAGGCACTCACCTTCACCGAGATCGCGGAGGCCATCGGGCCGAACATGGAGGGCGAGGTGCAGGCGTCGGTGCGTCAGAATCTTCGCCAGCAACTAAAAGCGAAGTCTGACGAGCCGTACATCCGGCGCAACGCGCGGCCCATCGACACGGACGAAATCAAGCATTCGCCACGGAAAGCCCAATACCCTTGGCCGATTCAGGAAAGCGAAAATTTCCCCACCTGCCAAAGTATCTGGCGAGCTCTCGAATCTCCCATGAGTATCGAAACGGTCGCCAGACTCGCACGCCGAAACGAGGTTGATGTTCGCACTAACGCGGTGTTGATGGAGAAGATGGGCCTCATCCGCCAGCGCCCGGACGGCGCGTGGGAGCGCGTCCCGCAAGGAGAGAGAGCATGAAGCCCGAAGCCGCCCTTGACCGAATCAATGAACTCACCCCGTCGCCAGAACAGGTTGTCATGCGGGCGAAACTTCGGGGCCTGTTGCGCGGCTACGTCAAGCGGTGGGCTGATCAGCAACTCGAAGTGGTTGAGATCGAGACGCTGGCCACCAGCGACCTCTACAACCCGGCGACTCAGGCCAAGTCGCGGTCGTTCACCGTCGCCGGGAAGAAAGACGTTCTCCTGATGGATGAGGGCCGGATGTGGCTAATGGATCACAAGACGACCTCGGATGAAATCGAAGACCCAAATTGCTCGTACCATCGGCAGCTCATCGTCGAAGGGCAGCACCACCACTATGCGCTGCTTGAACATCTGAACGGGCGGCGCGTCGATGGCGCAATTTGGGATGTGACGCGCAAGCCGGGGATCAGCCCGCGCCAAATCACAAAGGCAGAGCAGACGGAAATTATCAAGTCTGGGTTATGGTTTGGCGACCCTGCCGAGGTCACAGAGCGCGAGACGCCAGCCATGTTTGAGTCGCGCGTGGCGTGGGATTGCACTGAGATCAGACCGCAACGCTACTTTCAGCGGTGGCGCATTGCGCGACTGGATCAAGCGTTGATCGAGTACGCCGGCGAACTGTGGGCGCACTCTCAGGATATGCTTTGGGCGCGGCGGCAAGGGACGTTCCCGCGTAATAGCGGGGCGTGTATGAACTACGGACGGGCGTGCAAGTACCTCGGCATCTGTTCGGGCTACGACGACGCCGAGAGCCAGAATTGGCAGAAGGCCGCCTGGGTTCATCCCGAACTGCCAATCATCGAAGGCGATAAGGATGTGCTGACAAACAGCCGCATCCGCTGCTTCCAGACTTGTCGGAAAAAAGAGTATTACCAGTACCAATTAGGGCTGGTGCGAGTTGACGAAGAAGAAGCCGAAACCCTGTTCTTCGGATCGTGTTGGCACGCGGCACTCGCGTGCTGGTTTGAGGGATTCAGAAAGCAGAACACGAATGTCAATGCCACAAGCGGCAACCAGGCCACCGAGGTCGGGACCGCCACCGGCTGCGAAGACTGACTTCGCAAGCCTTATCTCATCGAAGGGGCAGTCCCTTCCGAACCGTTACGTTCTCTATGCCGGTGAGGGTTGGGGTAAAACCTCATTCGCCGCAATGATGCCAAAACCGATCTTCATGCAGACGCGCGGCGAGACTGGCCTCGAAACACTGATCGACGCGGGACAGTTGGGCGAAACGCCGCACTTTCCCGAAATTATGGACTGGCGAACGATGGTTGATGGCGTCCATTACCTCCGCGATTCGACGCACGATTACAGGACGCTGGTGATTGACACACTGAACGGCGCAGAGCGGTTGCTGCACGAGATGGTCTGCGCCCGCGACTACCAGAACGATTGGGGCGATCGTGGGTTTGGAGCCTATCAGAAGGGCTACGACGTGAGCATCGCCGACCTGAACCTGCTCCTGTCCGATCTCGACGCCAAGCGCCTCGAAAAGCGCATGATCGTGGTCTGGTTGGCTCATCGCCGCGTCATCACGTTTAAGAACCCGTCTGGCGCGGACTACGACCTCTACCAGCCCGATGTCCACAAGACGACGTGGGGCGCAGTGTCGAAGTGGTCCGATGTGATCCTATTCGGCGACATGGAAGTGATCGTCGAAACCGAGAAGAAAACTAGCAAGAAGGGCAAGGGCGTGGCCCAGAACCGACTCATCCGCTGCGAGTCCGCTCCGTCATGGGTGGCGAAGAACCGTCTTGGGTTGCCGCCTGAGATTGAAGCTGGCCAATCGCCACAAGAGGCATGGGCGAACTTCGCCGCCGCAGTTAAAGCCGCAAAGCAGAAAGAGGCCGTCGCATGAGCACGTTTTATCAGCCGGGACGCTATCGCTGCGAAGTGACGCAGCAAGCCATGACGAAGAACTCCAACAGCGGGAATCCTCAGTTCGTCTTGAAGGTTCTCGTGCTTGAGCAGTACACCGGGCCGGATCAGTCGGAACCTTGCAACCAGCAGTACGAACGGACGATCTACCGCTCCATCACAGACAAGTCGATGGAGTTCTTTCAGAAGGAGCTTGACGCGCTCGGATTCACGGGCGGCAGTCTGCGCCAACTCGATCCGAACTACGACGGCTTCACTGACTTCAAGGGTGCCCAAGTGGACTGCCTGTGCAAGCACGAAGCCGACTACAAAGACGCCAGCGTGCAGCGCGAGAAGTGGAGCATCGCCTGGGCCACTGGCGCATCATCCGCCATCGAAGGCGACGAGTTGGCCCCGTCCGATTACCGCGCGCTCGATGCCCTGTTCGGCAAGGCGGCAAAGGCTGCGCCGAAAGCAGCGACAAAGCCAGTGGCTGCGGCGTCATCCGCCGTGAACGATGACGATGTTCCTTTTTAGCGGCTCGTCGCTGGCGCTGAAGGGAGAAGCATGACAAAGCCTGAACTTGCCGACCGACTGGCGCAGACGATCAGAAAGGAAGCAGCGTGCTGAAAGACACAGACTATTTGACATACACGTTCACGGACCCCGAGTTGCTCGAACTCGCCCGCGAGCAGAGCCGCGTGATCCAGGAGAAAGGCGTCCTGGAAAAGAAGAAATCTGAGCTTGCCAAGAGTCTCGGCGGCGAAATCGAGGGCAAGCAGAGCCGCATCGACAAGATTGCCGAGTGCATCCGGTCTGGCTACGAGTGGCGCGATGTGGAGATTGAAGTCCGCTTGGACTCGCCCGAGAATGGCAAGGCTGAGATCGTCCGTCTCGATACAGGCGAGGTCTACAAGACGCGGCCTATGACACCCGATGAACTCCAACTCAAGCTCGACATCGGCATGATCGGCATGTCGGCTGAATCCCATGACGATCAAACGGCGGCTTGAAGCGCTCGCCGCGGTAAACGCCGGGGCCGAATGGCAGGGCAAGGTGGGCGGCCATCGGGTGTCGCTCACCAAGCACCGGCGCGGCTGGGTCGAGGTCTGGATCACGCGCCGGAACGGCGGCGTGACGTTCCGGGCAGACGATGTAACGGACGCGATGAGGAGACTGGAGGCAGGAGCATGACCGACGTGGACCGAGTGGCCAGCGAGGAGGCCAGGAGACGCATATGAGCGAACAGAATGCCCGCACGGCAAGTAAGCGTGAGTGGACCGTCGGGTCCTTTTATGAGGCCCCAACTCTCGCCGGAATCAACACGGGCTCCTTCCAGCGGATCGCCGACGCCTGCGAATTGATGGCAAAAAAACACGCTACGCTCATCGAGGATAAAGAGATGTACGAGCGATGGTATCGAGAGGGAAGGGATGCGAATGCGAAGTTGCAGCGGCGGGTGGCGGCGTACAAGGGCGTCATCACGCGGCTCAAAGCTCGGAATGGAGGCTCTCGATGACGCGCAAAGAAATCCTTGCCCTGGACGGACGGGAGTTGGACGCGCCGCGCTGCTGGCGCTGATGGAGGTGCCCCGTGGCTGACAAC
Organism: Bryobacteraceae bacterium; assembly: GCA_039680545.1. GTDB lineage: Bacteria > Acidobacteriota > Terriglobia > Bryobacterales > Bryobacteraceae > JAEHDI01. The sequence goes on along the minus strand of JBDKSR010000229.1, from coordinate 5,675 downwards.
AAACGGGCGACGTGCAGGTGGGCGGATAACGCGCTCATCAACCAGAGCGTTTCCATCTGTCATGCGCCAATCCCAAGGTGCGTGATCGACGCGGACAAGGCACACGTCACCGATAGCGTGTGCGACCGCTGCCCCTGCTGGCAGGAGAAGGAGAAGACCAATGGCTGACCTCACCCTCTCCGAGATCGAGGACGCCCGGAGGAACCCGAGGCCGGGGGATGAGTGGAGGCGCGGCAAGGAGCTACGGGTCGTAAGGGAGATCACTGCAAAATGTCTTGCAATGGGCCGCTTCTGCGGGGAGCAGTGTGTTATGCCGGTCTACCCGTGGATCAGCCAGTTTCGTGAATGGACCCGCAACGCCACGCTCGTCCGGAGGGGCAATGCCTGACGCGACCCTCGACCGCATCAACTGGCGTCTCCTCGCCCAATGGCTCGCGGTCGCCGCTGGCGCGGCCGCAAGCGCTTGGCGGAACTGGGGGGCGGCATGAAGCCTCTCTGCATCGATCTCTTTTGCGGCTTAGGTGGATTTTCCGCCGGATTCCTCGCCGAAGGGTTCGCCTGCATCGGGTTTGACATCGAGCGCCATGACTACGGCGCCGGAGGCTACCCAGGTCAACTCGTGATCCAGGACGTGCTCACCATCCACGGCTCCCAGTTCCGGGATGTGGCCGTGATCGTCGCCTCGCCGCCATGCCAGGAGTTCAGTTACATGGCGATGCCCTGGTCCCGCGCGAAGGCGAAGGCCGCCGAGTATCGAAACGGGACGCGCGACGTGGCCGATCTGACGCGGCTGTTCGACGCCTGTTTCCGCATCCAGCGCGAGGCGTGCGAGGCGGCCGGACGGTACATTCCGCTGGTGGTGGAGAACGTCAAAGGTGCGCAGCCCTGGGTAGGACCGGCGAAGTGGCACTACGGGAGCTTCTATCTGTGGGTGGACGTGCCCGCGCTGATGCCGAGCGCGAGGCATCTGAAGGTGCCCGGAATGAATTTTCACGAGCACGAGAAGACCGGGCAGCCGGGGCGGTCGTTCCAGAGCGCGGCGGTGAAGCAAGCCGTCGCTGGTGCCGGGGAGACATACGGCGGTGACTTCGGGTGGGACGGCTCAGCGATGCGAACCGGGAACTCTAAGTCCCCCGCCCGCAAGGCCGCCTCCGCGCAAATCGCCATGATCCCCTTTGAGTTGTCCCGGTGGATCGCACGGACCTACAAGCCGGTGGAGCGTGTCGCATGACCGGCACCCGCGGCGCCGTCCCGCCCCAGAAGCGCAAGCCGCCCTCCGCCCTCAAGGTGGCCGAACGTGATGTCACCCGCACCTGCCGCGAGTACCTGGAGTTGCGCGGCTGGTCGCCGGTCCGCATCAACGCCGGGCCGTTCGGCAAGAGCGGGATGCCTGACTTCCTCTTTCTCCACTACCGTCGCAGCCTCGCCTTCTGGATCGAATTCAAGGCGCCGGGGCGGAAGCCGGCGAAGTCTCAGGCGGAGTGGATTGAAGCAGAGAGGCGCAAGGGCGCGACCGTTCTGGTGGTGGATAACATCGACGACTTCATGGCGTGGTACGAGACGCAGATGGGCGTCGAAGGGCAGACGAGGTTGGCGCTATGACCCGACCCCAGTTTGTCACCGACGAACTCGCCCGACGCGAGCAGGAGGCGCGGGACGCCTACGCCACGATCAAGGGCGAAGTCCCGGAGGAGTTGCTGATCTCCGAGGACGAGTATGTCCGCCGCTACCTCGCGGCGATGGAGCCGGTCACGACGGGAGGCGCGGCATGACCGACATGGAGAAGTGCCTCGACGAGCAGGCCCGCTGCCGGGATTACCTCGACGGGCCCGGGGATGACAAGGACGGCGCGTGGCTTGGAGTTTGCGATTGGCACATGGAGGAAGCGATTTTGAGGACTGAAGAACAGACATACCGGGAGTTCCTTGAATCGAAGGTGGTCAAGGCTTCCGACGTGGGGTTCAGCGTCGATTTGGACGCGCTCAACCCGATGCTATTTGACTGGCAGAAGGTCATCGTCAAGTGGGCGCTGATGAAGGGCAAGTCCGCGATGTTCGAGGAGTGCGGCCTCGGCAAGACGCCGCAACAACTCGAATGGGCGTGGCAGGTTTGCATCCACACAGGCGGCAACGTGCTGATTCTGACACCACTGGCCGTCGCCAAACAGACCGAGCGTGAGGCCCGGAAGTTCCACATCCCGGCGCGGGTGGTCCGCAACCAGTCCGAGGTCCAGCCTGGCATCAGCATCGCCAACTACGAGATGCTTGAGCACTTCGATCCGTCCGCGTTCGTGGGCGTCGTCCTTGACGAGTCCAGCATCCTGAAGAACTTCGCAGCCAAGACGCGCAACTCCATACTTGCTGCGTTCAAAGAGACGAGATACAAGCTCTGTTGCTCGGCAACGCCATCCCCAAATGATCACATGGAACTCGGCAACCACGCCGAATTCCTCAACGTGATGCCGATGTCCGAGATGCTGATGCGGTGGTTCCGGCATGACGCCGCGGACACGTCGGCTTGGGTCTTAAAGAAACACGGAGAGGCCGACTTCTGGCGGTGGGTTTGTTCTTGGGCCGGCGCCATCGACAAGCCGTCCGACATCGGGTTCTGCGATGACGGGTTCGTTCTGCCCGGGCTGGACCTCATCCACCATCCCGTTGATGTGGAGATCACCAGCGCGGCCGACGGGATGTTGTTCCGTGTGGCCGATATCTCCGCAACGTCGCTTCATAAAGAACTGAGGCTCACGGCGCCGGCGCGGGCGGAGGTCGCCGCCGCACTGGTCAACGGGTCTACTGACCCGTTCATCGTCTGGTGCAACTCGAACTATGAAGCCGACGAACTGATGGCGAGAATCCCGGACGCGATGGAAGTCCGAGGCGACATGAAGCCGTCCGAAAAAGAGGCGCGGCTGGAGCGGTTCAGTTCGGGCGATGCGCGTGTGATCGTGACCAAACCGACCATTGCCGGATTCGGGTTGAACTGGCAGCATTGCGCGGACCAGGTCTTTGTCGGCCTGTCTTATAGCTACGAGCAGATGTATCAGGCGCTTCGCCGATCATACCGATTCGGGCAAACCAAGCACGTCAACGCCCACGTCATCTACGCGGTGACCGAGGGCAACATCGCCTCCGCCATCGAAGACAAGGCCCGCAAGCACGAACTCATGAAAGAGGCGATGGTCGCCGCCATGCGAGAGACGCAGATCGAAGAATTCAAACACGGAAGGTTGCTGAGAATGGATTACACGCACGAGATGAACGCCGGCGAACTGTGGAAGATGCACCACGGCGATTGTGTTGACATGGTTCGGTCGATGGATGCCGACAGCATCGACATGACCATCTTCAGCCCGCCGTTCTCGAACCTCTACACCTACTCGGATTCGGTTCGGGACATGGGCAACAGCGCCGACGATGCCGAGTTCATGCGGGCGTTCGAGTTCTTGGTCCAGGAACTCTACCGGGTTCTGAAGTACGGCAGGCTGGCCGTGGTCCACTGTTCGGACCTGCCCACGTTCCAATGGAAGGGCGAACCGATCGGGCTGAAGGACTTCCCCGGCGACGTGACGCGCATATTCCAGAAGCACGGCTGGATCTACCACTCCCGCGTCACCATCTGGAAGTGCCCCGTTGTTGAGATGACGCGCACGAAGGCGCTCGGGCTGCTCTACAAGCAACTCCAGAAGGACTCAACCCGTTCCCGAGTGGGAATGCCAGACTACCTGCTGGTCTTCCGCAAGGGCGAAGGCGAAGGCGCGGAGCCCGTAGGCCACAAGCCAGCCGACTTCCCCGTCGAACAATGGCAGCAATGGGCGTCGCCGGTATGGATGGACATTCAACAGACCGACGTGCTCAACGCCGCGGTGGCCCGCACGGACAAGGACGCCAAGCACGTCTGCCCGCTCCAACTCGATCTGATTGAGAGGGCGTGCCACCTGTGGAGCAATCCGAACGATCTCATCCTGTCGCCGTTCGCCGGGATTGGATCTGAGGGCGTCGGGGCGATGCGGGCGGGGCGTCGATTCGTCGGGGTCGAACTCAAGCAGGAGTATTTCAACACGGCCTGTCGGTTCCTCGCTGAAGAGGAGCACGCGCTCACGTCCCAAATGACGCTCGACATGGGGGCGGCCTCGTAGCCATGCTGACCACCGTCTGCCCGCACTGCCATTCCGCCCTCGGCCTGACCGTGCTGCCGCTGAGCGTCAACCAGGCGGCCCTATGACCAAGCCGCTTTCATCCCTCCGCGACCGGCCCCTGGCACAGCACGCGCTGGCGCTGGCGTGGATGCGGGTGCTGGTGAGGCAGGAGCGTCGAGCCGTCAAGGAATCTGAGACGGTTGCCGAGAAGCAACTGCGGCTGGAGTTGGAGGCCATCGGGAAATCGGAGCTTGAAGTATGATACAAAGTGGCGCACAATGTTCTCGTGGACCCACGCTGGCGGGTAGCTCCCGGCAGTGCCACGGAACCGCCGGACCAACGGGGAGGTGCCCCTTTCGCCTCCCCACCGGCAGACCTAAAGGGGAGGTGTTTGAGTCTGCTGACCAGTCAGAAACCACGCGGGCACTCCTGCGTCTCGGGGCTGAAATCCAGGCCGCCGACCGCCTCATTCAACGCGCGATTCGGGCCGGCGCCGCCGAGCAAGCCGCCACGCTGAAGGCAATCCGAGAGGACCTGGCGCGATTCCTGGAGGAAGATCCTTCATGATGAGGAGCCGAATAATCTCGCCGGCGTTCTTCGAAGACGAACACATCGGAGAACTCGAATGGGTCCAAATGGTGCTTTTCATAGGAATTTGGACCTTATCTGACCGAGAAGGTAGAGTAGAGGAGAGACCACTCTATTTCCTATCCGAATTGTTCCGTTATAACAAAGTCATGACATGTGATGACATTGTAAGACATCTTCAAGCATTGTCATCACCTCACCCCTTCATAATCCGCTATGAGGTTGGAAACAAACGGTTTATACAGGTCAAGAACTTCTCCAAGTACCAGCACGTCCACCCTCACGAGCGGAAGTCCACAATCCCTCCGCCTCCTGATGTAATTACATTGTCATCAGATGTGTCGTCGATGTACGGTTCTTCTACTTCTACTTCTACTTCTAAAGACCCCCCCTCCCCCCTAAACGGGTCCAACGGGAAACCTGCCAGCAAGCGAGCGCCGGCGGCGAAGCCCGACCCTGAGCGGGAAGCATGGTTCACTGAATGGTACGCTTTGTACCCACGCCACGAGGCGAAGGCGGACGCCCTCCGCGCTTTCATGAAGCACATCAAGAACCGAGAATTGTACCGGCTGATGCTGGCCGCTCTCAAGTCCCAACTGCCAAGACTCCAGTCGAAGGAGACCGAATACAGGCCTCTGCCAGCGACGTGGATCAATCAGGCGCGGTGGGAAGATGAGGCAGACACGCCGATGTTATTTCCTGCCCAGCCGAAGCTCATGAGCGCCCGTGATGTCATTGCGGCACAGAGGCAGGGTCCAGATGGCAACTGACTTCTGGGAATCCGCCGACGCCGCCCTGATGGAACGGGGACTGCCGGATAACATCCTCGCCGAGCGGCTGGTGCTGGGTGGCATCCTCCTGGACGGCGAGCGCTTCGGCCTGGTCCGGGACATCCTGACGGCGGACGACTTCGCCATCGAGAAGCATCGCAAGATTTGGCGTCGCATGG
>JBDKSR010000228.1:0-10528 GCA_039680545.1 Bryobacteraceae bacterium | reverse complement strand
ATTTTTTACATGCTAGCGGCAGTCGGTGGGGTTTCCAGGGGTTTCCAGGGGTGGGAACCGGAGATTGAATGAATGGCGGGATACGAGAATACGCGCGATATCGTGGCGTGTCACATACAGCGGTCCGCAAGGCGATCGCTTCGCAGCGGATCAAGTTGCGGGAGGACGGCACTATCGACTTCGAACGAGCCAATGGCGAGTGGAAGCGGAACACCGCGGCGCCACCGTTGGCCGCAATCCCCGAAGCAAAGCCCGTACACGCCAGGCGGCGAGTGCAGGCGCTGGTTGAGAGCGAGGGCGAATCCCTTAGCGAAGCCAGGACAAGGCGCGAGCGGGCGGAGGCAGACCTTGCCGAGTTAAAGGCCCGGCGTGCAGCCGGCGAGGTGATCGAAGCAGAGCAGGCCCGTAAAACTTTCGCGCAGATTGGGCGGATCTACGCCGCCGGCCGGGAGGGGATGCCGAAGCAACTCGCCCCGAAGTTGATTGGGCTGACGGACTTGACCGAGATAGAGGCGATTCTGCGGAGCGAACTGCGGGCCGCGGACGCGCGGATCTCAGACGAAATCGAATCAAGGCATGGCGAATTACTACAAGCGGAGGGCGCTGCTGATGGCAACGGCCTGGGCTCTCTGTAGTCAAGCGTTTGCGTCCGGGTTGCGGCCTGAGCCCGATATGACCGTCTCGGAATGGGCGGATCGTTACCGCATCGTGGGCAAGCCCTCGCCTGAACCTGGACCGTGGCGGACGGACCGTGTTCCCTACATGCGCGAGATTATGAACTCGCTCTCGCCGTCCAGCCCGGTCCAGGTTGTGGCGTTGATGAAGGCCGCCCAAGGCGCCGGCACAGAAGCCGCTTTGAACGCCATCGGGTGCTGGATGCACAAGTACCCGGACTCCATGATGCTGGTGCAGCCCACCATTATGACGGCAAAGAAGTTCGTCAGAACCCGGCTTGACCGGATGATTGAGGCTACCCCGGTGCTTCGTGAGATCGTCGCCCCGGCCCGTTCGCGTGCTTCGTCCAACACGATGACGCTGAAGGAGTTCTCCGGCTGCAATCTCATCATCACGGGGGCGAACAGCGCGAACGACCTCCGCTCGAACCCGGTCCGGTACGGGATAGGGGATGAAGTCGATGGGTGGCCATTCGATCTTGATGGGGAGGGCGACCCGACGGAACTGTTCTATCAGAGGCTCGCCGCCTACGGGAACATGAAACTGTTCCTGCTCTCGACTCCGACGCTCGAAGACATCAGCCACATTTACCGCTGGTTCATGCGCGGCGACCAGCGGCTATTTTTCGTACCGTGCCCGCTGTGTGGTCATCAGCAGCCGCTTTCCTGGGGCGCGGATCGGGTGAAGGACGGCCGCCCTGGCGGGCTGCGATGGACCAAGGGCGACCCTGAATCGGTCCGCTACCAGTGCGAACGATGCGGGGACAAGTTCGAAGAGTGGCGCAAGGTCGCCATGCTACAGAAAGGCGAATGGGCGCCGCAATCGCCCGGTACGGGCCGCGGCCTGATCCGGTCCTACAAGGTCAACGCGCTATACTACCCCTACGGCTGGCCCGGTTCGGCGTGGGTCAACCTTGCGGCTAAGTGGGAATCCGATCACACGGACCCGGTCAAGCGCAAAGCGTTCATCAACCTGAAGCTCGCCGAACCCTACCACGATCCGGCAGAGGCGAAGGCGGACGCAGCCACGCTGTTTGCCCGGCGCGAAACGTACGGGCCGCAACTTCCGGCCGGCGGCTGCATCCTGACGGCTGGCGTGGATGTGCAGGCGGATCGGCTTGAAGCCGAGAAGGTTCTGTGGGGGCCGGGCGAGGAGTCGTGGTCTATCGAGTACCGGGTTTTTCCCGGCAACACTTCGCAACTCGGTAGCGCGTGCTGGTCCGAGTTGGACGATTGGCTCAAGGAAGAGATGCTGTCCGAGTTGGGTGTGGGGCTTACGGTCACCGCGGCGTGCATCGACAGCCGCTACAACAAGCAGATCGTGACCCAGTTCTGTGCGGAGCGGGCGGCGCGGCGGATCTGGAACATCAATGGCACGGCCGGCAATCGCCCGATCTGGATCCAGAAAGCGCAGAAGCAGCGCGGCAAGTATCCGCCGGCGTATCCGGTTGGAATCGACGCAGCCAAAGAGGCGATTTACGCGCGGCTCAGAATGACTGAGCCTGGTCCTGGCTTCAGTCACTTCCCGGTGCATGGGCAATACTCCCTGCACTACTTCGAGATGTTGACTTCCGAAATCCGGGTGCCCGATTACAGCGGCCCGATTCCGGTATTCCAGTGGCGGTTGAGGCGAGAGGGTTTGCGCAACGAGGCGCTTGATACGAGGGTCTACGATTACGCCGCCGTGGTTGGGCTTCAGGTGGCGCGCGGCTTGCGGCTCGACAAAGAGATGGCGGCATTGCAGGAACGGGCGCTGAAGGCCGGCCAGCCACAGCCAATCAAAGCGGCAGACCCGGCGCCGCCGTCCAGCTACTGGGGCGGCAAGACATGGAGAGGACTCTGATGAAGGCTGACTATCGCGGGGCGCAGACCGAACAACGCAAACCAGTTTTGCCGACACGGCAGCAATGGGAGTACCGAAGTCACCTGATGGGCAGGGACGCCGATTTGACCCAGTTCGGGGCGGAAGGGTGGCAGTGCTACCAGGTTCTCGACTGTGGCGGTGACACGGCCATGTTCTATTTCCGGAGGCCAGTGTAATGGCTTGGACTCAAGCAACGCTCGACAGTCTTGAGGCTGCTATCTCTACGGCCGCCATCGCTGGATGGGCCGACCTCAATGTGGACGGGAAAGGCATCCGGCGCTATTCGCTTTCCGAGTTACTGGCGCTGCGCACAGCGATGAAACAGTCTGTCGCCGGATCAGCCGGAACCATCAGAACCACGCTCGCTCAATTCTCAAAGGGCTGACATGGAACTCAACTGGCTCGACAGGACGCTGGATTGGATCTCACCATCGCTCGGGTTGCGCCGCGTCAAAGCCCGCAAGCAGGCCGAAATCGCTTTGGCTTATGATGCCGTCCGGTCGGATCGGCGCAAGGGCGGATGGAATCCGAATTCCACATCCGGCGACTACGAGATTGGCGTCTCGCTCGTGAAGATGCGGGACCAGGCGCGGGCGCTCTATCGGGACAATCCGTTTGCCCGGCGCATCTCGCGCGAGTTTAGCAAGCGGGCCGTGGGCTACGGCCTGACGCCTCAGTGCGACACCGGCAACCCGGCGCTGAACGCCACCGTGGATGGGTACTGGCTCGAGTTCGTGCGGAATTGTAGCTCCGATCAGCGGACCAACTTCTATGCCGAGCAGAAGCGCATCGCCCTGGCTGCGTTTGTGTCCGGAGAATGCCTGATCCGCATGTGGAACCGGAGGCCGGAAGACGGGCTGGCCGTGCCGTTCCAGATTCAGGTGATTGAGAGCGATCTCCTGGACCACGGCAAGACGGAGACGCTGAAGGATGGGTGGATCACCCAGGGCGTGGAGTTCGATCTGTTGGGCCACATACGGGGCTACTGGCTCTTCGGCCAGCACCCTGGCGGCATCGTCCAGATGCCCAATCGCACCATGACGAGCAAGTTTGTCAGCGCCGAGTATGTCCTGTACCACGGGGAGTTGGAGCGGCCCGGAGACGCCCGCGCAGTGACGCGGCTCTCGGCCGTCATGAACACTCTTCGCGACCTCGAAGAGTACATGGACGCGAACCTGTTCAAGAAGAAAATCGAGGCGTGCTTCGCCGTCAACGTCGAAACAGCAGAGGGACCGGACGGGGCTCCGATGGGCCAGCGGATGACCGATGCCAACGGGCGAACCGTGGAGAAGGTCGAGCCGGGCATGGTCACCTACACGGGTCCGGGCCAAAAGGTTTCGACCATGGCGCCGTCGGTCAATGGGGACTTCCCGTCGGATGTGAAGACCTACGGCAAGGCAATCTCTTCCGGCTCCGGCGTGCCCTACGTGACGGCGTTCGACGATCTAGAGGCGGTCAACTACAGCAGCTACCGCGGCGGCGCGATCTCGTTTCGCGAGGACGTTGAGGAGTACCGCTACAACTGGCTTATCCCGCAAGTGCTGGACCCGATATGGCAGCGGTTCATCGACACGCTGATCCTGAAAGGCGCGATTCCACAGAAGGCCTACCCGGTCAAGTGGAACCCGCCGCCGTTTGACTTGCTGGACCGCCGGGCCGAAGCCGAGGCGGATGAGATCGAACTGCGCATCGGTAAGACGAGCTTCCCTGAATTGTGCGGCAAGCAGGGCGTCGACCCGGAGAAGCGCATGAAGGAAATCGAGCAATGGAAACCCCGTCTCGATAAGGCGGGCGTGACGTTCAACCCGAAAGGAGCGGTCAATGGAGACTCGCAGAATCCCCCACCAGTATCTTGAGGCGCGGTTTGCGGCTGAGTCCGCCGACAAAGAAGGGCGCACGGTCCCAATGGTTTTCTACAGCGGATCGCCAGTGCTTCAATTCAACTGGGACAAAGGTTTGCACAACCTCACCCTTTCGATGGAGCCGGGGCACATCCGGCTGAAGAGGATGAAAGCCGGCGCCCCGTTTACTCGCGGGCACTCTGACCCGAATGACCCGGACTCCGTGATTGGCCGGGTGACCGGCGCACGGCTGGAGAATGGCGCGGCCCTGGCCGATGTTCGATTCTCCAAGCGGGCGGAGGTGGACCCCATCCTCGCAGACATCTTCGACGGCATTCTCGAAAACGTGTCTGTCGAGGCCCGTCTCTACAAGTTGAAAGAGACGACGAAGGACGGCGACAAGCTCAAGAGTTTTCTTGCCACGGACTGGGAACCTACCGCCGTGGCGCTGGTGGCGTTAGGGGCGGACCCGAACGCCAAAATCAAGGCATCCGACGAAGTACATTTCAGCGAATGCCAAATCGAAGAAAGGGCATCCAGCCCACAGGAGCAACCGATGGAAGCCATCGAAAAGACGGGCACTGGTGCCCAGCCTGACGTTACCGCCGCTGTTGCAGAAGCCCGGCTTGCCGAGCAGACCCGCGCGACGGAAATCCTCAACATCGCCAAACTTGCCAAGATTGATTCCGACGTGGTTCAGGGGCACATCACCTCTGGCGGGTCAGTCGAAAACTTCCGCAAGATCGCTTTTGAAACGCTGGCCAAGCGCAGCGAAGAGAACCCGACGAACGGAACCCGCGCCGTCCTGGTGCGTGACCAGGGCGACACGCGGCGCAAGGGCATCCCGCAAGCCATTCTCGCCATTCAGGGGCTGGCCGAACTCAAGGATAGCGACCCCGGTGTGGCATTCCGCAATTTGGCCGGCCGCGGCCTGATGGCCATTGCCGCAGACTGCCTGCTGGAGACCGGACAGAACCCGCGCGACATGAGCCGCGACGATATCGCGCGTCTTGCGTTGACCACTAGCGATCTGCCGTACCTGCTTGGGGCGACTGCCGATTCGTCGCTACGGGCCGGATATGCCTCCGTTCCGTCCCAGTGGCCGCGTCTCGGCGCCCGCCGCGTCGTCAACAACTTCCGGCCTCAGTACGAGATTCATGCGGACTTGACGGCTGGCTTCCCGCAGGTGAAAGATTCTGGCGAATACCAGTCCGCCACCATCTCGGAGGGCCGCGAGACGTATCGGGTCTACACCTACGGCAACAAACTCCACATCACGCGCCAGGCGATCATCAACGATTCGTTGGGCGGTCTGACCGACATTCCGCAACAGATGGGCGCTCGCGCTGCCTACCGGCAGGCCAATCTGTTCTGGGCACATCTGGTTGCCAACGGGGCGCTAGTGGACGGCTACGCGTTGTTCCAGGTGGCGAATCACGCCAATCTCATCACCAGTTCCGGCACGGCCATCTCGGTCGACAGCCTCGGCGTGATGCGCAAGACCCTCGCGCTTCAGACCAACGGCTCCGGCGAAGTGATCGGGCTCACGCCGAAGTACATGGTGGTCCCGGCCACGAAGGAACAACTGGCTCGGCAGTACATGTCGAACGCCTTCAACCCCACGGCTCAGTCGTCCATCAACCCGTGGGTCAACATGGCCGAACTGATCGTCGAGCCGCGCCTCGATGCGAGTAGCACAACGGCGTGGTATCTGTTCGCCGACCCGGCCATTGCGCCCGTCATGGTGCATGTCTACCTGGCCGGCAACGATGGCGTCTTCTCACAAGCGGAGCCGACCGTGGACATCGACGGATTCAAGTGGCTCATGCGGTTCGACTTCGGCGTCGGGTCCGTGGACTATCGGGGAGCGGTCAAGAACGACGGCGCGTAATCGCCGAACCGGGAAGAAAGGAAACACACAATGCAAAACTACATCCAGGAAGGCAAATACCTCTCCGTCGCTTGCAGCAACCCCGCTACCGTCACGTCTGGCTCGCCCGTTCGCGTCGGCTCCCTCACGGGAGTCGCCGCAACGGCAGAGGGCGATGGCGGCAACGCGGCCACCGAGGCCACTGTCCAATTCGGGCAGGGCGTGTTTGATCTGAGCGTGGTTGACTCGGGAGGCGCCGGTATCGCCATCGGGGACAAGCTTTACTTCCACGATGGGGCACCTCCGACCATCGACAACGTGGGCGCCGGCGGATTCTTCTTCGGCTATGCCGTTGAAGCCGTTGGTGCCGGGCTGACCGCCACAATCAACGTGCTGCACGTCATCAGTCCAGGCGGAGAAGAGATAGTCGCCGCCTCTGGTGCCGTTTCGGCGCAAGCGGCAACTGCCACGTTGACGGCGGCCATCGCTGGGAAGAACGTGACGAACACCGGCGCCAGCGGCGCCATCGTCCTGACGCTGCCCGCTGCGTCCGCACTGGCTAACCAGGCGTTCCGCGTGGCCGTGCTCGTGGCACAGACGATCACGCTGACTCCGGCATCCGGGGAGAAGATCTATCTCAACGGCTCCGGCGTGGCGTCGAAGTACCTGCTGATCGCTGGCGTCATTGGCAACTTCGTCAATGTCTGGTGCGATGGCGTGAGCTATCACGTCCGGGGCTACAGCGGAGTGGTCACGAAAGAAGCTTAGTCCTGACTGAAGAGGGGTGGTTCAACCGGGCCGCCCCTCTTTCCTGGAGAGCGCAATGAAACATCTCACATCACTCATACTTCTACTGGTTTGCGCCGCCGGGCTGTTCGCGCAAACCGTGGTGACGCAACCCGAGGCCAGGACGGTGACCATCGCCGCCGGCGGCAGCGTGAGCACGGTTGCGTCACTCGCCGGTTGTACTGTGGCCGGAATCCTCATGCCTACTACGGCTCAGGAATGGACAGCAGCGAACGTTGGGATTCAGGCCACCATCGACGGAACGAATTACTACGACACATGGGACCGCTACGGGGCGAAGAATGGAATCGTAGCCGCCGCAAATCGGTGGATTGACCTGCAACCGTCCGACACCTGGGGCTACTTTGCCATCAAACTGACGAGCATCGATTCAAGCGGAAACGCAGTCGCGCAGACCGCAGCCCGCACGCTGAAAGTCATCTGCCGGAAGTAACATGCCGTCCGAATTCCAGTCCCTCATCGAAGCTGCACTCTGGCCAGCGATGCTACCTCTGTTCGGCGAGACGATCTCGCACGACCCGAACGGCGTCACCGCGGCCTACAGCGCCACGCTGGTCTTCGACGATGGGGCGATCATTCAACAGAAGCCCGGAACCGCTGCCGTCATCAGCGGCCCGGTCGCTTCATTCACGACGGTCCCGGTGAAGCGCGACGTCTTCACGCGGGCCGATGGTTCGGATTACGTGTGCTTCGATGTGGAAGATGACCTGATCGGCGGCTACCGCTGCTGGTGCCGTCTGAAGAGTGCAACATGAGCCTCGGCCCCGCAATCAAAGTCGCCTGGGAAGGCCGCAAGATCCGCATGTTCATGCCGGGTCCGCGCGCCTACCAGATGGCCGCGCTGGCACAGATCGGCGTCAACTCGATTAAGGCGCGCGTGGCGCAGGGCGTCGGCTCGAACGATTCCGCCATGCCGCCATTGAAAGTGCGCAGGCGTAAGCGCTGGTCCAAGTCGAAAAATGCGTGGGTGGAGTACGGCGCCATCGACGCCGGATACCCGCGCATCAAGAGCAAGGCCGGGCTGAAGCCGGTCCGTGACCTTTACGGCTTGGGCGTCGGCTGGACAGGCAAGAACCCCAAAGGCAAGATCCGTAAGGGCACCAGCCACATGATAGACGCGCTCCGCGTGACGTCGGCGTCGCCGACCCAGGCCCGCGTCGACATCACGACGCAGGACGCACGGACGAAGGCGCGAGCAAACGAGAAACTGGCGCCGTGGTTCGGATTCAGCGGGCGGGATGTCCGCCACATGCTCGAAGCCTCTCGGAAGATCTGGGGCGCAAACGTGGCCGCGTTCACCGCTGGCTTTCGCGGCGCCGGCCGCGCTGCCAATTCCCAGGTGCCGGTCTGGATGGACCCGTTGGGCATCGGTGCCCGCGCATCGCAGCCCACTATCGCCGGTCAGATGGCTGATCGAATCCAGACGCTGTTCGGACGTGCCGCATGAACTCGCCACACAAGCTCGCACGCACGGCCATCATCAACGCGCTGTCCAATGGCACCTATGGCTGGAACGCCATCTTCGCGGACATCGCCGCCACCTACACGTCGCCGGTTGCGGCATTCCTACTGAACTTCACCAGCACCAGCGGCAATGTGTTTTTGGGTCAGTTGGCAGGGTTCGAGGATGTCACGCTCTCGCAGCTTGACCAGCATCAAGCGTGCGCGGTGTACACCACGATGGCCGCGAACCAGAAGCAGGAGATGCCGCGATCGTTCTCTGGGCCGGTCATGGGACACGTTGACTGGTCCCTTACTTATCGGGAGAAAGAGGGCACGGCGACGGGCATTGAGGCCAACGATACCGAGTCTCCGGCGGACGCGATAGACGAGGCGATGGGGCAAATTTTCTGCGTGAGCCTGGGTAGTCTGATCGCTTTGCCGTCTGGTGTGCGGTGGACGAAAAACTATGCGAGCGAGCGGACGCCGCTGATTTTGAACGAAGACGGATTCTCTCAGATCATCCGTTACGAACTTCTCTTCGAGGTGCATATATGAGGTACAGATTCGTCGGCATCGAAGCCGAAATTTCGGGCGTGGCGCGCATGGACCGCTACGGCCAGGTCGTTGAACTCCCGGCGGGCATGGAAGCCGAGGCCGCCGCTGCTCTATTGCTGCCGGAGGATGAGTTCAACGAGATTTTCGAGAGTGTCGATGTCGAGCAGTACCAGATGGTGGCTGGCCATGACGGCGCGCCATTGAAGTTCCAGGAGTGCAAGCGGGCCGCGAATGAGGCGGTCGCTCGGTTCCGATCGAAAATCAAAGGGGGCAAATAAATGGCAACAGGGGCATCTCAATCCCAGATCGGGTTTGTTCAGATCGAAGCAGTTTACGGAACAATCCCGAACTCTTCAGGAACGGCGACCGTTGCCAATAGCGACGCCTTCCGAATCATCAGCCTAAAGACGAAGGGCGACACCGGCGAAATACAACGACCATCAAAAACAACGAACCTGAGCCGAACTGTAGGCGTCCTCGGCAAGAAGAACGGTTCCTGGTCGGCGACAGTTGAACTGGCTGGTTCCGGCGCCGCGGGAACGGTTCCGGACATCGACGCCTTTCTGCACGCCGCGCTAGGGAAGGCCGGAACTGTTGTAACTGGTGTGAGCGTCACCTATGCGCCCGAGGACGCATCGCCGTCCCTCGCGATTTACAATTTCCGAGATCCGGCAACGCTTGAGCAGTTGGTCGCTCTCGGCTGCGTTGTTGAGCAGATGAAGCTCAACATCGGGCAGGAGCAATCGACAATTGAATTTTCCGGCTCCTGCCGCTTTGTGTCTCCATCCGAAGGGTTTTCCTCATTAGACGCAACCGCAAAGGGCGGGTTGACGGCATTCCCCACTAGGCCCTCTGCGCCTACCTATGCCGGGACGATGGCTCTCGGGATGTATGGCAGCGCGACGCTGGATGGAAGTGCATATACGACCGTCCGCTCACTCGCGATCACTGTTGACTTCGCTCGATCGCTCAGCGATGACGTTCTGTTCAATGGCGCATACCCCGGCAGTCCACAGCAATCCATCCGCAGCGCCACCGTTGAATTCGAACTGACCGACGATGACAGCGCGGCTGGTGAATCCATGAAGGCGAAGTGCCGGGCGAAGACGCCGATGGATCTCGTGTTTGTGATCGGCGCGACCGCTGGCAACATCTGGACCATCACGCTCAATGACGTGCAGGTGACCAGTCCGGACTACGAAGACGGTCAGTCATCCTGGGGTGTGAAGTACATTGGCACTGCGCACGCCACGGACGAAAGCAGCAAAGACGAAATCACCATCGTTTGCACGTAGGAGCCCCATGAATCTGACGAGCACCCAGACGCACGAATCGGCCGCCATCCCCGGCGTCAAGTTCACTGTGCGCCGATTGAACTACATCAGCCGCTGCGAGCGGGATCTGGGCATGTTGTCCAACCGCTCTCGGCTCATCGGCATCATGCGTGAGATGGAGGCACTGTGCGACGGCGGGA
>JBDKSR010000227.1:0-3807 GCA_039680545.1 Bryobacteraceae bacterium | reverse complement strand
CCGGCAATCGTTCGACCTTGATTCCCGCGGCGATTAGTTCGGCTGCAATCTCTCCATCCGCGTCCGAACGACCGGCGTAGTTTTTCACGGTTACCTCCTTTTGCGCCACTTGGGCGTCGTAGTAATTGGGGTTGGGTTAGCCAAGCTCCCACAGATGTGTGGCAAACCATCCTCCATCGGCGCGCTTGATCGTTTGCGTGATCGCCGGGACGGCGTGCAGAATCCAGTAGCCCGGATCGCTCCATCCGGTGTTGCAGTCAAAAATCCAGAAGCCCTTTTCGGTTCGCAGGCTCGCCACCCAGTGTGTGAAACAGTATGCCCATCGCCCGTTGGTGCCCGGCGCCGTCCAAGGACCACTCCACTGGATTCGCACCAGACCTCGATCTGGCCAGTCTGACCATTTCGCGCTCCGCGCCTGGGTGCCCTTCACTTCGCGCTTCACGGGCACTCCCAGATTCGAAAGCGCACCAGCCATCATGGTTGGGCTCGTGTATCCCTTCTGGTCAAAGCCGGGTATCGCCCCGCGGATCTCCCGGATGTGTCTTCCGAGAGACATCGCCAGCGCCATCGGTCCGCAGTTGGCGCCCCACTCCTGAGCGGCCTTCCCCGCATCTTCTGCGGAAAAGACATAGACGGGTTCATTCTTCGCGTTCGACATCACAGACTCCTAGAAGGTGGGCATCTTTTCCATACGACGGACCGCATCTGGACGTATTGAGATCACGTCGAACCGCACCACGTACAGTTCAAGGTTGCTTTCGCGCCAGCGCTCGAACGCCTCGTGCCAGTCCTTGAGGACCCGCGGATTCTTGGCGCACCAAATCTCTTTGTATGCACCATTCGGAACGCAGTGGGGGTTCCTCGACATCCACTCGAATCCTTCGTTTCTGAAATCCACGTCTGGCATCCACGAGAGCGGGCTCTTGTACGGTTCCACACTAAGCCGAAGCGAGCCGATCTTTCGTCCGCCGTAGAGCGGGCTCTTGTCGTAGGCATCATGTGACCGGCCTTCAGAGAAGGCTTTCGCATAGGACATGGCGGTGGAGTCTTTCCAGTTCCTGCGCGTGCAACACTTTTGCCCCGCCACGAATGCCGGCCAGGTCCAACCAAATGAGATGATCATCCCGCGTCCTCCTCGTGTTCCAGCATGCGCGTTATCTCTCCCACTTCCGCGCGGCGAACGTCATGGCAGGTCTGACGGACAACCTGCCTGATCTTTCGCGATCGCTCGTCCGCATCCAGAGCGCGAAACGCATCGTCGTGCATCCACACTTCGACTTGGCGCGCGATGTCGCGCTCGAGGTTCTCGCCAGCCTGGACCAGCCGGGCCGCCAGGTCTCCGGAGATCTGAACCGCCCGCGCCAGTTCGATCAGTTCTCCCTGCCGCATCGCCAGCTCGACGTAATCCTGTTCCGCCTTGCGCAGTTCTTCCGCCTGGCGCTTCAGGTCTTCCAGCATGCGCGGGGCTACGGCGCCTTCCTGGTACCCGCGGGCCAGCGCCAGCGCCGCGAGTTGTGCGCCGGCCCGGGTCCTCTCGAGCGACGGGCTGTCCGGCGACTGTAGGCAGGCGATTAGTTTCCGTTCATGCTCAGTCAGCGCGATCGGCGCCGACCCGGGTCCGGACGCAGCCGCGGAGCCAACGACCTTGCGCGCCGCTCGTGGCCGTTGAGAGAGCCAACTCTTCACGACCTCCAGGTCAAACCGGCGCTCCCTACCGGAGCCACTCGAAGGCATCCCCTTGGATGCGTACCGACAAAGCTGCGCCTTATCCAGCCCGGTCGCCTTGGACAGTTCAGCCAAGGTCATCAACCCTGACGACGCTGGCGCCCAGCCGGCTCCCTGAAGTACTCCGGCCAGGTCCGGACGCTCGCCGGCTGCAGCGTCACGGAGGACGGCCGCGAAGAACTCGCGCTGCTCTCTACTGAGCTTGCCCTTCATGCCTTCTCCAAGCGCACACCGAGATACCGCGCGGTGGCCCGACCGATCACGGTTGCCTCGGCGATGTAGGGAATGGTCCATCCATGCTCTCGGCACGACCATAGGGCGTAGTCATGCAGACGTTCAACGATGCGCCCCTTCAGCGCGTTGGGCATCTTCGTGAACCGGATGCCAGCCATTTCCAAGATGGCGTTCCCAGCGTTACCGCCCATCATCTTGACCAGACCAATCGTCAGAAACACAGTCAGCGCGTGGCTGCCGTGCTTGCAGATTCCTTGCCAGTGTTTCCATGGTTCGCCGTAGGTGTCTACGTCGATGACGTCGAAGTCCCACCCGGGCAGGTCGAGCAACCGTTCCGACTGGATCGTCAGACGGCCGGGCTTCGGCTTGACGTCCACTCCCCAATACTCACATTGAAATTCACGGCGCAGGTGCGCCCACAACACGCCGGACCCCTGGCACGCGTCGAAGACGCGTACCCGTTTCTGCGCGTGGTACTTCTGGAGCATGTGCCGGCGGAGCGAAAGCTTCGCTTCCAGAAACGCGTTGTCGGTTTTCTTTTGGCTATCCATTATTCGCGGTGACCTCGCAGATCACTCCGGATAGCGCTCCGATCTTTTCTACGGCCGTTGATATTTCTCCGTACCGCACCGTATCGATGCCAATAAGTACCCACGTTTTTGGAGGTGGGGGGAGAGGTTTCGCGCGTCCCTTTACGCTGCCCCCCCCCCATGCCCATTCCCTTGCAGAGTTCGGAGAGACGGAGTTCCTCACTGGCTTGGGGAGAACTTGCGCGCAACTCGTCAACCAGCGCGGCCAGGCGCGCGTCGTCAAACTCGCCGCGCAGCTTCGGGCTGTTGAGCGCCAGGTTCAGGGCCTTCTCGTCTGCATCGCCAAGATCCACGACGATGCAGTCCGCTGAATCCTCACCGAGAGAACGCAGCAGGTCCAAGCGCTGGTGCCCGCTGACAAGGCGCCCCGATCGCTTGTTCCATACGATCCATTCCACCATTCCGAACCGAGTCACCGAGGCGCGCAGGGCTTCAGCCGACTCCCGGTCCATGCGCCGAGGGTTATAGTCAGCAGGTAGAAGCTTCTCGATCCCTATCCGCTCCGTCGGCCAGCGCTTCACTTTTCGTCCCATCTGCTCACCTCTCGGCTCGACCCCTGCCGGTTCGTTGACTTAACTTTTTTTCCACCTTGCATCTTTTTGGTCCGAGATTCTTAAAGTGCGATGGACCCAAACGCCCACGGAAGGACCCCAAAATTCGACGATCGCCTTAAAGCGTATGGGTATAGGGGTTTCTAATAATAGGCCCCTTAAACGGGCAGGAAACGCGAGTTCGTTTTTGAGCCCTACGGCTTGGCTCAGCGTGTTCTCCCCTATGTGACAGCCTACGTAGTAGACTGAACTACATATACACATTGACTTTAACTCCAATCGTTGACTATCTGTGAAGAGTGTGAAGGGTAGAAGCCCTTCGACTCATTGCCTAGCGCGCAGGTGTGTATTACGCGCAATGGGTCGAATGCGTTCTACCCTTCACACCCTTCACGCCTTTCACTCTTCAGTCTCAGAGGTGGATGTGGAACTTGGGGCGTTCAGCCTTTTCAAGTATTCGTTCACCACATCACAACTGAGTTTCCATCCCTGTGTACCAACTCCGCCTAGGCGAGCCTTCCTGAGTCCAACTATGCGACCTGCCAAAATGTGGTTCTTGAGCGTTCGCGCCAGCCAGGTTGAGTTGACCTCGCGCCGCTGGAAGATGGCCTTCCAGTACTCGACCATGTTGTTCCTTCGCTCGCTCTCCTGCTGGTCGTGCTCCTCTTCGCTCCTCGCTGTCTGGGACGGCGGTGCTTCTGTTCGAA
>JBDKSR010000226.1:0-14308 GCA_039680545.1 Bryobacteraceae bacterium | reverse complement strand
GCCGGAGCCGCCTTGCGGCGTTTTTCCTTCCTCGTTGCGGCGGGGAGCGGCGGGAGCGCCACAACGAAGAGAACCGCGATCATTCCTGCTGGAAACAAAAACGTCGGATTCGAGGCCACTGCGAGCGACAAACCGGTCATGCCCGCGATCTGGAGCCGCCAATCGCCACGCCGTTCCGTGCTGTACAGCATTAGGCTGTAAATCGCCCCTACCAGGCAAGTAATCCCTATCCCATAGCCGCGCGCGGCCACGTGAAAGTCGAGCAGAAACGGATTCGTCGAAAGCAGCAGAACCGAAATGAGAAACAAATACCCTTGGCCAAACGCGAGCAAACAGAGCCGGTAAACGAAGTAGAAGTAGAACCCACCGGAGACGACCGACGGCAACCGCATCGTGAACTCGCTGACGCCGAGCACCACGGTCGATATCTTCATCAGAATGACCGCGAAGAAGTGATTATTCGGATTGAAGTATTCAAAAATCCGAGATACCGGCGCGGCTATGTACAACTGGTACGTGTATGCTTCGTCATGAGTCATCGACTGTGTCGCCGCACGGTAGACGTTCACAAGGAACAGAAAACCGAGTGCGGAAATCGCGGCATATCGAGCCGCCTTCCCCTCCGTAGTCACTGTCTTCCCTTTCCTGCCCGAGCACTCTTCCTACTGGATCGCTCTTTCCGCAAAACGACGGCGTCTTCAGGCCGCCCAAGCGTGAGCATCAGGAGCAGAATCGCCGACGGCCACACCTGCGCGCCGAGTCTCCCAAGCGAAGTACCAAGAAGCCACTTCAAATCGACCGGCGTTGTCACATAGACGCCCACATAGCCTACGATGAGCAACACGAATGCGATGGCTGCGGCTAACGGCGGATGCCGGCGTCGGACGGATGGACGGAATCGCAGAACTGCGGCCACAATCACGATCAGCAGCAACGGGTGGGTCCACGTACCGCCAAACGCGAGGATTTCCTTCCAAAACGCCTCCAGGATCGTGACGTATCGATCTGGATGGGTCACGCTGCTCGCGATGCCGCCGAGCGACAACTGCGCTTCCGGATCCACGGATTGGACGAGCACCAGTTTGAACCAGAGAGTCACCGCGAGGCCCGGCAGCGAACCAGCCATAAACCAAATGCTGTCGCGGGCGGCCGGCTTGGGGCCACCCTCACGCCACCGGGCGGCGGCCAGTCCCACAAACACGCAACACAGGAACAGAAGGCCCTCGCTCTTCGTCCAGGCGGCGAGTCCCGCCATCACGCCCGCAAGTGCGAGAACCGTCCTACGCCTTTCCCCGGCACTTTCCGCAAGGGTGATAAGGACGAGCGTCGCCAGCATGTAGAAGCTCAACGGGACGTCGGCATATTGGGCCATCCCCGTGGACACGAACTTCGTGCCGGCAAGAAGCAGTAAACCTGCCAGCAGGCCGGAACTCGCGCTCCATAGCACGCCCACGCCGGTAACAAGCAGCACCGTTGTTCCAGCCAGGAAGAGGTACGCGACGGCTGCGGGAACCGAAGAAGGCGTCCCGGTGCCGCCATAGCGCCAGGTACGGGCGACAACTCCCGAGAGAAGCAACGGATAACCGGGATGCGTCCTTACAAGAAGCGGGCTCCAGGCGTTGCGCCACGCATCACCGTCCGAAGCAAGGAATTTCGCACGAGCGTTCCAAGTACTCCATGCGTCCCACTCTCCATGCGGCATCGCGTTGTACGTCTCGATAAACGAAAGTGTCGTCAAAAGAAAGCCAACTGCGAGCGCACCGGCGAGCAGAGCGTTCCAACGGAACGCGGGTGACGCGACGGTGGGCTGCGGTTCCTCGATCCGTCTTCTGCGCCACCAGATCGCGGCGGGAATTACGAGGAGCAGAAGGTCACAGGCGAGAATGCTCCCGAACCCGCTTGCTCCGCACAGTCGCATCACAAAGTAGATGAGCGAGGACGCACCAACACCCAACCCGGCGCCAAGGACAGCCTCGAACACGCGGGCAGCCCAACACGGCGACAGGCGCCAGGAGGGAAGCACGAGACGGACAATGAACCATCCGGCAACAGCAGGCAGTAGAAGAGCTAGTATCCCCATGAAGTTAGCGTCCGGACCGTCGAAATACCATGACACCCCGCCCCAGATCTCGCACAAGCACCAGCCCGTAATCACGATCGAGTGCGCCGAGGTCGGGAGGCCCGGAGAAATTCCCCAGGACCCAGTCCGGCCTCGCCGTTTTGGGGAACTCAACCAGCAGGCGTGGCGCCATGGCATATTGCGCCCCGAAAAACCCCGCGCTTCCCCTCACTTCTTCGAACGGGACATCGGAGATGTACCCTGTCGTCACCGCCTCGGGGAGTACGGCGGCTGCGGGACGCAATCGCTCGATCTGTGCCTCCACGCGATACGGGTCGCCTCCGCCATCGCGGAAAAGCTTCGCGGCGTTGTAATGATCGAGGCACGCCCAAATCGAGAGCAGCGCGATGGCGCATGCGCCGGCGATCACCCGCATAGGGTGTTCAACGGTGACACGTTCAGTGGGGACAGGCATTGGTGCAGACCGATGAGGATACCAAAACTCCGGCAGTCACGCCCGGCCGCTCGCTATAATCAGGGTTTCCATGCAATCTGAACTGGTGTGTTTTAACTCTGCCTGCCGGGCCCGCTTTCCTGTTACGGAGGTGATTTACAACTGCCCGAAGTGCGGCGCGCTACTCGAATGCGACTATCCCGGGCGCACGGCTGATCCCGCCGTCCTCAAGCGGACGTGGCGCGAGCGGCGGATGAACAACGTTCCGCTCGATCGCAGCGGCGTTTGGCGGTACCGGGAGATGATCCCGTTTCTCGCGAGCTACGATCGCGTGGTCAGCCTCAGCGAGGGTAACACCCCCATACTGGACGCACCGCGCGCGGCCGCGTGGGCAGGGCTGAAACAACTCGCTTTCAAGCACCAGGGATTCAATCCGACCGGCTCCTTCAAGGACAACGGCATGACCTGCGGCGTGGCCCAGGCATTGAGGCTGGGCATGACCCGCGTGGCGTGCGTCTCCACGGGCAACACCTCGGCGTCGATGGCCGCCTATGCGAGCGCCGCCGGACTGCGGCCGGTGATCTTCCTCCCACACGGTAATATTTCGTACGGCAAATTGGCTCAGGCGCTTGAATACGGCGCGAAAACGCTGCAAGTGGAGGCGAATTTCGACCAGATCCTGGCCCTTGTTCGCGTACTTGCGGAGCGGCTCGGCATTTACCTTCTGAACTCTATCAATCCGTTCCGCATCGAGGGGCAGAAAACGATCATCGTCGAGATGATGGACCAGCGCGACTGGAATCCGCCCGACTGGATCGTCCTCCCCGGCGGAAATCTCGGTAACATTTCGGCCTTCGGCAAGTCGATTCGCGAGATGCTCGGGCTCGGCCTTATCAAACGCAGCCCGCGTCTGGCCGTGATTCAAGCCGAGGGTTCCGCGCCGTTCTATGAGTTGATGCAGACGCACGATCGCTCGAAGCTGACGCCGGTCACGGAGCCGGAAACACTCGCTACCGCGATACGCATCGGCGACCCGGTGTCCTGGCCGAAGGCGCTGCATGAAATCACGTCTTCAAACGGCGTGGTGGAGAAGGTCACCGAACAGGAAATCGCCGACGCGAAAGCTCAGGTCGGGTTGTGCGGAATCGGATGTGAACCCGCATCGGCCGCGACGCTGGCCGGCATAAAGAAACTGCGCGCGGCGGGAGTGATCGCACGGGATGCGGACGTGGTGGCCGTACTGACCGGGAACGTCCTCAAGGATCCCGATTACATTTACCGCTACCACACGGGCCAGCTTTCGACGCCATCCGGCAAGAAGATCGAGCCGACGTACGGGAATAGCCCGACGGTCGTGCCGAACGATCCCGACCGCATCGCCGAACTTCTGGCTTGACGGCGAACCTCAGCGGGGTGTGATCAGTCCGCCGAGTTTGTCCTGTTGCGAAGCCTCCGAGCGGGGGAAGCGGGTCGAATAGGCGCCGATGTACTTCAACCCGGAGCCCGTGTTGTAAATCAAAACATGCTCTCCGCGTTTCACGACGCCTGACGCGACAAGTTTCTCAATCGCAGCGATGCACGCCGCTCCTTCCGGAGCGACAAACATCCCTTCTTCGGAGGCAAATCGTACTCCCGCGTCAAGTAACTCGGCGTCGCTCACAGCCACCGCCGAGCCGCCGCTCGCGCGCAGTATATCCAGGATCAGGAAATCGCCGAGCGGCTTCGGCACGCGCAGCCCGCTCGCCACCGTGTGGGCGCGCTCCCAGAAATAGCACTGCTTCTCGCCCCGCTCGAACGCGTCCACTATCGGGCGGCACCCTTCAGCTTGCACGGCAATCATCCTGGGTTTCTTCGCCGAGGTCCACCCGAGCGTTTCCAATTCCTCGAATGCCTTCCACATTCCCATCAAGCCGACGCCGCCGCCGGTCGGGTACAAAATCACGTCGGGCAGTTCCCAGTGGAATTGCTCGGCGATTTCCCAGCCCATTGTCTTCTTGCCTTCGACCCGGTATGGTTCACGCAGTGTGGACATGTCGAACCAGCCCTTCGAAGCGCAGCCTTCCGCAACGAGTTTGGCGCAATCGTTGATCAACCCGTCGACGAGCGTGACCTGCGCGCCGAACGACTTGCACTCGACATAATTCGACTGCGGCACATCACGCGGCATGAAAATGTGCGCCTCGATGCCCGCCGCGGCGGCATACGCAGCCAAGGCGCTGGCAGCGTTCCCCGCCGAGGGGACGGCGAGGGCATGTATACCCAACTCGACCGCCATCGACACGGCACACGAGAGTCCCCGTGCTTTGAAGGACCCCGTCGGGTTGACGCCGTCATCTTTCACCCAAAGGTCATCGAGACCCAGCCGCGCGCCAGCCCTGCGGCAGCGAACGAGCGGCGTCATGCCCTCTCCGAGCGAGACGATGGAACTGGGCTTCCCGATCGGCAACACAGCCGCGTAACGCCACATTGTAGGGGGCGCATTGTTCAGCCACTCGCGGCTCCATCCCTGCCGCAACTGCTCCATGTCGTATCGGACAAAGAGCGGCCCGCCGCAATGGCACACGTTCCTCACGTGACCGAACTCGTGCTTTGCGCCGCATTGGATGCATTCGAGATGAGTGATTGTCGTCATGGCGTCCCAACCCCGGCTCTCCGCCGCAGGTATTTATGGTTCCTTCTTTATCCACGGAAACAACGTCAAACGCAGGTTCGTGCATCCGTACGGAATCAGCGTCAGTTTCCCGGTTGCCGCGTCAGCGCGCAAGGGGCTCTCCGGCATGGGTCCTGTCGAACCATTCAGCAGAGTCCACTCAGGGATTCGACGGCCCGTCACCGTGAGCGCAACAGGAGCGCCATCCGGTGAGAGCGGCACGGCTCCGATTGGACGCTCCGCTACCGAGATGGATGCCGAGGGATTCTCCGGGTCAACGACGAGCCCGTAGTTCCAGGGCGTCACCGGATGGACTTCCCAATCGGCGTGCGGCTCCTCGCCCTTCACCTTCCGCCAGTCTTCTCCTATTGCCAGCGAGAACACCAGGGGACCCCGCAGAATGGCGATTGAGTTCTTGTGGCGCATCTCGCTGCGCAACGCCATCGGGAAGCGAATCTCGACGACATCGCCAGCCCGCCAGCGGCGTTCGATCGAATGGAACGTGCCGGGCCGGACATCCTTCTCGATTCGTCCTGCGACCTTGATCACCGCACCTTTGACCCACGCGGGAACACGAAGTGTCAAAGGAAACGTCACGGGTTTCTCAGGGCGCACGGTGAGCCGAATCGTCTCCCGGAACGGGTACTCTGTGGCTTCGTCGATTTTCACTGCGACACCGCCGCGCACCCGCGCACTCACGCTGGAAGGCGCATAGGCAACCGCGGCGAGCCCCTCTCCCTGCGTAGCCATCCAGAGGTGGGACGCAAATTTCGGCCACCCCTGGTGCATGTTAGCCGTGCAGCAACCAAAATTCGGTTCGAGCCCAAAGAGGTTTGAATCCGCTTCATTGGTCGTCCAGTTACGCTTCTTGTCGATGCTGCACATCACCTGGTTGACCTGTTGGTCGTACTGGTGCGCCCACATATCCGGCTTGAATGTCGCAGGCAGAGCGTTGAAAGTAATCCGCTCCAGGCGGTCGCCGAAAGCGGGGTCGCCAAGGATTGCGATGAGCTGTTCGAGAGAGAACATCCCCTCAACCACGGCGCACAGTTCGGTGCCCTGCGTTGGATCGAGCCCCGCGTAATGCTCGTCACCACCATGCACACCGTTCACCTGTCCGTGGTACCGGTCCATCTGATCGAGCAGGTTGTAAATCGCGTCACGATCCGACTTGTCCGCAGAGATGAGCCACCATACCGCCGAGGTCTTCATTGCCATGGCGTTGTTCACGACGTGCGTGGAGAGGTTGGTGTCGTCCGGCAGGAGTTTTGACGTGTAGCGCAACGGGGAGAAGTGGGCTTTCCAGTCGAACCCTTGTGGCTGTAAGGCACGCGCCAGATCCAGCAGTTCCTTGTCGCCTGTCCGGTTATACAACCATACAATGCTCAACAGTTCCTCGGCCCATCGGTGAGAGGCCCAGTTGATAAGAGGCCGCTGCTGGACGTTCTGCAGGTGATACTTCATGTACTTTCGCATGAGCGGGATGACGCGCGGATCGCCGGTCGCTTCCTGGTATTGCGTGAGCACCTTCAGCATCACCATATTGGGCCACCAGTCCGTGGTCTGCCATTCTTTGGCGTACTTCCCTTTTCGCGGATCCGGCCCGATTGCGCCATCTTCACGCTGATGCGTGAGCGTCCACTCGACCCACTTCTTTGCTTTGGCGATCAGGGCGGGGTCGTCGAGCAAGTAAGCCAGCGGAACGAAACCGTCGAGATAATACGGACCGCGCTCCCAGCTTTCGCCCGTGCCACCGAGCCAACCGCTGTTCGGCCCCAGATCCGGCCAAAACTCGTCGAGGTGGCCCGAGAGGCCGTTCGCCTGAATCCTGAGTTGCTGGCGCAGCCAACCCGCGGGCCTGATAGAGCCTAGCGGAAGTGGAGCCATCGCATTCGGCGATAGCGGACCGCGATTCCAATAGACTTCAGACGACTTCGGTTCCGCCGCCCAACCGGTCACACAAAAAGCAAAGAGAACTGCCGTAATCCGGAATCTGACCATCCTGCTGATTTCCTTTCCACGCATCGGGTCCGGCATACGTCATCATGTATTAAGTGACGACGAGTTTCATACGCTGGCTGGCGCTTTGCGCTTTCTTGTCCATACCGGCCCTAGCGGGTGAGTATGCCATATTTTCAACGGGTTTTCGCCTGCGCATCGATCGTCATGAGCATGCCGGCAACACTGTGAGGCTGTATGACGGCCAGGCTGTCACCGAACTGCCGTCCTCGGAGATTGCGGCGTTCGAGGTTGAGGAATCTGTCGAAGAGCCCAAAACACCCGCCGCTTCCACCGCAGTAGTGCAGCCATCGCCCCGCGAGTTGGTCACACAAGCCGCCCTACGCAATGGATTGCCTCCGGAATTCGTACACAGCGTCGCCGCAGTGGAATCGGGATACCGGCAGGATGCTGTCTCGCCTAAGGGCGCCATGGGGATCATGCAGTTGATGCCGGGCACGGCCAAGGAACTCGATGCCGACCCCGCGAATATCGAAGAGAACGTGGACGCGGGCGCGCGCTATCTGCGCGATCTCCTGGTGAAATACCAGAATGATCCCTACCAGGTACGCAAGGCGCTCGCCGGATACAATGCAGGGCCGGGTGCGGTGGATCGGTACAACGGAATCCCTCCTTACTCCGAGACACAACGCTACGTGGAGCGCGTCCTCCGCCAGTACCGCAAGCTGACCAGCCAGTAAGCCTGATTGCCCTTCCCCAGCAGCCGACTAACGGCCCGAACCCAACTGCAATGAGCGTACGTCGTGGCACGCGGGGATTGGTTGTGCAGTCTCGCAGCACAGCCCCTGGCAGGCACGACCGACAGTGAGTTTATGCCGGAATGATGGGCATGCAAATGTCCATCACGAAATGATCCTTTTCGGGGGCATTCCCTTCCTCGGGGTAGTAGATCTCGATGGCAGGAATATCAGCCGGAACAAACCCCGATTCGGGCAACCAGTCCCCATAGAGCGACTGGTACACGCCTAGGATGCCGTTCCCCGGGCCGCAGTAACGCACCCTCGCCGCACGGCGCGCCGGGAGTTCGACGACGCCCACCTGGTCATCGACCTTCGTGTCCGGATCAATGGCGACACAGGCGTCGTATCGCAGCTTGCTCTCGGCGGTCACCGTCGGATCATCATGACTGATGCTGAAGAGCATGTGCCCCCGCGACAAAAGACCGCGCGGCCCGGCCCACCGGCATAGGACCTCCCATGCCTGGCAGGCTGAGATGCGATAAGGCCCGAGACGCCTTACGTATGCTGCCCGCAACGCCGGCATGTCTTCGATCAGAACTTCCACTGTATTCTCCGTTTCTGTTGAGGTCCGCTGTGGAACCCAACTTGGAAGAGCATACCGGGGAAGACCTTCCAGTCCTATCGCATCCTTGCCAAGCGCTTGCCCATCCTTGCGCATCGCTTTGCAGTCTTTGCGGGCTATCCGCCACGCCGAAGCACTAATACCGAAACGGTCCCGGAATGCGCGTGCAAATACCGCCGGTGAGGCGAAACCATTGCGCAAGGCTGTCTCCGTCACGCTCCGTTCGGGATACACCAGCAGGTGGGACGCCGCGCGTTCCAACCGTAGGCGGCGAATGTAGGCGCCGACGGACTCTCCCGTCAGGGCCGTGAACAGCCGGTGGAAATGGTAGGGAGAAAACGCAGCTTCGCCGGCCAACTCATCCAGCGACATCTCCTGATCCAGATGGGCGGCGATGTAATCCATCACACGATGGATGCGCCGCTCATAGTAGAGGCGGGCAGTGTTTTTCGAGTCCGGACCCAAGTAGTCTTGTTCACCTCAGCTTCCGACGGCGGTATGCACGGCATGATAAGCCCAACGCGGCGGCCAACACAAGTATGACTGCCATTGGACACCGGAAGGTGGAAGGCCATCCCGGCGCGGGCGGCGCTGAAAACCGAGCCGCCCGAAGCCAGCAGATCCATTGAACCAAGCCTAATTCAACTACAATAGGCGGACACCATGACACGCCGGGATTGGTTGTGCGGTGTCGCGGCATTGCCTGCGGCAGCCTCCGCGCCTAAGGGGCCGAACGTCATCGTTGTGGTTCTTGATGATTTGGGGAATCGCGATTTGGGTTTCCAGGGCGCGGCTGACCTCAAGACGCCGAACATCGACGCATTGGCTGCAAGCGGAGTCGCGTTCACCAACTGGTACTCGAACGCTCCGGTCTGCGCCCCGGCACGCGCATCGATCATGAGCGGACGTTTTCCGGCCAAGGCGGGTGTGCCGAACAATGGCGGAGAATTGACGCCCGGCATCCCCACACTCGGCTCCGTGGCGCGCAGCCGCGGCTACCGGACCGCCGCGATCGGTAAGTGGCACCTCGGTCACAGCGACGCAACCTACCCCAACGGTCACGGTTTCGACTATTTCTACGGTTTTCACAATGGCTGCGTGGATTATTATTCCCACCGTTTCTATTGGGGCGAGCCGAAGCGCGTCAACTATCACGACTTGTGGCGGAACAGAGATGAAGTATTCGATGACGGACGCTACCTCACCGAACGCATCACGGAAGAGGCCGTCTCCTTCATTCGTCGCGAACAGCGCAATCCTTTTCTCGCTTACGTGGCCTACAACGCGCCGCATTATCCAATGCACGCACCGGAGAAGTACGTCCGCCGGTTCGTACATTTGCCGCTGGAACGGCGGATTTACGCGGCGATGATCGCGGCGGTGGACGACGGGGTGGGTGAGATACGGCGTGTCCTCTCTGAAACCGGGCGACTCGACGACACGTTGATCTTCCTGGTGGGGGACAACGGAGCAACCACGGAGAAGCGCGCCGGTCTGAACCAGGAGTACGCCGCAGCGGGCGACAACGGCGTCTATCGCGGGTTCAAGTTCAGCCTGTTCGACGGGGGGATGCATGTGCCCGCTGTGATGAGTTGGCCCGCGCGTTTTCGTGGCGGCGTCCGCACTGGTGAGGTTGTGATGTCCATGGATATTCTGCCGACCGTGTGCCGCGCTATCGGCGCAACGGCATCGGGCATGGACGGCAGTGACATCCTTGACGTGGCTGTAGGTACAGCCAAGTCTCCGCACGAGGCAATTTACTGGAATCAGGGCGGGCAACTCGCCGTTCGGAAGGGCCGCTGGAAGCTGGTGATCAACGGAAGGACATTCGACAGAAGCCCGGAAGGCTCGAATCCGCTCCCGGGGGACGATGCAATGTTCTTGTCCAACTTGGAGAGCGACCCGCAGGAAACAAAGAACTTACGGCGGCTGCACCCGAATTTGGCCGACGAATTGGCCACGTTGGCCGCGCGCTGGAAGGAGTCACTCCCGAAGCCCTAGGCGGCGCCTCCCGTCAGGTCTGAGGCAGGCATAATGCCTCGCAAATGTTGTAAACACGCGGCGGGACCTCCCCGGAATGACGGGGTGCTTCTTTTACTTTGCTATAATTAGGTTTAGCCGACCTCCTGGAGACGTTGGTGCTGGCCGAGTAGGGGCCGGGGCGGGCAGGCGTTCTCCCAAGGCATGGAATCCATATGAACGGTCGTTTCAAGTTCGCGTTCGTCAGCTTATCCGCGTCTCTGGTAGTCCTCCTCCTCGTCGGCGCACTCGTTGGAAAGAGCGCTCCGAGCGACGTCCCTGCATACCGTCAAATGCAGGTGTACATGGAGGTTCTCGCCAAGATCAAGAGCGACTACGTCGAGGAGCCCGATCTCAAGAGTGTCACTCTGGGCGCGATGAATGGTTTGCTCGAATCCATCGATCCGTTCGCCAGCTATCTGAACGCCGAGCAGTACAAGCAGTACGTGAAGAACAAGGGCGCGAAGAAGGCTGACGTCGGTCTGGTGCTATCCAAGCGATATGGATACGTGGGCGTCGTAAGCGCCTTACCCGACTCCCCCGCGGCCAAGATTGGCCTGGCGACAGGCGACCTGATCGAGAACATCAACGGCGTCGCCACGCGCGACATGCCGCTTGCCTATGCGGAACTACTGATGCAAGGCGCGCCGGGAACAGACGTCGAGATTTCGATCCTGCGTATGCGGAACCCCGAGCCCCAGAAGATCAAGTTGACGCGGGCCGCCGTTCCTGTGCCGCCTGTTACCTCGAAGATGCTTCCCGACCAGGTTGGTTATGTGAGGCCGGGGACGCTTCTCGCGGGGAAGACCGCCGAAGTAGCTGCCGCGATCAAGAGTTTGGAGCAACAGGGCGCAAAGCGCCTGGTCCTTGATTTGCGCCAGTGCGCGATCGGGACTCCGGAAGAGGGTTTGGCCCTTGCTAACCTGTTCCTGGAGAAGGGCCTCATGTCCTACCTCGAGGGACAGCGCGTACCGCGACAAAACTTCGAGGCCAAGCCCGAAAAGTACATGTTCCGGCTGCCCCTGGTAGTGACCACCAACCGCGGAACCGCCGATGGAGCTGAAATCGCCGCGAGTGCGCTACTTGAAAGCAAGCGCGCGGAAGTCGTTGGAGAACGCAGTTTCGGCGACGCCGCGGTTCGTCGCGCCATCAACATGGAAGACGGCTCGGCGATCATTTTGTCGGTGGCCAAGTATTTCACGCCCCAGGGGAAGGCCATCCAGGACACGGGCGTGATTCCTTCGGTTCCTTTTGTCGAGTCAGAACCGTTCACGGAAATTGAAGACGAGGAAGGTATAGAAACTCCGGAAGTCGCGCCGCAGCCTCAGAAACAGGAAGAGGATTCGTTGCTGAAGAAGGCAATCGAGGTACTCCTCCAAGGCAAACCACAAACGGCAAGCGTGCATGCGCCGATTTCCGGACAGGCAGCACCCAAAGAAATCAGTTTCGCTTATGCCACTGTATGAATATCGTTGTTTAGAGTGTGGCCAGGTATTTGAAGTCAGGCAGAAGTTCTCCGATGCTCCGCTGACAGTCCACAAGGACTGCGGTGGAGCGGTTGAACGCCTTTTGTCTCCGCCGGCGCTCCAGTTCAAGGGGTCGGGCTGGTATGTCACCGATTACGGCCACCACAGTTCCAGTCCGGCGCCAGCAGGCACCCACAACACGCCCCCCAGCAAGGACACCGCGCCAACTAAGCCGGCCAGCCCTACCAAGTAGCAGCTTAGATTTGTACGACTGAACGCTGTATCGCGCTTACCGTGTCATAGCTGTTGGCCTTAACTTAGCGAAGGCCCTGTTGCGCGGCACAACCGTTGACGATCCGCCGGATGCGCCAACGCATCACCGCGGCATCAGCGCGAACACACCCCAGCCCAAGTATTCACGTGTGTAAGCGGCGTAGCGCTCGGGTTCCGAGGTCAGTTTGGCTCGAACATCTTTCGCCAACTCGTCGTCGGGATTGGCTTCAAGCCATCGGCGCATGGTGAGCCATTTGGCCGCCTCGTATCTGTCCCAGCCATCTTGGTCAGCCAGAACCATTTCAACGAGGTCGTAGCCAAGGTGGCCGAAAGACGCGAGAAGTTCCGGAAGCATGAGAAAGTCGGAGATTGAGTTGGCAAGACACCCCTTGGCAACATCTTCCGTCGGCGGTAACCGCCAGTAGGGCTCGCCGATGAGGATGATCCCTCCGGTGCGCAGGCTCCGCGCCAGCAACTCGATTGTGCCGACGACTCCCCCGCCGATCCAAGTGGCACCGACACAGGCTGCCACACCGACCTTCTCGTCAGAGACGTAGCCCGCAGCATCGCCATGGATGAACTTGACTCGATCGGCGACGCCGAGTTCTTCAGCACGGAGTCTCGCTTGCTCGGTGAACAACTGGCTCATGTCGATGCCGGTGCCGATGACGCCGTGATCGCGTGCCCAGGTGCACAGCATCTCCCCCGAACCGCTGCCGAGGTCGAGCACTCGGGCCCCCGATTCCAGACGCAGCGCCGCGCCGAGAGTGGCGAGCTTTTCGGGTGTGATCGGGTTGTGGATGCGGTGAGCACTCTCAGTGATATTGAATATCCGTGGGATGTCCACTGTGGAAAATTTCCTTACCGGGTTAGTAGATTCGGTCACTGCCTAACGCAGTATATACGTCATCAGTACCACGCGCACGCTGAAATTGTCTTGCTGGCCCCCTGCCCTTCCCGTCCCAGGCGGCGCATTGAAGCCAGGATTTTGAGCTAGGCGCATTTAGATTGCGCTTTGTTAGATGGGCCTGTCGGGTTAGCATAGGCGCATTTGAGTATACCCATCCTGGCCGCCTACCCATGAAAATCGCACGAATCTACCTCCGAGTTTCCACCGACGAACAGGATCTGACTCGCCAGACCGAAATCGAGCAGAGTACGCAAACGGCGGGCTATTACGTTGCCGGGGTCTACCGCGAGAAGGCCTCGGGCGCTCGCGCCGACCGGCCCGACCATCAAGCAAACCGCAGATCTGACCTGATGCAGCATCAGCCAGGTCAAGCGCATCTGGGCAATGCACCTGGCTACCGCTAGCCTCGCCGAGGGATGAACTACTTTGCCGTTTTTTGCCCTTCGCTTGGTTAAGGCCTTGTTGGGCTACAGTAAGGAATAGAAAGGACAGCAGGCACAGAGATGCGCGCGACACGACGTCATTTTCTTCAAACGGCCGCCATGGCAGGAGTGGCTGCGGAACGGGCCGCAGGCGGACAGGCCAAGGTTTCGCCAAACGATAGAATCCGTTTTGCAACGATTGGAATCGGCGGGATGGGTTCCGGGGATACGCAAAGTGCGTTAACCATCCCTGGAAACGAACTCGCCGCTGTTTGCGACATCTACGACGGGCGCTTGGCCCGTGCCCGCGAACTGTACGGCAACCAGCTATTCACGACGCGCGACTACCGGGAAATCCTCGCCAAGAGTGACATCGACGCTGTCATCATCGCCACCCCGGACCACTGGCATTCCACAATCGCCATCGACGCTTTGAAGGCCGGCAAGGACGTGTACCTCCAGAAGCCGATGGTGCACAAGATCGAAGAAGGCAAGCCGCTGATTGAAGCCGAAAAGGCCAGCGGCCGCATCCTTCAAGTCGGAAGCCAGTACGTGAGTTCGGTGATCTATGCCATGACGAAGGAAATCATTCAGTCCGGCATGATCGGCGAATTGATCATGGTGGAGGCGTGGCTCGACAGGAACACAGCGATCGGCGCCTGGCAATATTCGATCCCGCCCGACGCCTCGCCGCAGAACGTCGATTGGGACCGGTTCCTCGGCAACGCGCCAAA